>NZ_JACNMS010000002.1:600000-933824 GCF_020595125.1 Jeotgalibacillus aurantiacus
TTATCCGAAGTGAATATGACCTCATTTGAGTACCCGCAAGCCACCCTGGCCATTAAAGGTCTCTTGCCTTTGTCTCTGTCGCCACCGCAACCGACTACAGTGAGGATCTTTCTGGGCTTCATCTTGATGATGGCACGTAATACATTTTCAAGACTGTCTGGCGTATGGGCGTAATCGATAATAACGGTAAACGGGTGAGGCCCCTGTACAAGCTCAAACCTTCCTGGTACACCATTCAGTTTTTCAAGCCCCTGCCGGATTAATGATCCGGGAATTCTTTTTGCAAATCCTGCAGCGGCTGCGGCAAGAGCATTGTAAACATTAAATACGCCGGCAAACTTAATCGTTACTGGAAATGATTCGTATGGCGTATGGATGATGAAGGATGTACCGGTACGACTTGATATCACATCAGAAGCATAGACGTCAGCAGTCTCGGACATACCATATGAAATAATATGTGCAGAGGTCGCCTGAATCATATCCTGGGCATAAGGATCATCTGCATTGATGACTGCAAATTTAGGAAGTCCTTTCACGTGTGTGTGACCAAGTTGAGAAAATAACAATGACTTGGACCATTTGTAATGCTCCATTGTTTTATGATAGTCCAGATGATCCTGCGTCAGATTAGTAAACACAGCTATATCAAAGTCACATCCGTATAATCTTCCCTGGACCAGCCCATGGGAAGATGCTTCAATGACAACGGTTTTAACACCATCGAGCTTAAAATCATAAAGGGTTTTTTGCAGCAAAAGGCTGTCAGGTGTAGTATTGACAGCGGTTTTTTCCACATCCCCCTGTTTCATATACAACGTTCCAATAATACCTGTTTTCTGGTTAATCTGATCAAACACTGATTGAAGCATGTGTGAAACCGTTGTTTTTCCGTTTGTTCCAGTCACACCGATCATATTCATATAAAAACTCGGATATCCATAATAGGCATTGGCAAGCTGGGCAGCTGCATGTTTTGGAAACCTGACAATAATCTGCGGAATATCAAGACCTAAGTCGGTATCCGTCATAACTGCCACCGCTCCCATTTTTACAGCCTGCTCCGCAAATTCGTTGCCATTTCTATTTTCACCTTTAAGGGCAATAAACAGAGCACCGTCTGTCACTTCACGGTGATGATGACAGATTGAGGCAATCAACGGATCGGAAACCGGTCCTTTACGCTCATAAAACGGCAGACATCCCGCCAGCTCAGAAAGTCTCATTTTTCCAACTCCTCCACCCTTCTTTATTACTGATATTTTACCTTAATTAAAACATAAGTGCTAACTAATCAATCAAGATACACTCTTAAAATGGACCCCTCGGGTAGAGTAACACCCGGTTGCGGGCTCTGCTCCGTTACCTTTTCACCCTGTCCGCTGATTTCAACTTTTAATGGCATCAGCATGCTGTTTAATTCTTTTTTTGTTTTCCCTTTAAGATCAGGTACTTTATACGTTATCGGATCCAGCCAGCGTATTTCTTTCTCCACCTGGACCTTTCTTGGTTCAACGTTTAAAACCGCCAGCGATTCCTCCAGAATCGTACCTACGACCGGGGCTGCCACAACCCCTCCAAACTGAACGGTGTTTTTCGGATGATCAACAGCAAGATAAACGATAATTTCCGGATCATCAGCTGGTGCAAACCCAATAAACGAAACAATATAATTATCTTTAAGATACTTTCCATCTTTTACTTTCTGAGCTGTTCCCGTTTTCCCCCCGACTCTGTAAGAATCAACAAATGCCCCTCGGCCGGTTCCTTGAGCTACTACGGTTTCGAGCGCTTCCCTCACTTTCTTTGATGTTTCCTCTGAAATCACCCTATGCTTCATCTTGACAGGTATTTCTTCTACCATATCACCGCTGCCATCTGTCCATTTTTTTGTAATACCCGGGACTGGCACGATCCCTCCATTTATAGCAGCCGAAACTGCTGTAATTTGCTGAATAGGGGTTACTGCTACACCCTGTCCGAATGCGGTAGTTGCCAGTTCAACAGGACCAACGTTTTCTTCTTTAAACAAAATTCCGTCTGATTCACCTGCAAGGTCCACACCTGTTTTACTGCCAAAACCGAATTTTTTAATATAATCAAACAATACATCTTTGCCCAGTCTGTTACCGAGCTCTATAAAACCGGGGTTACAGGAATTTTGCACCACTTCAAGAAACGATTGCTGTCCGTGTCCTTCCCGTTGCCAGCAGTGAAGATGAGCACCACCGATTTCAACATGTCCGCTGTCAAAGAAGTGCTCATCGAGGAGATCCACTTTCCCTTCCTCAAGGGCCGCTGCCAGGGTAATGATTTTAAAAGTTGAACCCGGTTCATATGTACTCCAGATCGGAAGAACTCGATTATATACTTCTGGCTTTACTTTCTGGTATTCATTTGGATGAAAATCCGGTCGCCCGGCAATCGCCAGAATCTCTCCGGTTTTGGGATTCATGGCAATTGCAATAATCTGATCCGGGTCATATTTTTCCTGCGCATTATTCAATTCTCTCTCCACAATTTTTTGAACACGCAGATCAATTGTTAAATGCAGGTCATTCCCCGGGGAAGCTTTTTTGAAGGTTGATGGCATATCACTCATCTCTTTACCCTTAGCATCTGTAAAGAGTTCAACTGCTCCCTGCTGTCCATAAAGTTTTTCGTCATGAATAAGCTCAAGACCTGACAACCCTCTGTTATCTACCCCGATAAATCCAAGAACGTGCGCCAGCGTCTTTCCCTGAGGATAGAAACGCTTATAATCATCCGCAATGTAGACGCCTGTGAGAGATGCCTCTTCAATTTTCCGTACCTGTTGAAAACTGAGCTTTCTTCCCTCCGGATGCAGCTTCTCTATGGAACTTTTCCGATTAACAAATTCCTCAGCTTTTTCGATGGAAATATTCAAAACTTCGCTTAGTAATAATGCCGTCTTTTTCCGGTCTTCTATTTGTCTCGGAATAATAAACAAACTTGGGGCAAGCTGATTAATGACAATCTCTTCTCCATGACGATCAAAGATCCGCCCTCTTTCCGGTTCCATAGGCAGTTCTCTGCTCCAGCTTTCAATCGCTTTTTCATATAATTCATCGTGCAGGAATACTTGTACATAAAGTAACCTGACAGCCATAATCAGCACTGCCATACTGACGAGCAGAAGACTGATAACCAGCCTTTTCTTAATGGTTCTGACTGGGGGTTTCACCTGATCCCTCCTGTAAATCATGATGCATTCATTGTATGTTTCGAAATTTAGGAACATACAGGAATCTTTCGAGGAGCATGTTTTATAAATATAAAATCAGGCAGGACTTCCCCTTCGCTTTCCTTTGTCTCACTGCGGCGACTAACCTCTTGAGGCTATAAGTCAAGGATGAACGCGGGGGGAAGGTCAGCTGCGTTTTCATCTTCAACTTATGCTTACCGCGGCTGGACGAGTCGTCTCCGCTTTTCTGCAGCCGGACAGTGAACAGCTAAGTAGCTTTAAATGCCAACTGATGGTTAGCTGTTTTTCAATCGCACCGGGGGGATTCCTCCGCTTCTAAGTCAGCTTTTTGAGGATATGAAGGAATTTTGAATATCCTGATTGATGAATCGATCAGGATAAACGCAAAAAGAAAAACCCCCAATTTGGAGGTTTCACTTTGTATAACATTACCAGTTTACTTTAATACGTCTGGTTAAGTTTTAATCCTGCACATCTCCCGTTTCACTGTCAGGAGATTCAGTCTGCTGCTGTGTTCTGGTTCTTGCTTCTGATGGTGTTTCAAATTGAACGGACAATGGTTCCTGCCCGTTGATCACTGCCCCTGGCGTTAAGTTTTGCTGTACCGCATAGCCTGAGCCTGTCATATCGAGTTTCAGACCTGCAAGAGATGCAGCTTCTACAACGTCACGGACTGACCATCCGGTAAAATCGGGAACCGTCAGTTCACCATCAGCGAGCAGTGTGATTCTTTCACCAGCCATCAGCTGCCCTGTTTTAACGGATTGATTTTCAACAGTTGAGCCGTTTCCAATGACTGTCACACGAAGTCCCTGCTGTTCGAGTTCATCTTGTGCTCTATCAGCGGGTTGACCGGTGTAGTCTTTGATTTCAACAGGATCAGCTGCCTCACCCTCTGCCGGCTGAATGTTCATATATTTTAAGCTGTTCAGCATAACCGGATTCCAGACCTTGGATACTATCATTGATCCTGTTTCAGTGTTAGCCATTGTCGGCTGCTGAACTCCGACATACACAATCAACTCAGGATCATCTGCTGGTGCCATGCCGATAAATGAAAACATATAATTTTCACGCCCGGTCATATATCCACCATTTGAAGGATCAGGTATCTGGGCTGTTCCGGATTTTCCTGCTACATCATATCCCGGGAGTGCAAAGGGCTGACCCGTTCCGGTTTCACTCGTAACAGTAGACTGAAGATATCCCCGTACTTTTTCAGCTGTCTCTGCTGAAACAGGCTTTCCGGTTTCCTCAGGCTTACCTTCATAGACCGCCTCTCCTGTTTCAGGATTTACCACTTTATCAAGTACATAAGGCCTCTTCATTGTACCGTCTCCGGCAATGGCAGTTTCAGCCTGAATCATCTGAAGCGGCGTAACAGTTGTACCCTGACCATAAGAGGTTGTTACCTTTTCAATCGGGTAGTTATAAAGAATGTTACCCGGTGCTTCGTTTGGCAAATCAATGCCTGTCTCCTTACCAAATCCGAAGTTTTCAATATGTTTTCTGAACGCTTCCGGTCCCATTTTTTCAAGCAGATAGGCAACAGCTGTGTTAGAAGACCGTTCAAAGCCTTCAAGGAAGCTGATCGTTCCCCAGCCTTGACCGCCATTATGGTCACGGATCGGAACGCCATTCACATCATAGGTTCCGGATGGGTACGTTTCATTCGGATTAAAAACACCCTCTTCAATGGCTGCTGCCAGTGTAAATGTTTTAAAGGTAGAGCCGGGCTCATAGGTGCTTTCGACAATCTGATTATACCAGTTGTCACTTAAGCCTTCTCTTGTATCCGGGTTAAATGTGGGACGCTGTGACATCGCAAGGATTTCTCCTGTCTTGGCGTCAGCTACAATCCCAAACATATTTGAAGGTGCATGCTGTTGTTCAACAGTCGTCATCGCATCTTCAAGAAAGGTCTGAATTTTCTTATCTAGGGTTAAATATACATCATGCCCGTTTTGAGCTTTTTTAATGGCTTCATCACTGTCAGGAAGTAAATAACCCCGCCCATCGATTTCAAATTTCAGACTTCCATTTTTTCCTTCAAGGTAATCGTTCAGATTCCGCTCAATACCCATCTGTCCAGTCGTTTTAACTATCCCATCCTCTGTTGTTTCCGGCTGGGCAAAACCGATCAGGTGGGAAGAAAAAATACCGTTCGGATAAAATCTTTTTAGATCCTGAAGAAAAATAATGCCTGGCAGATTTTCGCTTTCAATTTGTTGCTTTACTTCCAGTGGAATGTCTTTGCCTTCAGGTCCAAATTCAACCTGTTTGCGGTCAAGCCTCAGAAATTCAAGTATCTCCGACTGCTCCATATTCAGATATTGTGATAGAACCCGGGCCGTTTTTTCAGGATCCTGAACATGTCTCGGATTTTTTTCGTTTGTTGTGAGCTCTTCATCCAAAACCGCAACAATTTTGTAGGTCTGTGTATCTTCAGCAATCACTTCTCCATTGCGATCAAGAATTCTGCCTCTTTCCGCTTCAAGAATCTGTTCTCGCGCATATTGTGCCTGCGCCTGAGCAGCCAGGTCTCTCCCTTCAGCCTCTCCAGTGATCTGTAACGTCAGAAACCGTGTCATAAGAACAAAAAAGAGAGCACCAAATACTAAAAATAGCAGGTACGCTCCCCAATTTTGTTTTAACTTTTCATAACGGCTCATGGCTGCTGGACAACCTTCACGCTTGATTCATTTAATGTTAAGCCGAGTTCCTTGGCCTTTTCCCAGACACGCTCATATGTACTCATCTGGCTGACTTGAATCGTCAAATCGTTATTAACATTTTCCTGCGCGACAATCGTTGATTCAAGATCCTGAATATCTTTATTTGTGCTGTAGATTTCTGCTTGAACCGTAATAATTTGCAGACTGGCAATACATACAAAAGCTGCAAAAATTACGGCAATCATTTTTTCGCCCAATGTAAAAGCAGAGCTTCTTTTTCTGGTGATCTTGACTTTTTTCACCTGGCCTGTCTGATGCTTATACTCAGACTGCCTTGCAGTATTCACCATTTACGTTTCCCCCATTCAGCATGTTAGTTCTTTTGTGCGATCCGTAATTTTGCAGAGCGGGAACGGTTATTTTTTTCAAGTTCCTCTTCTCCTGCAACGATCGGCTTTCTAGTAATTAAAGATAAGACCGGTTTGTACTCATCCGGTACAACAGGTAATCCGGGAGGCAATTCAGGACCTTGAGCGGCGGATTTAAAGATCGTTTTGCAAATACGATCCTCAAGGGAATGGAATGTTATGACACTGATCCTTCCACCAGGTTTTAAGATCTCAATCGCCTGTTCGAGTGAATCCTCCACTACACCAAGCTCATCGTTCACGGCAATTCTGATTGCCTGAAAAATCCGCTTTGCCGGATGTCCACCCTTTCGTCTTGCCGGGGCCGGAATTCCTTCTTTAATTAATTCGACTAATTCCCCTGTTGTTTCAATGGTTTTTTTCTCTCTAGCCGCCTCGATTTTACGGGCGATCTGTTTTGAAAATTTTTCTTCCCCGTAACGGTAAAAAATGCGGACAAGATCTTCAAATGACCATTCGTTCACGACTTCTTTCGCTGTTAAACCGGCTGACTGATCCATTCTCATATCAAGTGGTGCGTCGTGGTGATAGCTGAATCCTCTTTCCGGTGTATCCAGCTGCGGAGATGAAACACCCAGGTCATATAAAATGCCATCGACCTGTTCGATCCCGCGGGCATTCAGTTCTTCCTTCAGAAACCTGAAGTTCGAGCGGATAAAGGTTACCTGTCCTTCATAATTCTTTAATTTTTCTCTGGCATAATCGATCGCCGTCTGATCCTGGTCAAAACAGAATAAGTGTCCTTCTTTTGATAATTGAGACAAAAGATATTCACTGTGTCCTGCTCCACCAAGCGTGCAGTCAACATAAATGCCATCGGGTTTAATAGCCAACCCGTCAACCGTTTCTTTTAAAAGGACAGTTGTGTGATCAAACATTCCATACACCTCAACGCTTTCTACAAATCAAAGTCAATTAAATTTTCAGCGATTTCTGCAAATGAATCTTCAGATTCCTCCAGATAATCTTCCCATACTGGCTTACCCCAAATCTCAATTCTGCTTGAGACCCCTATGATCATACATTCTTTTTCTATTTTTGCGTAATCAAGTAAATTCTTTGGCAGGTTTATTCTTCCCTGCTTGTCAATCTCGCATTCAACAGCTCCTGAAAAGAAGAAGCGGGCAAAGGCTCGGGCATCCTTTTTTGTCACTGGCAGAGATCTGACCTTCTCTTCAAGGCGCTTCCACTCTTCAAGCGGATAACCAAAAAGACACTGATCCAGACCACGTGTCACAACGAAGAGGTCCTGCACATGTTCACGGTATTTAGCGGGAATAATAATTCGCCCTTTTGTATCAATCGAATGCTGATATTCCCCCATGAACATTGCTCTTACCACCTCTCCACCTAAATGTACCACAATCCCCCACTTCAAACCACTTCTTTCTTGTATGATAACACAACTGTAACAAATGCAAATACCGAATTATGAATTTTCTAACTATTTATTTTGAAAATAAAAAAAGAAAAGGCAAAACTCCTTTCAGAGCTTAGCCTTTTCAGCATGAATGAAAATTAATTTCTTCTATTATCCACTATGTTTAAATTCAGATATAAAGTACGTGGTGACGGTGGTTAAATTCGTACTCCGCTATCATCAGGTCCTTACTTAAATCCGGGCCATATTTATTCAGATAATAATAAAGGTTCCATATTCTCTCCTGAGGTCCACCGAATGGCCGGAGCGACTGATCAATCCGTGCAAATTTATTCAACTCGATGTTATGTCTTAAACGGATTGAATCATCCGATTTCCGCTTCAGATAATCAAGCTGCTTTAAATGATAGGACAGATTTTTCTCGATAATCAAATGAAAATTCGGATCCATTTCTTTACTCAGACCGGAGATCTTTTTGTATTGATCCTCTAATAGCCTTCTCGTATCCTCCACTTCAAGATCGAGCGATTCATTTTTCACACGATGCCAGTAAGCTTCTTTTTGCTTAACCGCACCGGTTTTCACAGCGTCTTCGTGAGAAATCTCAAATTCATCCAACAGCTGACTGATATTGCGTTCCATCAGCGTAATCGTCAGACGCGGCATAACGATAGGCATATCCAGCTCCATTTTCTCAAATGCACACTTCAGCTCTGCCCAATAAGCAATCTCACCAGGCCCTGCTATAAAAGCAAGTGTTGGAAACAAATGCTCCTGCATAAGCGGACGTGTTACGACATTGTTACTTAGTCTTTCAGGCTCTGTTTCCGCAATCTCAAGAAGCTCGTCTTCTGTGAGTGAAATCTGGTTATTTTTATCTTTGAACAAGCCGTCACTTTTGAATAACAGATGTCTTTCATCGTTGATCGTGATGAAGAGATTAGCCGCTTGCGGGTCAAGCTCAATCAACGGCTTAAAGCCCTGATCAGTTAAAAGCGCCTGTTGTTTCAAGACTGACTCTGTGATGGATTCGCTGTTTCTGATAAGTTGTTGAAAAAAAGCTGACTCTAAAGAGCGCATGCCTCTATCTGCCGCATCTATGATGAGCAAACCTTCTTCTTTAAACAGATCCATCACCATATAGGCAAACAAATCAGTGATCGTTTTACAATTGTCCACTGTCTGTTCAAGTCTTTGTAAGAGCACAGATGTATATTTTGTTTCTCCGAATCCTGAAAACACTTTTCTGATCCAGCTTTTCATCTCTGAATGATCAAATACAATAGAGGAAGCCATTTTCTTATCAGTGCGTTCCGGATAACCGATCTTTTGTAATTGCCCATCTTTTTCTGTATAAACATGATTGATTTCAAGAAAGTCATGATCCTCTCCGGCAATCCAGAATACGGGTACAACGGGTACACCTAGCTCTGTCTCCTGCTGCTTTGCAAGTACAATAATTGAAATCAGCTTATGAATAGAATACAGTGGCCCTGTCAGTAATCCGGCCTGCTGTCCACCAATGACAACCAGCGCATCTTTTTCAAGCCGGCTAAGAGATTCCTCAGTTTTGGAACTGCAAGGGAAATGTTTCATGTAATTTCTTATACATTGCACAAGTTCTTTCCGGTCATAGTTCAAGGACCTGATTTTTTCTGCCCTTTTTTTGAAATCAGTCTGACTTTGATAATCTGTATGAAAATGCTGTAATGCTGTATGATTTCCTTTTATGTATTCAGAAGCAAACGGCTGAATAGCAGGGAGGTTGATTTGTTTTACAAACATAGTTGAAAACTCCTTTAGTCCGCATTAGTCCATGTTGAGTATACCACCTGCTTTTCGAAATTCGAAAGGAAAATGCCTGCTAACTTACCGCGTGATAAATAGACAGGCCGATTCCGAGAATAATCAATAAAGTATGTAACAGAAAGAATACCAGAAAAGACAGCCTCCACATCCCTTTCAGCACTTCAGTATAGTTGAATTCGGTCTGTACACTTCTGATATAGATCGCTGATAATATACCAATTATCGCCATGACCAGACAGACGATCCAGAGGGCTGAAAACGACCAGATTGATTCAATCGTAAAATAGACCGCTCCTGCAAAAAAAGGAACAGACCAATGTATACCTGATGCAACAGCCAGCCTGTGATCACTTCCCCACTTTTTCACGATAATAAACACTGTAAGATAAACAGTTATAGGCAAAAAGAAAAAAATGCTGAATATATAACTGATCATCGTCATCATTGATTTTCTTCCCTATATTCCATTGATAAAATACTGTTATGTAATAAAGAAAGAATCGGAACCGCTATCCGGTTCAGTTCAGCGCGCCTGATCGCAAATCCTGTCAATGACTCTATCTCGGTTTTTCTTCCATTCAGAATATCCAAAAGCATAGACGACTGGTTATTAGCAGTTTTCTCACACAATTGTTCAATATCATCAAACGAACAGAACGAAATGAAATCCGGAAAAACAAGCCGTATTTCTTCATAAAGAGCCTGCATATTTTTTCTTAAATAAGGGTTTGTTATAAGTGCACCGTTTTTCACTTTATAGAGCGCAGTAAATGGATTAATCATGATATTTTTGATGAGCTTAACCGTCATCAGTGTCTGGTAATCCTGATCGAATTCAATAGGAAAATTCGCTGATTGAATGTTTTCGAGAAATGCAGCTTTGGATAACTCACCTCTGAACGGAGCCACTTTCCACGGTCCAATTCCATTATGATGAATATCGGAACGCGAACTTTTACTCACGCCATGCTCAATTGTTCCAACAAAAATAGATTGATGGGGAAACTGATCCAGAAGCGATAAATGAGACATCCCGTTTTGAATAAAAAACAGAGGACACTCCTTATCAATTTTTTGCAGCAATGGAACCAATTCTGCTAAATGATACTGTTTCACTGTTACGATTACAGCATCCGCTTTATCAAAATCATATTGTTCCGCAGTTTGTGCATTTACTTTTATTCTTTTGGAATCTATACCAATACCGTTTATGGAAAGTTCTTCAGCCTGTTCAGTCGTTCTTGTTATTACTGTAACGGAGAAACCGCCTTTTGCCAGATTTGCAGCAAGTAACAGACCGATGGCTCCCCCGCCTATAACAGCCAGATTCATCATGATCACCTTCTTTTTACCCATTTTATCAAAAAACCATGATAACAAGTGATTTTTAGCAGGACAAATTCCGACGATTATTTTCATTAAAAGAGGACAACCCATTGCTCAGGCTGTCCTTCTCTTCAAAAATGAAAGGCGGTCATACTTATCTTAATTTATACAGGGTAAACGGAATGCTTTTTAGGCGGCAATGGAATATTTTTTGTAGAGTAATAGTCAAATCGCTGAATCAGCGTGCTTCTTAAATCATCAGGATCGACAATATCATCTATAATCAATTCCGAAGCCAGTCTGTACAGGTCAATTTCCTCCTGATACTCCTTGTGCTTCTGCTGAACGAAGGCTATTTTCTCCTTCGGATCCTCTATCGCCTGTATTTTGTTGGAGTAAACAGCATTAACTGCAGCTTCCGGACCCATTACGGCAATTTGTGCAGAAGGAAGCGCAATACAGCAATCCGGCTCAAAAGCTGGGCCTGCCATGGCATATAACCCCGCACCATACGCTTTTCTGACGATGACGGATATTTTTGGAACCGTGGCAGAACTCATGGCTGAAATCAGTTTGGCACCGTGCCTGATAATACCAGCCCGCTCCACTTTTGTTCCAATCATAAAGCCGGGTACATCAGCAAGGAACAGCAGCGGAATACCAAATGCATCACACAGCTGAATGAATTTCGCTCCTTTATCAGCTGAATCAACAAACAGTACGCCACCTTTTACCTTCGGCTGGTTGGCAATAATACCAACAGGTTTCCCGTCGAGTCTTGCAAGTCCTGTAATGAGCTCCGGCGCAAATAGCTTTTTAATCTCAAAGAAACTTCCTTCGTCTATTAATGTATCAATGGCGTCATACATATTAAACGGTGCATTCTGATTGGCAGGTATCAGCTCAGACAGCGCTTTTCCACTGATAGCCTCTTCCGCTTCTTTTACTGGAACTGCTTCAGTAAAATTAGAAGGGAAGTAGCTTAAATATTCGATTGCTTTATCAATGGCTTCCTCTTCATTCACCGCAAGCAGGTCACCGCAGCCGCTTACCGTACAGTGCATGCGTGCGCCACCCATTTCTTCAAGGGTCACTTTTTCCCCAATGACTTTTTCAGCCATCCGTGGTGAACCTAGATACATCGAGGCGTTACCGTCGACCATAATTACAATATCGCAAAATGCAGGAATATAGGCACCACCCGCAGCCGAAGGACCGAATAGCAGACAGATTTGCGGGATAAAACCAGAAAGCCTTACCTGATTATGAAAAATCCGCCCTGCTCCTCTGCGATTTGGGAACATATCAAGCTGATCGGTAATACGCGCTCCTGCTGAATCCACCAGATAAAGCATCGGCACTCTCAGTTTTTCAGCCGTTTCCTGAATTCTGATGATTTTCTCAACGGTTCTTGCACCCCATGATCCAGCCTTAATCGTTGAATCATTTGCCATAATACACACAGGCCGTCCCTGCACGAGAGCGGTTCCTGTTATGACGCCATCTGCCGGGAGGTCTCCCGCCAAATAGTTTGCAAAAAGTGCATCCTCTTTAAATGAGCCTTCGTCTGTAAGCCGCTCGATTCTTGTACGGGCAAACATTTTGCCCTGCTCAGCTGATTTATCGTGATACTTCTGCTGACCGCCTTGTTTAATCGATTCTACCGCTTCCTGAAAACGACTTTGATTCGTTGTCTGCGTCATGATACGCACTCCTTTCTGTAAGATTTATTCCAATGTCAGAAGGTCATCGCCTTCATTTACAAAGTCTCCGGCATTCACTTTAATTTCAGTGACGGTACCTGCTGTTTCAGACTCTACCGGGATCTCCATCTTCATAGACTCAAGCATCATCACAGCCTGCCCTGCCTCTACCTGATCCCCTGCATTTACTAATACTTGTAATACTGTTCCTGCCATTGTTGATTGAATGTTTTTCATGATTTAATTTCTCCTTTATTCATCATTGTTAATGATTGTGTATGGTAATGTCCTTCTGCAAAGTCTTCAAAATGCAGTATTTGCTTAAATAGCGGAATATTGGTCTTCAGCCCTTCAATCGTCAATGATTCGAAAGCCTGAAGTGACTTTTCGATACATGCCTGTCTATCAGGTGCATGGATAATGAGCTTCGCCACCATTGGATCGTAATAAGGCGTCACTTTATTGCCAGCTTCATATCCGTTATCCACCCGGATTCCATCACCTTCGGGCAGCAGCAGATTGTTAATGAGCCCTGGTGCCGGATAAAAGGTTTTTGGATCTTCCGCATAAATTCTGTATTCTATTGCATGACCGCTGCTTTTAATTTCAGCCTGTCCGTTAATTGGCAACGGCTCACCAAAAGCCGTTTTTATCTGCCACTCCACGAGATCAACGCCGGTAATCATTTCAGTAGCCGGATGCTCCACCTGAAGACGTGTATTCATTTCCAGGAAATAAGCCTGTTCATGTTCATCCACGATTAACTCGATTGTTCCGGCATTTTTATAGCCGACAGCCTGAGCTGCTTTCACCGCAATCGAAATGAGACGCTCTCTTGCTTCTTCTGATAAAGCCGGGGAAGGTGATTCTTCCACTACCTTCTGATTTCTGCGTTGCATCGAGCAGTTTCGCTCAAAAAGATGATACACATTACCATCTTTATCACCGAAGATCTGCACCTCAATGTGTCGAGCGTTTGCTATGTATTTTTCAATAAATAATTCACCTGATCCAAAGTAGGCTTCTGAACGCTTCTTCGTTGAATCAAAATGCTGAGTGAGCGCTTGCTCATCTTCACACATCACCATTCCTACTCCACCGCCGCCGCTGCTTGCCTTCAGCATCACAGGATAACCCGCCTGTTTTGCGAACGTTTTGGCAGCTTCGATATCCGCAGCCTCACTTTCCTGACCGGGTACAACCGGAACACCAGCTTCAATCATTGTTTTTCTCGCTTCAATTTTGTCACCCATTCGTCTGATAATGTCAGCATCAGGCCCGATAAAGGCAATTCCCGCATCCTCTACAGCTTTTACAAAGCTGCTGTTTTCAGATAAAAGTCCATACCCCGGGTGAATCGCATCAACCTTTTCACTTTTGGCAATCTCAATAATTTTAGCGATATTTAAATATGACTGAGAAACTGGAGGCGGACCAATCAGGTGAGCCGAATCTGCTGCTTTCACATAAGGCAGTTCAGCATCGGCTTCTGAATAAATGGCAACCGTTCTGATCTTCAATTTCTGACACGTACGGATCACCCGCAACGCAATTTCTCCTCTGTTCGCAATTAAAATCGTTTTCACAAAGATGCCCCTTTCAAAACAAATTTCCCCATCTCCCTCTCTATTGTAAACGCTTTCTATGCAAATGTGCAGAATTTTTTGTTTTGTTAGGTTATAATATTTACATAAACGGCTTTAAGCGGTTACATAAAAGCCGTCTTGCCGGAATTTTGATCAGGGAGTGTCAGTCATGTCTTTTAAAGTGGAAAACCTTAAAATTAATTACAAAACACTTGAAGAATTTAACAAGTTCCGTGAAGTGGGGATCCAGGAGCTTTCAATGAAGGAAGAGCTGGAAACAAATATGATTGAAAATGACAGCGAGTCTCCTTTTTACGGCATCTATCTTGGTAATAAACTGATCGCAAGAATGAGTCTGTACCGCCGGGATGCCCGGTTCGATATGTATTTTGAGCCACCGCAGGATTATCTGGAGCTGTGGAAGCTTGAAGTGCTGCCTGATTATCAGAAAAAAGGCTACGGCGCCATTATGGTCGAGTTCGCAAAAAGCTTCGGCCTTCCGATCAAGACAAACCCAAGGGTTCAGTCACATGAATTCTGGATGAAGATGGGCTTTGAAAAGGTAACGTATGACATGGAGCGTGACCGTGGGGAGAACCCGCTCGTGTGGTATCCTGCAGGCGTAACCGAACAGGTTCATTAAATAGAAAAAGCTTTCTGAGCCCATACTCAGAAAGCTTTATTTCTATAATTCTACTGCATTTTCATCTGTTTTTCTGTCCAGTCTGTATAAATTTCCGTTCGTCTCCATTTTAAAGACCGTAGCATTCTGATCCTGTTCATCAGTCCCGAGTTTTCTGGCTTTCTCTATTAAAAACAAAAGCACTCTGTAATCTTCTTCAAGCTCTTTCAGCTGACCGGTCAATTGCTCATTTTCCTTCTCGAGTCTGATCGCCAGCTGCTCAGCCGCTTCACACCTTTTCTCCAGATCTGTCAGCTCAGTTTTTTTAGATAATGCCAAGATCCATTGTTCCATTCTTTTAATGAGCTCTTCCTGAGGATAGTTGGATGCCGGCTTTTGACTGACAGATTTTTTTTGTTCTTCTTCTTTTCTCTTACTGTATCTCTCTTTTTTCGCTGCTGAGATAAGCGCCTGATTTTCTTTACGCAAGCAGGAGTTCCATCTGAAACCACATGCAGCGGCTGTTCTGTTTACGAGATCCCCCACCTCTTCAAATGCATTAAGCTGTGTGCTTCCGTTCCTGATGTGATGCAATACTTTTTCCTTTAATAGCTGATCCTCTCTACCGGTCCATCCGTCCTGACGCTGCTTCATATTGTTTCCTCCTATCTATTTCTTTTAATCTACTGATAGTTTATGCGGGAGTTTTAAAAAATAGACTAAAAAAAGTGGAACAATTCTCTTTTGTGAGAGTTGTTCCACTTTTACAGATCGTTTGCAACGCAGTATCTTTATTGAAAACCTTATTCAGGCACCTTTTATTTTGTTTGCAGGAATCGTTCTACTGCTTTATGGTGCTCTTCACTCTCCCATAGGATGGAACACTGGTGAACTTCGTTTTTCATCCGTTGTTCGAGATCACCGCGTTTCCATTTTTCAATCAGCATATTTTTATAGGCTGATAGGACGCCCGGCGATTTATCGATTCTTCGTTTTATACTGGCAATGACGGCTTCGAGCGTTTCGTCCTGCAGTGTAGCATCGATGAATCCTGCTTCATAGAGCTGGTCTGCTGTATGAATGTTTGCTTCTGTTAATAGACGAAAAGCCTGACTCGGCACGAGCCGTTCATAAAGGAGCGTACCCCCGCCCCAGCCGGTTGTGATCGCCAGGTCTCCCTGAACGAAACCAAGTTTTGCCCCTTTTTTTGCTACACGGTAGTCACAGGCTGCTGCGATTTCACAGCCTCCACCTATTGCAGTTCCGTTAATAAAAGCAACGGTCAGCTTTGGCAGGACAGCAAGGCGATACAGGATATCACCCATCTTTGAAAGCATCTCGTAAGCTTCCGATTGTGTTTTTAAAGAATGAAAAGATTGCAGGTCCCCACCTGCACAAAATGCCTTTTCGCCCTCACCTGTTATGAGCAGTGCTTTAATATGATCATCCTGTTCAGCCTGGTGGATCGCTTCTGCAAGACCATCCATCACTTCATAGTTAACTGCATTTCTTTTATCAGGTCTGCTGATTTTAAATACGAGTACCTGATCCAGTTTCGTTATATTAAATCCCATCTAACCACTCCCCATATGAATACCTGATCTCTATTGTATCATGCACCCAATAGATGGAATACGTCGTTTTTTCCCAAAGTTCATGATGGATGCTCTAAATCAGGCAAACAAAAAACCCGCCAAAGGGCCATGGTCCCTCGGGCAGGTTATCTGCAGCAGCTGTATTATTTACCTACAACTTCTTTTCCTTTATAAGTTCCGCACGCTTTACACACGCGGTGAGAAAGCTTCATTTCTCCACAGTTAGAGCACTCTACCATACCTGGTACAGATAACTTGAAATGCGTACGACGCTTTCTTTTTGCTGTTTTGGATGTTCTTCTAAATGGTACTGCCATGTTTCCCACCTCCTTAAAGAGAGTGATTGTAAAATGAACACGAAGTTCATGTTTTACGATTTTTTGTTTTCATCAAAAAACTTCGCAAGATCGGCAAGTCTTGGATCAGCCTGAGGTTCTTCATCAGCCTGGTCTTCCCTTGCTTTCTCGAGCTCTTCTTCAGACAGGACCTCCCAGCCACTGCCACTTTCCATTCCTTCGTCCTCCAATGCTTTATCACTGAAAACCTGAAGTGGAACCTGAAGCAGTAAAATTTCTTCGATAACCGGCTGAAGGTTAATCACTTCGCCTTCCGGCTGGTGAACTTCCTCTTCCAGCTCCTCATTCACATAAGAAGCGTTAAGGATAAAGGTTTCAGTCGTCTCGAGAGAAACGGGATACCTGACATCAACCAGCGTTCTCGCACATGGGAGAGTCAGCACAGTCTCAATCTGAAGGTGAAACGTAATTTTGGATGAGCTGATATCAGCACGACCTGTTATATGAACAGGATCAACGTGACGAATATCACGATGCCGGTTTACAAGCTCATTCATCTCTCTTGTTTCATCAATCGTCAGAGCTTCATTACGAAATTTTTGCAGCTGAATGATAGACCATTTCATCTGTCATCACCTCAAGGCACAAAGTAGATTATATTCCCTAGTATAAGGAATGTCAAGATTTTTTCTTTACATCGGAAAAATGATTCATTCCGCATGAATATTGCCTTACACAATAAATGACCGGTTCTTTTACCGGCCACGTCTAAATGCTATTATAACCTAAACAACCTATACTTTAAAGATAAATGTAACAGAAAGGAGAAATCCTGTTTGAATCCAGTAGGAATTGTAGTGGAATATAACCCGTTTCATAATGGTCATCTGTTTCATGCTTCGGAATCATTGAAAAAAAGTGATGGAGATCTGCTGATTGCAGTTATGAGTGGTTCATTTTTACAAAGAGGCGAACCGGCCATTGTTCCAAAACATTTGCGGGCAGAAATGGCCCTGTCTGCAGGCGTGGATCTTGTTTTTGAATTACCATATGTTTTTGCTACCCAGCATGCATCCATATTTGCTGAAGGCGCAATCCGTCTCCTTAAGCATGTAGGGTGTAACGCTGTCTGTTTCGGGAGTGAAGATGGAAATATACAGGCTTTTACAAACCTTCTTCAACTCGAACAGGCAAACAATAAGGAGTTGAACCTGAAAATCAAAGAACTCATGAAGGAGGGCTACAGCTATCCTGCCGCTGCAGCTGAAAGCTACAATCAGCTTACAGACAGCTCTACTATGGATTTATCCAGGCCTAATAATATGCTCGGGTATCAATACATAAAAGCCATCCATGAATTCGCTCCAGACATTCAACCCTTGACCATTGAACGGACGCAGTCGGATTATCACGACCCAGAGCTTCACGCCAGTAAAATTTCAAGTGCCACGAGTATACGCAAACAAATTTTCAGCGGGTCAGTGCATTCTATCGAGGAGCATATTCCGCCATCTACCTTCAGCTTACTGAAACTGTTTATCAATAACGGCGGAGAGCTTATGAACTGGGCAGCCTACTGGCCTGTTCTTCAGCACCGGTTACTGACAGCATCTACTGATGAACTCCAGCAACTCTATGAAATGGAAGAAGGAATCGAACACCGTCTGAAGCATGCAGCGATTGAAGCAGAAAGCTTTCATGATTTTATGGAAAAAGTAAAGACAAAACGCTACACCTGGACACGTATTCAGCGTATTCTCACACATCTGATCACCAATACAACGAAAGAAGAAATGCGCTCACAGCAGGATCCCTCATACCTGAGACTGCTCGGCATGACGGAGAAAGGCCGCGAGCACCTTCGATCACTGAAAAAAACATGTGAAATTCCAATTATTGCGAACGTCAACCAGTCAGTAGCCTCAAAGCTCTCAACCGACCTGAAAGCAAGCCGCGCTTACGCATCCGGCTATACAAATGCAAATGAAAAAAGAAAACTGATCCAATCCGACTACCTGCGCCCACCCCTTTACCATAAAAAAACAAACGGCAACCATCAGGGTTAATTCAGTTTTTTAAAAATCATTGTCCTGCCAACACAAATAGATTTTGAAAATAGAAGGTGGCGTACTCATCCGTAGACTTCTGTGGTGGAAAGGGTCAGATGAAACCGATGTGCGTAGCACAGAGGGTTCACCGCCCGACCTACAGAAAAACGCTTTTTAATAATGCTTTATCCAACCTAAACAAAGGGATTTTGACAAAGACTAAGGGGCGTACTCATCCGAAGACTCCTGTGGCGGAAAGGGTCAGGTGAAACCGACTGTGCGAAGCGCAGGCGGGTTCACCGCCCGGCCTACAGAAAAGCGGAGGCGACTCGTCCAGCCCCGACAAGCATAAGGCGAAGATGAAAAGAGGGCTGACCTTTGCCCTCGTTCAGCTTTGACTTATGACCTCGAGGGGCTAGTCGCCGAAGCTAGACAGCGGAAAGCGAAGGATGAGTACGCCCCGGCTTTTATCAATCATATAAACTAGAAAGGGAGAACATATCAAATATGCTCTCCCTTTTCCCATACCTATAAAAATCAAATACCATCCAGATAACGGATCGCATCATCAAACGTCTTCACCGGCACAATTTCCATATCAGTCCCGATATCCCGGGCCGTTTCCAGCGCTTCCTCATAATTCGATTTCACGTCCGGATTTTGCTCCAGGATTTCTGCCGGCACCTCATCATCAGGAGCGAAAAACACCTCAATATCCTGTCTGTCAGCCGCTACTACTTTTTGAGCAATGCCACCAATCCGTCCAACTTCTCCATCGCTGTTGATGGTTCCGGTTCCAGCGATCATTTTCCCGGAAGTTAAATCTTCATCAATAAGCTGATCGTAAATTTCCAGTGCATACATTAATCCTGCAGAAGGTCCGCCTATTCCATCTGAATTAATGGACACGTCAGGATTTGTCGTGATTTCCCTGTCATCTACGAGTGATATGCCAAGCCCAACCTGATTTTCATTATCCGGGAATGCTTTCAACTCAAGTGTTGCGGTCTCCTCATTATCATCTCTTACGTAAGTGATATCAACACTTTCTCCTGCGTTTTTAGTGGAAACATAATCAATAAATTCTTCGGAGGATTCAAACTGCACATCATCCACTTTCGTAATCCGATCCCCCGCTCTCAGCACACCATCTGCGGGCATTTCAGGAAAAACATTTAAAATATAAACACCAAAGTATTCATAAGAGTATTGTTCATCTGCCTCTTCAAATGCAACTTCAATTGCCTGAGAAGCTGAATTATCCATTAAATAGAGCTGTCTCACACTATATTCATCTTCACTTTCATGAGGTGCTCTGACTTCCTCGACCGGGAAGATCTCCTGATAGTCATTAAACTGCGCCCAGATATAGCCAAAAATACTGGCTTCAGCCTGTGAGACTGTCATCAATGAGAAATCCCCTTCACTCGCTGTTTTGTTGTCTACATTCACAATATCATCAAGAGCAAATGCACTTCCCGGCTTTTGAATATAGTATGGAAGTGGATAAAAACTCCCAAATGCTGTGACTAATAGCAGAATTATCATAATGATGGTAAATTTTTTATTATTCATTGACCGCCTGATACTCCTTCCAACGTTCGATTTCCATATAAATGTCATGCAGCGCCTCTTCTGCTGATTCTTCACCCAGCTTGATAATTTCCTTTGCATATTGAAAAGTTTTACCACTGTATTGTTCAACTTTTGGTGAGATAAGAATATTGGCGCTAGTTGATTTCAAATGAACTATTTCTGTCTGCAGGATGTCGATACTTTGCATAATCACATCGTAAATGGTGTTAATTTCTGCGTTCTTTTTCACTTGGGAGACGTCTACTCCTATTACAATATCTGCTCCCATATCCCGGCAAACGGCTGATGGAACCCTGTCGATAACGCCTCCGTCGACAAGCAGCCTTCCTTCTGATTTTTCAGGCACAAAAATACCCGGGATGGAAGTACTTGCCCGAACTGCTGTATCGATCGGACCTTGTGTGAAGATCACTCTTTCAGCTTTGATAATATCTGTTGCCACAATGGACAGCGGGATGTTTAAATCTTCAATATTTTTGCCGTGAGTAAACAGCCGGACAAACTGCTTGAATTTTTCCCCTTGTATAAATCCCATCCTTGGTACAGTCAGATCCATAAAATATTTATTTCTGAATGTACCTGCCAACCGGTACAAATCATCAATTTCATGACCTGCTGAGTAAAGCGCACCAACCAGGGAGCCCATACTGCTTCCCGCCAGACAATCAACCTGGATCCCTTCTCGTTCCAGTACTTTTAAAACACCGAGATGGGCAAATCCTCTTGACCCCCCGGATCCGAGTGCCAGACCAATTTTAGGTTTCATACGGTTCTCCCTTCCAAAAGCGGCTGACGTTCTATGATTGTGAAAAAATCATACGATAAATGAAACTTAACTATATTTTATCATTGTCTGAATTTAAAAAGAAATGATGAGTCGCGGGGGATGTTATGAAGATCAAGGAACACATTCTGTCAGCCCTATTTTTCTTCTTTTTATTATTTATATTACTTCATCCTGATATTACGCTTAAAGCTTCTGCAGAAGGCATGAAATTATGGGCAGAAGTTGTATTCCCGGCTCTTTTTCCATTTTTCGTTTTATCCGCATTAATCACACATATCCACTGGACAGACTACGTGTCTAATTTGTTCACTTTTTTCATGAAGCCGGTATTTAATGTGTCAAAAAAAGGGTCTATTGTTTTATTAATAGGTGTTTTTTCAGGCTTTCCCGTCGGTGCCAAGATGACCGCAGAGCTTTATCATAACAATCTGATCTCTTTATCTGATGCAAATAAGCTGCTTTGTTTTACAAACGGAGCAAGCCCCATGTTTTTAATTGGAGCCGTAGCAGGCGGTTTCCTTCACAGCCCTGCTGCAGGTATTACCATCTTTCTGTGTCATTTAACCGGGAACCTTTTAATCGGAGTTGCTGCCGGCAGACTGATAAAGGGTGAATCCCTGTCGTCACCCGAGTCCCGGCAATCATTAAAAATGCCATTAATTCCTGAATTCCAAAAAGCGGTCTCCCAATCAGTTCAGCAATTAATCATCATTGGGGGATTAATTATCTTTTTTTCAGTTGCTGCCTCTATCCTTGAGCATTCTTTTTTCTTTCATACCATAAACAGTGTCCTTACCTGGATCAAGCCGGATTCCCATTATTCTGAAGAGATTGTGTCGGCTTTCATAACAGGTTTAATAGAAATGTCAAATGGAGCTGATTTATTGTCGGAGCTTCATTTATCTTTTGATGATCGTGTTCTTCTTATTCTTGCGATTGTCTCATTTGGCGGTTTATGTGTACATTTTCAGGTAATGAGTTTTATCTTACATACACCAATCAGCTATAAGGTTTATCTCCTGTCGAGAATCGTACATCTTTTTCTGTCTCCTGCTCTTTATCTTATTTATACTTCAATTGCTTCAAACCCGTCTGCTACGCCTGCTTTTATTCCGGATGTGCAGCAGCTCGATACATTTACTACCACTGCAATCCTTATTACAATAACAGGCTTGTGTCTGGGTGTTTATTGTCTTCTTCAGCTCCATAAAGCAGGGGACAGAAGAGCATAATAAAAAGGGAGCCCGGCAAATTAAACCGGGCTCCCTTTTTATTATGATTTAATTTTCACGTTTTGTTACTAAGTATTTTTCCTTTAATGCCTGCTCAACTTCTTTAGGTACAAGCTCTGAAATGTCTCCCCCATACCGGGCTACCTCTTTAACAATACTGGAGCTGAGGAAAGAGTACTGATTGTTGGTCATAATAAAAAATGTTTCCAGTTCATTATGTAAGACCCGGTTCATCGATGTAATCTGCATTTCGTATTCAAAATCAGATACGGCGCGAAGTCCCCGAATGATCACGTTCGCTTCAATTTCCCTTGCATAATCAACCAGAAGTCCCTGATAGGAATCTACTTTAATATTTGGGATTCCCTTTGTGACCTGACGAATCAGATCCATCCGTTCTTCTACTGAGAATGCAGGTTTTTTTGAAGAGTTATTTAAGACGACAACGTGCAGCTCGTCAAAATTCTTTGCACCTCTCGTAATAATATCTAAATGCCCTAATGTGATGGGGTCAAAGCTCCCCGGACATACTGCCTTACGTTTCATCGTGCTCTCCCTCTCCACTGATCGATTTTTTCTTAAAAATTGATATGACGGTGCCGCCATACTGCTCCTGCCTTGTAAGGATCAGATAGCCAATTTCTTCAGGCAGCATTACTTTTTCATCATGCTCACACATCACGACCCCGGAATCAGCTAACAGATCATCCCGGATGATCCATTCGAGGAGTTTTTCAAGCTGCTGTTTTTTATAAGGCGGATCAAGGAAAATACACTCGAAAGTAATATCGCGTTTTGATACCGCTTTCAATGCCCGTTCTGCATCATTACGGTACACTTCGGAACGGTCCTGGTATCCGCATTTTTCAATATTGTGCTTAATGGTCTGAACAGCCATTCTATCTTTATCAACAAAGATAACAGAATCAAGTCCCCTGCTTAATCCTTCGAGACCGAGTCCACCACTGCCGGCAAATAAATCAAGGGCTTTCCCTCCCTCAAAATAGGGGCCGATCATATTGAAAATAGCTTCTTTTACTTTATCAGTTGTTGGACGTGTTCCTGTTCCTGGAACAGCCTTTAAATGAACACCTTTATTTTCTCCGGAAATAATCCTCATCTATATCACCACAATTCATCATTTCGCCCCTAATCCTACCATATTTACAGCAGGCAAACTAGCCCCAACATAGTACATAACCATATCGAGTAACAAACTGAGCCAGATAAAAAGCGTCATAGATCTGAATTTAACCCGGCTCACCTATTCTGCTTTAAACAGTATAGTCTGCCTGATATTAAATTCAATATCTTATGACGCTCTAATCTGATTCAATTCTGACTGATTAAAATCGTTTCATTTTTATCAATCGATGTTAAAAACAGCCTCTGCACCCATCGCTCCTGAATATAAGGCTCACCCTTAACTGATATAACCGGGGATGAATTCAGGGTTAACTGTTCGTTATTATAAGTAAAAGACGGCTGATCCATGTAAAACATGTAAGTATTCTGATCTTTGATGACACTTATAGCGGAGTCTTCATTGACTTCTGTTTCATACCCTAACGCATTTAATAAAGGAGTCAGTAAATAATAAGCGGTTCCGTCCCGGTTTATCATGACCGCCCCATCAACCGGTTCTTCATTCACTTCAATAACGCGGCTGTCTATACTGTAATAAGGAGTAAATTCAGCTGAAGAGCTGTTGTCTGTAAAAAATGTTGTGCCTTCACCTGTAAGTTCTGAGAATTTCTGATCAAATATTGCCGGTTCAATCAGCGTTTCTTCAAGCGTCAGCAGCCAGCTTTCCCATTCCAGCTGTTCTTCCCCTGACAACTGCCCTTGAATCACTTCAATTGCCTGTAATCCTTTATCAGAAAGTGGATCCTCTCCAAATATGCCGCTGATCATCACATCGATAAGAAATGACTGATCCTGTGTCACGGCGTAGTGATCCATCACATATTTTTCGTAAAGAAATCGCGTGACAGATGATGGATCATAGCCATCCTGAAGTACCAGGATTTCGTCTAACTGCGCGCCGGATAGTTCACTGGAATGAACAACGGTCACATACACATCCTTCAACTGATCTCTTCGCTCCTCCACTTCCGGTTCCTGCGTGGAATAAATATTCATGTTCCGGGTCTGGTAAATTGGTAAAGAGTTTTGCAGCCAGACTAATTCACCTGCATCCCCTCTCCCTTCAAAAGCGGTATATTGAATCAGTTCCAGTGTTTCAGCACCTTTATACGGAAGACTGGATATCCATTGTCCCTCTGACAGCAGCTGATCTGTAATGGATACAGTAGTGAAATGGATATCTGCTGATTCTAACGTCACCACCCAATTGTCGAGCATGATGGGTTGTCCAGTTGTAACAGGAATTGTGTAAGAAAGCGTAATATCACCGGCTTTTCCTTCAGACAAGAGCAACAGATCTTCGCTGATCCGCTCACAATTTTCCATCGGACATGCCCTGCCCGTGGATGTCTCAGGCCAGCTGATCGTAAACACCTGATCAGGAACACGGTGAAAAGTCTGTTCAACAATGAGTGAATCCGGTTTTTTAATCAGATCAATGGTTTGTGAAAGAGATGTTATTCCCTCAGAGGCATGAACTTCATGATAACCTTTCCATTGCCAGTAGGTTAACCCCCCTGCTGACAGCAAAAGTAAAAAGACAAATAACGACAGCAACCACTTCATCCCATCACATCCCATTTTTTCTTTATTATACGACAGGTAGGATGAAAGGTCTATATTTTAATCATTCACCCGTCAAATTGACTACCAAATATATCAATTTGACCGGGAACACTACTTTCAAACTGATCCAGCAGTTCGTTCACTGGAGCTGAATATCCTAAAAGTGCGAGCTCGTTCTCAAGGTGCTCGAGAGAAATTCCTTCCCATTCCTCGCCTTTGGCTGCCTCAATGACCCCGTATGCGACAAGAGCTGAAATGATCGCAGGTACAAGCCACTTATCATCAACCGCTGAGTGTTCTGATTCTTTTACAGGGAGAAAATAGAGAAGCAGTAGAATAGCAACAACAATAAATGATAAAATATACATTCCAGTCACCTCACCCATTGGATTTAATTTCTTATGAATGCATTGAAAGGATGTCAAAATATGATCCAGCGATTTATAGAACTCGGAGAAGGGTATTCAGATATTTATGAACTGATAGAATTAATGAAAGCGAACCGGCACCGGGCAGAAAGACTGCTCGTATTGGAAACGGAGAATAAAAAAGGGAAAAAGCTTTCACTTGCACTCGTACTGAAAAAAACAGATGAGGGGAATTTCCAGGCGATCTACTTATGCCGGGAAGGGATTCCCATTCTCGATGGAAAGAAATCAGAAAGGCTGAAGCTCACTGAAGAAGCAGCTGAAGGTCTCGGGATTCCAGTCATTACATTGACGGTTCAACCATCAGACCGGTTTGCAGAAAAAGAATTGTATTATCAGTACCTGACAGGCATCCTCAGGATGAACCGTTACCTTTCACCCCTGTCATAATCGGGTAACTAAAAAGCGGGCAGCTTCTTAAAGGAAGCTCCCGCTTTTTAGTTGTCAAAGACCCATTTTGTAATCATACTCTTTCGCTTTATCCGGCTTTGCATTTTCATATTCTGTTTTAATAAATGGCCGGAGAGATACTTCAACCGATTTTACATAAGAATAATTCGACAGTTTTTCTGTCAATTTTTCAATTTCACTTTGATTGCAGTATAATAAAACATATTTCATTTTTCTTGAAACGTAATGAACATTACCAAATCGGCGTAATGTTTTTGCATGCTTTAAGCTGTGCAGCCAGACAATTAATCCTTGACGTTCAATTAGCATAAATAAGTACCTCACCTATTTTTCTTATTGTAAATTGTAGCACAATAAAACAGGAATCGGCAATGGTGGAGGAGTCGGCATGGACTTAAATGAAATCTGGTCAATCTTTACTTCGGAACTGTTAAAGGACGAACGGATCGAACAGGCAGAATGGCAAAAGAAAGCAGGGATCCCTTTTCTTTATCTTTCAACTTCAATTTTCAAACAGGAAGAACTTGAGTATGTCATAAAAAAATGTGCTGTCAGAGCAATGAGAGGAAAAAGACTGAATGCAGAAACTGTCTTTGTCAGAAGACATGACGGGGATTACGTATACAGGCACCGTTTTTATGTACCGCTTGAAAAAATGTTTTGCTGTGGTAACCTCTGCTCAGACTGTATACGCTTCAAATAGCTTTACGTTTGTATAGAAACGTCCGGTCATGCTACCATTAATTAGAGAATGACCGGCAATTACATATCGAAATGGAGGACTTAATATGGGTAAAAAATTAACGATCGGACTTGCACTTGCAGCTTCAGGAGCTGCTCTGTGGGCTGGAACAAAAGCCGTTTCAAAACCGGTAAAACGTCCGGCAAAACCTTTCTTTGAAGGCGAAAAGCCAAGAGTCTTTGCCCATCGCGGCGGCAGCGATCTTGCACCGGAAAGTTCTTTGGCAGCTTTTCAGGCTGCGGCAGACCTTGGCGTGCACGGGTTTGAAATTGATATCCGAATGACAAAGGATGAGGAACTGATCGTTTTCCACGACCAGTTTATTGACCGTACAACAAACGGCGCAGGAAGAGTTGCAGATTATACACTTGAAGAATTAAAGGAATTTGATCTTGGCTATCACTTCAGAGACCTGTCCGGCAGCCAGTCCTTCCGTGACAAAGGCGAGAAAATCCTGAGTCTGAAGGAGCTTTTTGAAGCCTTCCCGAATCACCTGTTCAACATTGATATGAAGGAAGATCCTGATACGTACGAAGGCAGCCTTATGCCATCAAAATTATGGAGACTGATTGAAAAATCAGGCGTTGAAGATCGCGTTCTCGTCACAAGCTTTTACGATGAACAGATTGATCGCTTCTCTCTTTATGCTCAGGAAAGAGTAGCAATCGGAGCAGGTGAAAACGAAGCCCGCAAAGCCTTCTCACTTTATAAAAGCGGTTTTGGACACCTCTATCACCCAAGAGCTGATGCACTCCAGATCCCTGTAAAGTACGGTGTCGTTCCACTTGACTCACAAGGCTTCATTGAATTCTTAACATCACTTAACATCCATATTGACTACTGGACAGTCAATGACGTTGAAACCATGGACCGCCTCATCCGCTACGGTGCAGACGGCATCATCACAGACCGCCCGGACATCGCCATGCAACTTTTATCAAACGACTGATCAATCATAAAAAAGGGACAGCTCTCGAGTTGTCCCCTTTTTATTTCGTATTTAGGAGGAATTATGTAATGCCTTTAAGAGCCGGACCGGACTCATCCTTCGCTTTCCTTTGTCTAGCTCCGGCGACTAGCCCCTCGAGGTCATAAGTCAAAGCTGAACGAGGGCGAAGGTCAGCCCTCTTTTCACCTTCGTCTTATGCTTGTCGGGGCTGGACGAGTCGCCTCCACTTTTCTGAAGGCCGCGCGGTGAGCCAGCTATTGCTGCGCAATACGCTGTCTCACCTGTCGCTTCTCTGCCGCAGGAGTCTACGGATGAGTACGGTCCTTAGTGTTAAATAATGAGCGGCATTCATATAAACCTTGCTTATGCCGAACAAGAACACCCTCCACCTGAACCGCAGCCACCACTGCAGCCGGAATCAAAAAAGGCATTACCCGTCGGAATCTTCACACTCTCAGATACAGACTTCCCGATAATCGTGCTTACTTCATCAAGCAGCTGCTGAAGCTGATTTTCAGCCACTCTGAAGGTCGCAACATGATCATCCATATCCATATCACGTTTCGTCTCCCTAATCTCCTTCATCACCCTCGAGTAATCAGGATGATATCTTCCAAATCGCTGCACCTCTTCGTACAGCTCTTTTAAAGAATTAAATTTATATATTTTATCCATTGATTCACGGGATGATTTTAATGCCTGATAGCAATGAAAATAATGCGCAGCCTCTTCAGACTTTAAAATCATTTCAGCCAGTTCATCAGATACATCAAGCAGTTGAATACTTTCCATGGTTGCCAGCATCTCAGCACCTCCATCTCCATCATAACATGTAATGAGCTTTCAGGAAATTGATCATTCCTGCTTCCACTGACTCATAAATGACTGATTTTTTGATTGCTGGTTATGCTGAATATGCCCCAGCACATCATTCAGCAGGTCTATAACGTCCTGCACCTGACTTGTATAAGACTCAATCTGCTCACGATCCAGTTCCTTAAACTTCTTTTTCAGTGTATGGATAAACGTATCTGATGTATCCTGTTCCTGATCTTTAAAAAGGATCCATTCCTCATACAATTCCTGCCACGAGACCTCTCTCTTCCTTCCTTTTTCAATCAAATGCGGATTTTCTGTAAGATATTTTTTAAACGCAGCTTTCTCAGCACTTAATGGACTCATCGTGATCCCCCTCCATCAGACCTTGATGGAATTATGATATGATGAACAAGAAAAATCTGTACTTCTGTCAGGAGGAGAAAAATGAATTTTACAGATGAGAATCCCGTGACATCCTTTTATGAAAATGCGTCTGAAGAAGAACGCAAGATTATGGAACAGGTAGTAAACGGCTTAATAGACAAACGTAAGGGTCTTTATACATCCAATGTCAGTGCTTTATTCAATCTAAAAGCAGAAAATGAGGAAGAGATTCTTACAATACATATGCAAGTAACGCCTATGCTTTATAATTCTCTTGGCATTGTTCACGGCGGAATAACAGCAACAGCGATAGACACTGCGATGGGGACGCTCGCAAATCGCGCAGCCCCCGAAGGATTTGGTGCTGTTACGAGTCAACTGACTATTCATTACACAGCGTCCGTGTCAGGACCACATGTAAAAGCTCATGCACGAATCATCCACACCGGATCTAAAACAATGGTTCTTGAAGGATGGCTGAGTGGACCGGACAATAAAAGACTGGCCCACGCAACAGCATCATTTTTTCTGATTCCCTCAAAAAAGGAATAGACTCATCAGAAATCAGTTATGACATCTAGCTTCTCATGAAAAAAAGCCGACATGATAGCTAGTCGGCTCTTTCAATTTCAGGCTGAGATGCAGTTTCATTATCTGAGGGTGGTATTTCAAGAAAATTTTGTGTGAAATACAACCCGTAAACACCTAATCCCGTATGAGTATACTTGTCATCAAGCATCGTATTCCTGTGTTCCATTGAATTCATCCAAGCGTGTACGACTGATGGGGCAATATCAAACTGATAAGCAGTATTCTCTGCTGCGGACTCATAAGGCTCTTTGACGTTCGTCAGTCTCTCTTCAAGTGAGCTTATTTCTTCCGTATCTTCCTCAACGTCTTCATCCGTACTTTCCTGCCCCATGGAAATGCTGTATTCTCTTGCAGCATCTGAGGCTGCTTCATTCCGCTCAAGCGCTGACAGCCCATTCTCTTTTCTGATAAAATTAACCATATCAAAAAGCTGTTCTTCTCTCGCTCTGTTAACTTCTTCAAGGTTTTGAGGCAGTTCCTGGTCTGGTTCTGAGATTCCCTCCTGCTCAGTCGGTTCTTTTTCATATGGTCTCTGACTGATCAGTGTTTGTTTATCCATAAAATAGACACCCATTAGCCGGTTTGTTGTTGAGTCGATCAGTAACTGTGCATATAAATCGTCGTATGGTACAAGCAGTCTCGAATGGAGATCCTGTTCACTTAATTCAAATTGATAGGACTCCTCTCCATCTTCAACAAATATCTCAGTTGTAATCATTGTGAAACGGTATATTTCATCCACAGGCTGCCCTGAATAGTAAGGGGAGCTGTCAACTCCATTCCCCATTGCAAAAATAGCAGATATTTTTTGGTCTCTGATTGCCGCCTGCAGGTAATAGTCTTCACTCTTATAGATCATCCAGGTTTGACCAAATTTTCCCGGGTCCATTCTGTCGGGCTCTCCCCATTCCTGCTTGAACTCCTCAAGAGATCTCCCCACATACACAGATATACCTGATTTTGGCCTTGTCAGACTGTCTGTATAGGCAGGGATATTGTCTTCCTGACTGTCCCGGCCTGTCTCCGTTGTAAAGGATTCATTCTCAAGAATATCGTTCTCCTGAAAGGAAGGGCCGCTATAAAAGCCAATGAGGAGGATAACGAGTATGACTACTCCTATTCTGATCACAGCTTTCATATTTCTCCCCCCAAATCGTTATTATCTTTATTATACATAGCCATTCTCCATATGAATAGCGCAAAGTACCGTAAGCAATGTCATGGTTTTGCCACAAAAAACTTTAAATTACGCTGTGACACAATTGCAACTTCTTTTTTTTTCGACTATTATTAAGCTTGAGATGATTTATTTACTTAAGCATTGACAGGAGGGAATTTTCTTATGCGTTTTGAAAATACTGGATTAGAAACGTTAATCGTTGAACTGGACCGTTTAGACGATATTATGAAAGAACATGGCATGATCCGTGCCGGACAATGGGATTGGGAACGTGTTACATATGACCGTAAGTTTGAAATTCGCGAGGGTACTTTCTACCTGCGCATTTTCGGTTTTACTGAAACAGGTGACGTAGGTTCTCATGATGCAGACATTAAATTAATGACACCACTACTCGGTAAACATTACTATCCACACGGTGTTGAATATGGAGAAGGCGAAGAGTTTCCGGAACACCTTGTACAGACCTGCGAAAAGATCCTCGTTGCGCTTCAGGCAGAACTTTCCCAGGTTGCACTTTAAACACAAAGGAGCCATGTTGCCGTGGCTCTTTTTTATACCTTCATCCACCTTATTTAATGTATTAATATCCGGAATCGGCTCCGGACATAAAAAGATTTGAGAGGAGCCCTGAATTGAATAAGTTTTTTACGAAGAAAAACTTGATGACAGTTTTTGCTGTTCTTTTTGTTCTCGTTCTGCTGTATTTCATCTTGCCGGTATCCGTTCCTTTAATACTTGCTCTCGTTACAGCGCTTATACTGGAACCTCTCGTCAAAATGCTGGAAAAGCGCTTCAAAGGGAATCGTCAGGCATCGGTTGGGATCGTCTTTGTATTATTCCTTGGTATTCTGGGAATGATTCTTTATTTTTCAGTAACAAGGCTTGTTGGTCAGGCAATCAGTTTTGTTGAAAATACACCGGATTACATTAATGAGCTGACTGAATGGTGGAGCAATGTCCAGCAAAATATGAGCGACCGGTTTGCAAGGGTTCCTGATGACGTAATTGAACAGACAAACAATGAAATCAGCAATTTTCTGAATGATTTCAGAACGAGTATAACCAATTCAATTAATGCGGAATCTGTAACCGGACTCGTAACGAATATCCCGGATTATCTCGTCAGCTTTTTAGTATTTCTAATAGCTTTATTCCTGATCATGATCGACCTGCCGAGGATCCAACACTCCGTATACAGTCATCTTAAAGAACAAACAGCTGAAAAAGTAAGGTTTATGACTGCCAGATTGTCAAAAGTCATTTTCGGATTTGCAAAAGCTCAATTCCTTGTCAGCTTGCTAATTCTTGCCGGTGCGTTAATCGGTTTGTTTATTATCGCTCCGGAAGTTGCAATCGTGATGGCCATTATCATCTGGATCATTGACCTTATTCCGATTATTGGTTCCATTGTCATCCTGGCACCTTGGGCTGCATTCCAGTTGATCACAGGAGATGTGGAACAGGGTACTCAGCTCGCTATTTTGGCAATTGTCCTTCTCGTCATCCGTAGAACAGTTGAACCAAAAGTGATGGGAAGTCATATCGGACTCTCTCCACTTGCGACTCTGATTGCGATGTTTATAGGATTAAAGCTATTTGGCATACTTGGCTTTATTATCGGACCACTTCTTTTAATCATTTTCAACTCTGCAAAAGAAGCAGGTATTATCAAGCTCGATTTCAAAATTTAACTTATCTTCAAGCCGTTCATGTCAGATGAACGGTTTTTGTATGTTTTTTAATACTCATATGTTCTTTAATAAAAGTTTACCTCAAAAAAGAATTCATTCTGAAAAAGAACCATAATTGCCGTTAGATTTCATTTTCCTATTTAGTGGAAAATAACATTGTTCAGAGCTTAGGGAACTGCGATCAAAGGAATGCCCAACACGATTTATAAACTAAAAAAAGCCCGGAGTGTAATCCGGACTTTTTTTATCCACCAATAATTGCTTTAATAACAGAAGTTGTTTCCCCACCACGGTAAAATACGTACAACAAAAGGTAAACCATCACGCCCGTAGAAGCGGTAAAAAACCAGATAATTGAAGTAATTGGTCCGATTTTACGATGCTTTTTAATGCGATCTTTATATCCAAGCCAGATCGTCACAAGACCGAATACTGCACCTGTTGTAGCAAGGATGATATGGAAAATCAAAAACACTGTGTAATAAATCTTAATATCATCAGGTCCACCAAAAGCTGTATTTCCGACAAACACGGTTCTGCTCATGTAAATGATAAAAAAAGTTAAAGCCGCAATCGCCGCAGCAAACATCGTCTTCTTATGTGCTTCGATTTTGCGCTTTCGAACCAGCACCCAGCCGATTGCCACTAATACTGCGCTCAAAACAATAAAGATTGTACTCAACGTTGGTAAAATAGGTAACGTCATCGTCTAAATCCTCTTTCTCTTCGTATTATTCGCTTCGCAGCTCTCTAGCCTCATAAAGAGACGCATTGAGCGCATCCTCTTCTGATTTTTCTTTCCGGTACCACTCAAAGAATACCTGAGCCAAAATGTAACCATAGATAATTTCCTGAATGATCTTCATAATGACTCCGCCAACCTGCTGATCTTCAAGAGGAGGCATATTACTGAACAGTTCAGGTCCGGTTACACCGATTGACTGAAGCCCCTGTAAAGTTCCAGCCGGTACACAGAGTGCCATTGCCTCAAGCCACGCACCGCCATTAAAGAAGGTTTCATACATCGGACTATTGGCAAAAATAATGAGGGCACACGCCGGTGTCAAAAGTATACCGTCTGCAAATATATAACCAACCTTTTTCAGTCCGCTCAGCTTATATTCTCCTTCAAGCGTGTTAACCAATGGCCACCACATACAAAACGCCAGAATGAAAATAGATCCTGTTACAACTGAATGAAGAGCCATATCTACTTTGATCGTATCAAAAATCAATGGAATATGATAAAAAGAAAATGCTCCATTAAATACAATCAATGCAACTAAGGGTTTTGTAAGGAAATTAAACACCTGTTTAAGAACAGCAATGTTTAAAAACGCTTTCCACATATAATTCGGAATAGCTGCAATTAATAATGGCGGGACGAGTAAATAAAAAATCCCCATCTGAACCATATGAACAGAAAACAGAATATGCCCCCAGACATCCACCGGAGATCCTTTAATAATATAAATTGTTATCATAGCAGTCAGAAACAAAATCGTTTCCTTTTTTGTTAACGGACGAGAATCCTTGAATTTGTGACGCCACTTCGTAGCAGCTAAAAAGAAAAGCACTGTTAACAAAGTTAATGCGATGAAAAAGTAAGGACTCCATAACGCCTGGAACCCAAATATGCTAATCGACATCAGGCACCTTCCTTTCCGGGTAAAGTCTCTCTTTCCCTATTATAAGTCCACCCGCAAACAACTTCAACGCGACCAGATGACGGTTTATTGAACAAAAGCCCATACAGCACACTCCGATTGATCAATAGACCGCACTTCACTGTCAAAAAAACAAAGTAAGTCCCATGTACGACTCTGATCATACAAATAAACCGCTTTATGTTCCTAAAAAACAACTCCTGTGATCTAGCCACACGAACGGTCTCATAAATCACAGCACATGTTATTGTCTTAAACAATACAGTAGTACCTAGAGATTCGTAAGCTTAATATAAAAATGACATAATTCTCTCAGGGTCGGATTCACCCGTAGACTCCTGTGGCGGAAAGGGTCAGGTGAAACCGACTGTGCGAAGCACAGGCGGGTTCACCGCCCGGCCACGGAAAGCGAAGGGTGAATCCGACCCGGCTCCTTTAAAATCAAAAAACCGGCCAAAACAGGCCGGTTTTTTAACATTACCACCAGACAATCGTAAGGAAAGTCAAAACAGTAATAAAGGCGATCAACGCGCCGGAATATAAGAACAATGCAGCTGTTCCATGCCCTTTATGACTCATGTGCATAAAGTAATAAAGCTGAAGAACAACCTGTGCTCCTGCCAGCAGAAGCAATAAAGGAAACGCATAATACTTGTCAAAATCCGCGATGACAACAATAAACGCAATAAACGTCATAAAGATCATTGTTGCGAATGAAGTCACCTGCATGCGCATCTCATCGCGTGCTTTACGTCTTCTATACTCGTAGTTTACTTTAGGGTTCGCTGAAGTTGATTCATGTGCCATCAGTTTATCCCACCATTCCCATTAAGTATACAACCGTGAAGATGAATACCCAAACAACGTCGATAAAGTGCCAGTAGAGTGAAGCTACAAAGAACTTCGGTGCGTTGTAAAGGTTCAAACCACGCTTGGCATTACGTACCAGTAACAGAGTGAACCAGCCGAGACCCACAACAACGTGAGCTCCGTGGAATCCTACAAGTGTATAGAACGCTGATCCAAAGGCACTACTGGTAAATGTGTGATGAAATTCATGAACATAATGATTAAACTCATAAATCTCAAATCCAAGGAAGGCAGCACCAAGGAATACTGTAATCAGTAACCATGTCTGCATCTTCTTATAGTTATGGTTTTTCATATGATACATTGCGTAAACGCTTGTCAATGACGATGTTAAAAGAAGCATTGTCATAATGAATACAAGCGGCAGTTCAAACATATCTGCTGCAAGATAGTGGTCCGAGCTTGGAACACTGTCTTTAAGCGCAAGATACGTTGCAAATAAAGAAGCAAACAGTACAGTCTCTCCACCAAGGAAGAGCCAGAAACCTAGAAATTTGTTTTTACCTTCAAGGGTTGTTTTTTCAGGAGATTCCGGCCACGTTCTGGACGTGAATTTCTGATTCATATCATCCATTACTCCTTACCCCCTTTATCCGTGTCATCCATTAACTCTTCTTTATGGATATGGTAACCGTGATCATCTTTCAATGAACGCACAGCCATTGATCCAAGTGTAATCAGCATACCGATAATTAATACTGGCAGTGACCATACAAATTCTTCCCCACCTGATTCACGCCAGTCAATCTGATACATCGCTCCGAATGCAGCAATGAACAGACCAAGTGACATTACGAATGGAATAAACGAGTTATTCGGCATGTGAATATCACCAAGCGGCTCAGCCGGTGTCATTTCAGTACGACCTTCCATTTTTTCAATCCATAATGGATCAAGTCCGCGGACTAATGGAAGCTGCTTAAAGTTGTAATAAGGCGGTGGTGATGGAATTGCCCACTCAAGAGTACGTCCATCTCCCCAAGGATCGTTTCCAACACGTACATTCTTAATTTGTGTAATGACGATGTTGTAAAGAAGTACAAGGACACCAAGTGCCATGAAGAAAGCACCTACGGTTGAAATCATGTTGAACAGGTCAAGACCTTGTCCAGGAAGGTATTTCCAGATACGACGCGGCATCCCCATCAGACCAAGGAAGTGCTGTACAAAGAACGTTCCATGGAAACCGATCAGGAATAACCAGAATGTAACTTTACCTAACGTTTCGTTCAGCATCGTACCGAACATTTTCGGCCAGTAGAAATGCGTTCCGGCAAGAAGTCCAAGTACAACCCCACCAATGATTACATAGTGGAAGTGAGCAACTACAAAGTAGGAATCGTGGTACTGGTAGTCAGCTGCAGCTGATGCAAGCATAACCCCTGTAACCCCACCTGCTACGAATGAAGGAATAAACGCAACTGCATATAGCATTGGCGTTGTGAAACGGATGCTTCCTCCCCACATCGTTAACAGCCAGTTAAAGATCTTAACCCCGGTCGGTACAGCAATCGCCATTGTCGCAACAGCGAAAATTGCGTTAGCTGTTGGCCCAAGACCCGTTGTGAACATGTGGTGAGCCCATACCATGAATCCAAGGAACCCGATAAGAACCGTTGCGAATACCATCGCAGCGTATCCGAACAGGCGCTTTTTAGAAAATGTAGAGATAATATCAGAAAAGATACCGAATGCCGGTAAAATCAGAATGTATACTTCCGGATGACCGAATATCCAGAATAAGTGCTCCCAGATAATCGTATTACCACCCATTGATACTTCAAAGAAATTCGCCCCAAACATACGGTCAAACAGCATCAGGAACAGTCCAACCGTTAGTGGCGGGAATGCAAAAAGAATAAGTGCAGATGCTACAAATGTTGACCATGTGAACAGCGGCATACGCATATACGTCATACCTGGTGCACGCATGTTGATGATGGTTACAAGGAAGTTAATTCCAGCAATCAGCGTACCTGCACCGGAAATCTGAAGTCCCAGTACATAAAAATCAATCCCGTGTCCAGGTGATTCAATAGAAAGTGATGCATAGGACGTCCAACCTGCATCAGGTGCTCCCCCCATGAACCATGACAGGTTAAGGAATACTCCTCCGAAGAAGAACAGCCAGAAACCAAGCGAGTTCAGGAATGGGAATGCAACGTCACGTGCTCCGATCTGAAGTGGAACAACAGCATTCATAAATGCAAAGAGCAGAGGCATGGCTGCCAGGAAAATCATCGTGGTTCCATGCATCGTAAGTAATTCGTTATACAGCCCTGCGCTGACAAAATCATTATCAGGTACAGCAAGCTGAATACGGATAAACATGGCTTCTAATCCGCCAACCAGAAAGAAAAATCCGCCAGAAATCAGATAAAGAATCGCGATTTTCTTATGGTCGACCGTTGTGAGGTAGTCCCATAGGACTGATAAAAAACCTCTTTTTTGTGCAACGGTACTCACACGTTATACCTCCCTTTTGAAATCAATTATTCACTATAAACTTTTAAGCTCATTAAGTATTCAGTTAAAGCATCAAGATCCTCATTTGAAAGCTTATCTTCATTGTAGACAGGCATTTTGTTGCCAGGCTTCAGCTCAGAAGAATTACGGATCCAGTTTTTAATATTTTCAGCTCTTACTTCTTCTGACTCACGGTTATCAAGAATACCGGCAGTATAAGAACGCTCACCGAATGTAGTCAGGTTAGGTGCAACTGCTACTCCAGCACCCTGAGTCGGATTTACAGCGTGACAGGAGATACAATTCTGCTCCTGGTACACTTCGTATCCACGCGCTACTGTTTCATCATCAAAAGTAGGATCTCCTTGCTCTCCAGCTTCCTGCATAGACGCAACCCACTGGTCAAACTCGTCAGGACTCAGCGTTTTTACCTTAAAGTCCATAAGAGCATGTGATGGACCGCAAAGCTCAGCACATTTACCGTAAAACAGATTGTCTGCGTCCTGTGCTTTCTCACCATCAAAGCTTAAGTAAAACGTATTCATATTATCAACGTTTGTATCAATCTTTCCTCCTACAGCAGGAATCCAGAATGAGTGCTTTACATCAGATGCAATCACGTTAAAATAAACGTTCTCATCTGTAGGTACCACAAGCTCCTGACCTGTTACAATTCCCTGATCCGGGTAGGAGAACTCCCACCAGTACAGGTTTGCACGCACGTCAACAACTAGTGCTTCACGGTTGCCTTCTTCATCTTCAACTTCCATACCCTGTGTATCACCGAGTTCAAATGTCAATGCAACAGTTGGTACTGCTAGAATCAGCAGAAGGATAATCGGAATAACTGTCCAGATGACTTCCAGACGGTGACTTCCCTCAACCTGTTTTGGAATAAAATCCTCGCCCAGCTTAGAGCGACGGAACTTAGTAATGGCAATTACATATACAATTGCGACAACAATGATTACAAGAACCATAATTGCTACACTAAGCATCATCAGATTAAATTGTTTCTGAGCCACTTCACCAGCAGGCTGAAGTGTTGACAGGAACGGCTCTCCACAGCCGGACAAGATAAACGCTAACGCCGCTACAAGCGGTAGGAAACGCCATTTCTTCAGTCCATTTTTCATAGCTTAATTAAACCCCTCTTTCATTTGAATATTTCTAGTGATGGAGATTGTTCTATATGGATTTCTTATTAAGAAAGAATTCCCAGTGTTCATTAAATGAAAGTAATCAGCACCATACTGGTAAACAGAATGGTTAAATAATTCAGTGAGTAAACAAACATGAGCGTTGCCCACTTATGATCATTTTTCATTTTATTTCCGGCTAACGCCAGAGCCAGCCAGCCAATATTCAATACTGTTGCAAGCACGATAAAAATGGTGCCCAGCGAAGGCAGCAGAAACGGCAGCGGGAACAGTGCAACGACCCATAAAAGCATCGATTTCTTTGTTCTCGAAAACCCTTTCACAACTGGAAGCATAGGAATTCCAGCCGCTCTGTATTCCTCCACTCTTCTCATCGCAATGGCATAAAAGTGAGGCGGCTGCCATACAAACATAATTAAAAACAGTGCAAGCGGCATTGCCCCGAGACCCGGGTCAACTGCGGCCCATCCGATTAACGGTGGCACAGCACCAGATACACTGCCTACAATCGTATTGCTCACATATTTACGTTTAGTCCACATCGTGTACAGCACAACATAGGCGAACACACCAGCAAGACCGATCAGACCTGCCATGGCTGTTGTCATAAACAGCATGATTTCACCAAGAATGATGAATCCGATTCCAAGTCCAAGCGCTCGTGAAGGTGCAACACGGCCTGTTACCGTTGGACGGTTTTTTGTCCGTTCCATTAAAGGATCAATATCCCGGTCTATGTAGTTGTTAATGCTGCATGACCCGGCAACAATCAGAGAAGAACCAATCAGTGTGAGTAGCATAACATCTATGGAACTGACAAAAGCAGTTTCAGTAAAATACAATGCCAGCCATAGGCCTGTAAATGTGGTAATAAAATTGGAATTCACAATCCCAATTTTGATAAGAGCGAGGAAATCTTTCCAAGCAGTTGTTTCAGAAAAATCTGCCCCTTTTACAGCCGACACAACTCGACTATTTGACACATTTTCCCCTCCTCTCCAAACTTGCTAATACATTATACTACATCTACTATAAAGGATAGCGAACATGATTTCTATATTTAAAATGAAATTCAGACAACTTCCCATTTACAGCCTGCACGTAAATGTAACAATTCTTTCACATCTTTTTGAAAAATAGAGAAAACGAATTATTTTTGTATAATGATCCTCAATGTGAAAGTTATATGTCACAACGGTTGAATAATCTGTGTCTATTTATGAAAAAAGCTACACGTGACGTCCATTCTGTACCATAATAGAACTAATGCAATGAAACGGACGGTCCTTTATGGACTTTACTATAAGTAAGAAGGTGACTGAATTTGCAATCTAAATGGCTGAAGCTTTTAGCCGTAACGACCACAGTTGTCATGCTGATGGTCCTGTTAGGCGGAGCACTTGTAACAAAAACAGATTCCGGACAGGGATGTGGTCAGTCCTTCCCACTCTGTCACGGGCAGATCATTCCTGACGAACTGCCCCTAGAAACCATCATCGAACTCGCTCACCGTGTTGTATCAGCAGGTGCAGGCTTTCTCGTCCTTGCTTTATCAATCTGGTCATGGCGTGCAATTGGACATATCAGGGAAACCAATTTCCTTGCTATACTGGCTTTCTTCTTCCTGATGCTGCAGGCTTTACTCGGTGCAGGAGCCGTTGTCTGGGGGCACTCAGATATCATCCTGGCTGCTCACTTCGGGATCTCCTTAATCTCTTTTGCAGCCGTATTACTTTTAACACTATTAATCTTTGAAGTAGACAAAAAATTTGATGCGTCTACTTTAGTCATTGACAAACGGATCCGATATCATACCGTCGGCCTGATGGTTTACATTTTCGGTGTGGTCTATTCAGGTGCATTCGTCCGCCATACAGAAGCAAGCCTTGCCTGCCCAGACTGGCCATTCTGCGTAAACGACAGCTGGTCCTCCGTTTCCCTGAACTACCTTCAGTGGATCCAGATGGGACACCGCATGGCTGCGGCACTAATTTTTATATGGATTGCTTACGTAGCTTATATTGTTTATAAAAACTATAAACATCAGAAGGTTATGTATTACGGATGGATGATCGCTTTCGGTCTCGTCACTGCACAGGTCATTACAGGCGCACTCGTTGTCGTAACAAAACTCAACCTGCTGCTCGCCCTTACCCACGCATTAATTATCTCTCTATTATTCGGTTTACTAAGCTACTTCCTGCTACTCATATCAAGAAGTAAAATAAACATCAAAAAAAGAAGCTGATATCAGCTTCTTTTTTTGATTTTTTTTAAAACCGTAACGGGGGACTCCTCCGCTTTCCTTTATCTAGGCCCGGTTTTATGCAGATTAACTGTCTTTCTTCAACTTAATAAGAAGATCTCCCGGCGATAGTGTTTCGCCGCTTTCAACGAAAATGTCTTCAACCGTTCCATCAAATGGTGCCTGTACCGTTGTTTCCATCTTCATGGCCTCCGTAATAAGCAGGTGGTCACCCTGCTTGACCTGATCACCTTTAGATACAACAACTTGCAGCACTGTTCCAGGCATCGTTGCCCCGAGCTCCTCAGGATTCGAAGGATCCACTTTCTGCTTCACTGCAACCGTGGACTTAATGCTTTCATCACGGATCACAATTTCACGCTGCTGACCATTTAAGTCAAAATACAGAACGCGCGTGCCGTCTTTACGCGGCTCACCAATTGATACAAGCTTAAGAATCAGCGTCTTACCTGTTTCGATCTCGACTTCAATTTCCTCATCAAGCTTCATGCCATAGAAGAAGGTTGGCGTATCAATGACTGAAACGTCACCAAACTGCTGTGTCATTTCGGTATATTCTTTAAACACCTTTGGATACAGGGCATGCGCCAGTGCATCAAAGTTCGTAACAGGACGGCCAAGCTCATGGAACATTTCTTCCTTCAGCTTATCAAAATCAACCGGCTCCATTAATTCACCCGGACGAACCGTGATCGGCTTTTTACCTTTTAGAATCACTCTCTGCAGATCTTCTGGGAAACCTCCGTGAGGCTGTCCAAGATAACCTGAGAACAACTCAATGACTGAGTCAGGAAAGTCGATTGAATTCCCCTTTGCGATTACACTCTCCTCATCCAGATCGTTTTGCACCATAAACAGTGCCATGTCACCGACAACCTTTGAAGACGGTGTTACCTTCACAATATCTCCAAACATCTGATTTACACGTGCATACATATCCTTCACTTCTTCCCAACGGCCGCCAAGTCCGACAGCTTTCGCCTGTTGCTGAAGGTTCGAATACTGTCCGCCCGGCATTTCATGCTTATAAATTTCAGAGTGAGGAGAATTCATGCCGCTTTCAAATGGTGCGTAATACTTACGAACGTCTTCCCAGTAATGAGAAAGCGTCTCGGAATGATCTACGTCCACTTTCAACTGACGTGTATTTCCTTTCAGTGCATATGCCAATGAACTTGCACTCGGCTGGGAAGTCAGTCCACTCATTGAGCCCAGTGCTGTATCAACGATGTCTACTCCGGCTTCAACGGCGCGCGCATATTGGAAAATCCCATTTCCGCTCGTATCGTGCGTGTGAAGATGGATTGGAAGATCAACCGTATCTTTAAGCTCTGAGATCAGGCGGTATGCTGCCTCAGGCTTAAGCAGTCCAGCCATATCCTTGATTGCTAAAATATGTGCGCCTTGGTTTTCAAGTTCTTTGGCAAGTGCTTTATAGTAATCAGTATCATATTTTGTTCTTGTAGGATCAAGAATATCTCCTGTATAACAGATGGCTGCTTCAGCCACTTTACCAGAGTCACGTACAGCCTCAATCGCTACTTCCATTCCCTTGACCCAGTTCAGGCTGTCGAAGATACGGAAGACGTCGATTCCTGCATAGGCTGATTTCTGAACGAATTCCTGGATCACATTATCAGGATAGTTCTTGTAGCCGACGGCATTTGATGCACGAAGGAGCATCTGGAACAGTACATTTGGAATTTTTTCACGAAGCGTTAGCAGCCTCATCCAAGGGTCTTCCTTCAGGAAGCGGTACGCAACGTCGAAGGTTGCCCCTCCCCACATTTCAAATGAAAACAGCTCACTTTGCATACGTGCAGATGCATCTGCAATATGCTTCAGATCTACAGTTCTTACACGTGTCGCCAACAGGGACTGGTGCGCATCACGGAAAGTTGTATCCGTTACGAGAACATCCTTCTGCTCTTTTACCCATTCCTTTAATCCGTCAGCTCCACGCTCATCCAGGATCTGTTTTGTTCCTGCAGGAGGTTCAGCAAGCAAATTGACTTTCGGAATTCTTGGCTGTCCAAAATCCGGCTTTTCACCTTTATCAATTCCCGGGAACCCATTTATCGTTACATTTCCGATGTAAGCAAGCATTTTTGTCCCGCGGTCTTTCCGCTTAGGAAACAGGAAAAGCTCCGGCGTCGTATCGATAAAGGATGTATCATACTCACCATTCAGGAAGCTTTCATGCTTCACTACATTTTCAAGGAATGGGATATTCGTTTTAATTCCACGAATTCGGAATTCCTGCAAATTTCTGACCATTTTGGCTGCAGCCTGCTCAAATGTCAATGCCCAGGTCGATACTTTAACAAGAAGTGAATCATAATGAGCTGAAATTTCAGCACCCTGATAGCCGTTACCTGCATCCAGACGAACCCCAAATCCTCCTCCGGAACGGTAGGCCATGATTCTTCCAGAGTCAGGCATGAACCCGTTTAATGGATCTTCAGTTGTTACACGCGACTGAATCGCAAAGCCATTCAGCTGGATCTTATCCTGCACAGGGATTCCCATCTTTTCACCATGAAGTGAATGCCCTTCAGCAATCATGATCTGGGACTGAACAATATCAACGCCCGTGATCATTTCTGTAATCGTGTGTTCAACCTGCACGCGTGGATTTACTTCAATAAAGAAAAATTCATTGTTTGCTACAAGAAATTCTACTGTCCCTGCATTTACATATTGAACATTCTTTGCAAGCTTAACAGCCGCATCACAGATTTCATCGCGGAGTCCTTCAGGAAGAGAAACAGACGGTGCCACTTCTACAACCTTCTGGTGACGTCGCTGAATGGAGCAGTCACGCTCATACAGATGAATGATTGTACCATCATGATCACCAAGAATCTGCACCTCAATGTGCTTAGGATTTTCTATGAATTTTTCCACATATACTTCGTCATTGCCAAACGCAGCTTTTGCCTCAGACTTTGCACGGTCATAGGATTCCTTTACATCCTTAGCTGAACGGACAATTCGCATGCCGCGTCCGCCTCCGCCGAGTGATGCTTTAATAATAAATGGAAAGCCATGTTCTTCACCGAACTTCTCAACTTCTTCAAGGCTCGAAACCGGGCCATCGCTACCCGGAATAACCGGAATACCTGCATTAATAGCCTGTTGTCTCGCTTTCACCTTATCTCCAAACATATCCAGATGTTTAGAAGTCGGTCCAATAAACGTAATTCCTTCTTCATCACAGCGTCGGGCAAAATGAATGTTTTCAGACAGGAATCCATATCCCGGGTGAATCGCATCAACGCCTGCACGTTTTGCAATTTCAATGATACCCTCAATATCCAGGTATGCATCAATCGGTTTTTTACCTTCTCCTACTAAGTATGCTTCATCTGCTTTGAAGCGGTGGAACGAACCGCTGTCCTCTTTAGAATAGACAGCGACCGTTCTTATGTTCAGTTCCGTACATGCACGGAATACTCGAATCGCAATTTCTCCACGATTGGCTACTAATACCTTACTGATTTTCTTCATCAAATCTACCTCCTACAAGATCATAAGCTGTTATTGAAACTGATTTCTTCCAACTCTCTTTTGTGCATACACAGGTTTACTGTCCTGAACTGGCACAGGGGCTTCTTTTTTGTTGTTGGTAAAGTACCTTTCCTCATATTTCACAAACATTGATACATTCAGCAAAAGCCCCATTGAAAGGGACAGCAGAATTAGTGAAGAACCTCCATAGCTGATAAATGGAAGTGGCACACCTGTGATTGGAATCAGCCCGGACATTCCGCCGAGATTGATAAAGGCCTGAATCCCGATCATACTTGAAATTCCCACTGCGAGCATCCGGCCGAAACGGTCTCTGCTTTTCATACCTGTTACAATCCCCCTGAGTACTATGTACATCAGACCAATCAGCACAAAACCGACCCCAAGGATTCCGAGTTCCTCAGCAATGATGGCCATGATAAAATCCGTATGTGGTTCCGGCAGAAAGCCCAGCTTCTGAACACTCTGACCGAGCCCGGTTCCCCATATTCCACCATTACCTATTGCGTAATAAGATCCGACAAGCTGCCAGCCGTTATCACTAATATGAGCAAATGGATCCTGATAAGCCGCTATTCTTCCAATTCTTTCCTCGGAAAAAATCGTCTGAAAAAGATCACGTTTAAACAATAACAATACCCCGCCAATAACTGTGATGAAACCTGCGGCTAGTCCTGCAACCTTCAGCATGCTCTTAACCTTCATTCCTGACGCAATAATAACGCTCAATCCGATAGCAAAAATAATCGCTGCTGTACCAAAATCCGGTTCCGTTGCAACCAGAAAACAGGCAAAGACAAGCACGACAATCGGCGGCATAACCCCTTTGTTAAATTCATCAATATAGGACTGCTTTTTAGCGTAAACCGCAGCTAAATAAACAATCATCCCCAGTTTCGCGAATTCAGACGGCTGCAGTCTGAATCCACCGATCACAATCCAGCTCTGAGCGAAGTTGATTTCTGTTCCAATGATATGAACAAGAACTAATAGTCCAAACATCAGGCCAAAAATCAACATCAGCATTCCCTTTTCCTTGTAAATCTTATAAGGAATAAATGCCATCACCATAAAGCCGATGATGCCGATGATTAAATGCCTCAGCTGGTTTTGATAAAAGTGGTCGGGTGGCAGGTCAAGCACTTCCACAGCGTGGACCATTCCCGCACTATAGACCATGACAACTCCAAATACTGCTAAAAGTATGTATACAGCCATTAATGAATAGTCATAAGACCTGAACATTCTTTTCAGAATGGTCGACATTGCGATCAGTCCCATCTTGTATATTTATTCAACGAGAATCGTTAAAAATCCTCTATTTTCGATATAAAAAAACCCAAACAATCAAAAAATATTGTTTGAGCGGTAATTGATTATTTATTGGTAAAAGCATCATGAAGAACCGACATCTCTTTTTCAAGAGAATCCATTAACGATTTTCCATCTGCTTCATCCACAAGCCCGAGCCTGACGGCGAATTCTATTTCACGGGATAACCCAAACATTTGCGTATCTAATACCTCTTCGTACAATGGACACTGGGGCATCGTTAAGTTATCCATTTGAACTTTGATTAGCTGCGCTATTTTTTCGGCATCTTTGCGTAAAAGCTCGTAGGCTTTTTCACGATGATCGATTTTCATCTCTGATGTCACACTGATCCCCCCAATCCATTCTTGTTGCAATTCACCATTTTGATGACTGCTCTTTCATAAAGTTTAGCGTTTTAACGGCAAAATTGCAAGCGGCGCCGCGCTCACTCAGTCAGAATTTAAGAGGATCTTATTGTACACAGACGAATGTGACAAGCTTCCATAATCCATGTATACTTTTATGAGAAGAAACAGAACAGGGGGCTTTAACATGAGCGACATCATTCCTTTATCCGGTGCAGTAAAGTATCAGCTGACACTGGATCCGGGTGTATGGATTTTTGATGACCGGAAAATTGATCTTAAAACTTATTTCGATACAGAACAGGTGGAAATTGATGAAATTGAGCAGTATTCAAAAGCAGTAGCAGAACACTTTTCACGCGAAATTAAAGAAGGGGCACAGCTCCCAAAGCAGGGATCAGGTAACCAGAAGAAATATGAAAAAGAAAAGCTGATGACAGGAACATTCGGAATAAAACTGAAACCTTTCATCTTAAATGCAGAGCCTGAGTCTTACGCAAGTAAAGTCGTCATTTCAACAAAAGACAGTGTCCATTCCTTCAGCATTCAGGAAGCTTTTGAGTTGATTGCTGCCTTTTCAGAAGAAGGAAAGCCTTTACGCGAAGATGGACCTATTCACATTCTCTACCCTGATGGTTCTAACAAATCGAACCCGATCAGGAATGTAAGAAAAATCACCGTTTCCTAACAAAAAAGATGATGCAGCACGCCGCATCATCTTTTTTGTTCAGTAAATTTTTCTGACTTAATATTTTCTTAACTCCTCCATCACCTGCTCATCAAGCCTTCTCGCCGCCTCTTCATCATACGTTTTCGCAAACGCAGGTTCAGTCACAATTTTTGCCCCATAAAACATAACGTCCCTCACTTCGTCAATGGACAATTGAATGATTGATAGCCCGATTGGCACATCTGAAGAAGATTGTCCAGCCTCCTGTGCTTTTCCACTGATCGAAAATGTACTTCCGGAAGCAATAATAGATAAAGAGCAAAGAGGCTGCTTCTTAATGTTTTGAATAATTCGCGAACGGTGATCAACCGCAAAAAGAATGGTCGACTCATCTTTAGCATGAACCCATGATAGCGCAGCAACATTCGTACCGCCAGATTGATGATCCACTGTTGCCAATTGAACAAATCGCTCATGTAAAAACTCTTCATATAAAGAAGGAATAAGTTTATCCTCTACACGGTTTGCCAATAATGTTCCACTCCTTTTTCTGCTTATTATATCTTATTTCAAAAGCGACTGACAGAATAATCCGGACACAGTTATGTAAATAGACCGATTAATGATATACTGATGAAAAGCAGACAGCTGAGGGGAGTTTCTCATAATGAGGGTAAAATGTTTTATCTGTGATAAAATTGAATCCATCGAAGATTTCAGTCCGCTGGCAAAAAAACTGCGTAATCGTCCGATTCACACTTACCTTTGTGAAGATTGCAATGAAAGAATTGCACAAAAAACGAAAAAGCGGGTTGCCACCGGAAATTTCAAGTTTTATAAAAGCTCAAGAAAAATTGAAAAAGATTTTTAAACAGAAAACAGGACAGCACCATCATAGGTGCCGTCCTGTTTTTGTATTGGAATGACAGCGTGCAATTTTCAAAAGGTATGGTATACAATGGATATACTGAAGTGATTTGCTTACGATGATCGGAGGTTCATTTCCGGAAATAAGGATGAATAATGTAACCGAATCCTCTTTAAACAGATTCTATGATGCTTTCGACATAATCCGGAGTGTTAGAGACATAAATCAAATGTCTATCAACATAATTTCTTATCTTTATAACAATTTGACCCCTTTGTAATAGTTTATCGACATAAACAATGTGAATATCGACATAAACAGCTTGCATAGCGACATAAATGACCATGCTATCGACATTAAGGTCCGCGTCACCAAAATGAGAAAAGTTTTTCCATCATTGCATTTCCGTACTTTATGTTCGCTTAACTTCCAAACGACATAGTTTCATACAAAAATCCAAAGCAAGTCTACAAAAATGTGCCGGGTCATTCCGTTGGCAATGACCCGGCACGGTTTTATAAAAACTGATCCGTTATGATTTTGATCAAATGATTAACTTGCTTTTCGGTTTTTTCGTTTGGCTGACGAGCTCCTGGCATTGCACAAGCTTTGATACATCAAAGTTTCCTCCACTGACAATCACTCCTGTCTCCCCGGATGTATAAGGTAAAGACCCGCTCAGGATGGCTGCAACACCCGCCGCTCCTGCGCCTTCCACTAACATTTTTTCTCTTTCAAGCATAAATAGAATGGCTTCTGCGATCTCTGCTTCTGTAACGGTTACCATTTCATCAACATATTTTCTGATGATCGATAACGTCAGCTCACCGGGAGACTTCACTTTAATCCCTTCAGCGATGGTTGGTAAAAACGGTACACCAAGGCTGTCCTGACCGTAAAAGGAAGCCGCAATTGCAGGTGCTGAAGCGGATTGAACCCCGATCACTTTAACGGAAGGTTTGATTGCTTTTACAGCAAGTGCTGTTCCTGCAAGAAGCCCTCCTCCGCCTGCCGGTACGAAAATTCTCTCGAGATGCGGACATTGCTGAAGCATTTCCAGTGCTGCTGTCGCCTGTCCTTCAATGATTTTCAAATCATCAAATGGATGTATAAACACCGCTCCGGTCTCAGACTGACGCTTCATGGCTTCAGCATATGCTTCATCAAAAGATTCACCTGTCAAAACGACTTCTGCGCCATATTCCTTCGTCGCATTCACTTTTGAATCCGGTGTGGATAAAGGCATAAAAATCGTAACCGGTACATTTCTTTTCTTACCGGCGAGTGCAACACCCTGGGCATGGTTCCCGGCTGAAGCCGCGATAATGCCGCGTTTGCATTCTAGCTCAGTTAATGAAGCGATTTTATTGTACGAACCTCTTACTTTAAAAGAGCCGGTCTTCTGAAGGTTTTCAAGCTTCATCCATACATCCTGACCCGTTTTTTGATTCAGGGTAAGTGATTGTTTACATGGTGTCCTGTGAACAACACCGCTTAATGTTTCTGCTGCGTCAAATAATGCACCTGTGTCGTAGAAATTCCCAAGTCGATCATCCTCTCAAATGTTATCCGTTTTAATGATGCTGCTCTTCATACTGCCTGATTGCGTCTTCGTATTGGAATGTAATCGATATTTCATCCCAGCCGTTTAACAGCATCTGTTTCCAGTAAGGATCAATATCAAATGTCCACTGTTCCCCATTGTAGTGAATACTCTGTGATTCAAGGTCTACCGTGACACTTTGCTTTTCTTTCCCACCTTCTAAAAGCTGTTTCACTTTACTTTCCTCAAGCCGGATTGCGAGTATCCCGTTTTTTACACAGTTGTTGTAAAAAATATCGGCAAAGCTTGGAGCAATAATGATTTTAAAACCATAGTCCTGCAGAGCCCATGGTGCATGTTCACGTGAAGACCCGCACCCGAAATTATGTCCCGCAACAAGAATCTCTGAATCCTTGTAGGGAGGCTGGTTCAGAATAAATTTTTCGTTTGGAGAACCATCAGCGTTGAAGCGCCAGCCATAAAAGAGAAACTGACCGAACCCTGTACGTTCAATTCTTTTTAAAAATTGCTTTGGAATGATCTGATCCGTATCAACATTTATACGGTCAAGCGGTGTAATCGTGCTGCTCAGTTTTTTTACAGGCTCCATCTGTCAGCCTCCTTTCTATGCGTGTACGTTGACCATTGATCTGACATCGGTGAAACGTCCGTTTACAGCTGCCGCTGCTGCCATAGCGGGGCTGACGAGATGCGTTCTCGCTCCTGCTCCCTGGCGGCCTTCAAAGTTACGGTTCGAAGTGGAGGCACAGCGCTCCCCTGCCGGAACGATATCATCATTCATCGCAAGACACATGCTGCATCCGGACTCACGCCATTCAAATCCAGCTTCTTTAAAGACCTGATCGAGTCCTTCCTGTTCAGCCTTCATTTTTACGGTAAATGATCCCGGAACCACAATGGCAGTGACGTTTGGATGAACCTTGCGTCCTTCAATCACCTTAGCTGCAGCGCGTAGGTCGCCAATGCGGGAGTTTGTACACGAACCGATGAAGACGTGCTGGATTTCTATATCTGAAAGAGCCTGGCCTTCCTTCAGATCCATGTACTCGAGTGCCTGCTTTAATTCTTCTTGTTTTCCTGCATCATCATAGTCTTCCGCGTGTGGAATGGCTGATGAAATACCTGATCCCATCGAAGGGTTGGTCCCCCACGTTACAAACGGTTCGATTTCATCTGTATGAATCTTAAGCGTCCGGTCATATTCGGCACCCGGATCCGTAGCATAATCAAGCCACTTTTCTTTTAATGCTTCATATTCGTCATCCGGAACATGTGCACGTCCTTTCAGATAATCCGCTGTCGTTTCATCCGGACTGATCAGACCCGCTCTTGCTCCTGCTTCAATGGACATGTTACAGATGGTCATACGCTCTTCCATTGTCATTTTACGAATCGCGTCACCCGTGTATTCCACTACATAACCGGTTCCGGCATCCACACCGAATTTTGCGATGATTGCAAGAATGACATCTTTTGCTGTCACGCCGAAACCAAGCTCACCTTCAATTCGGATCTCCATTGTTTTCGGCTTGGACTGCCAAAGTGTCTGTGTGGATAAAACGTGCTCCACTTCACTTGTTCCAATCCCGAAAGCCAGTGCCCCGAAAGCGCCATGTGTTGATGTATGGCTGTCTCCGCATACAATTGTTTTGCCGGGTTGTGTTAACCCAAGCTCAGGCCCGATAACGTGAACGATACCCTGATCCGGATGGTGCATATGTGCAAGCGGAATACCGAATTCCTTACAGTTATCAGCAAGCGTGCTCATCTGCTGTTTGGAAATGGGATCTTTAATTACATCACGATTTTTTGTCGGGACATTGTGGTCCATTGTCGCAAAGCTCAAATCAGGACGTCTTACCTTTCTCCCTTTAAGGCGGAGACCTTCAAACGCCTGAGGTGAGGTCACCTCGTGAATCAGGTGAAGATCAATATATAAAAGATCCGGTTTACCGGACTCCTGATGAACAACGTGGTTGTTCCAGACTTTTTCTATAATTGTTTTCGCCATTTAAAGTGCCTCCCATTCTTACACATAAGCAGATAGAATGTGATCTGATACAAATTCCCTTTCAAGCTCTTCTACTACTTTATCTGTAAATGCTGTTGTTGATAAAACTTTATGTCCGGATTTCTGGACGTCGGTTGTACAGTATCCATCTTCAAAAACGCTGTATACTGCCGCTTCCACCGCCGCTGCTTCTGTCTCCATTCCGAAAGAGTATTTCATCATCATGGCAACAGACAGGATTGCAGCGGAAGGGTTCGCAATGTTCAAGCCTGCAATATCAGGTGCTGACCCGTGGACTGGTTCGTAAAGGCCAAAGCCGTCTGAACGGATACTTGCTGACGGCAGCATGCCGAGCGATCCGGTTAAAACAGAAGCTTCGTCACTTAAAATGTCACCGAAAAGATTTTCTGTTACGACAACATCAAATGAGCCTGGCTGTGTGATCAGCTTCATGGCCGCTGCATCTACAAGCAGATGTTCAACTTCCACATCCGGGTAATGCGATTTTTTCTCCTCAACGACTTCTCTCCAAAGCTTACTTGTTTCAAGCACATTGGCTTTATCCACTGATGTCACTTTTCCTTTACGGAGTCTGGCAAGCTCAAAGCCTTGCTCAACGATCCGCTCGACTTCCTCTCTGGAATAACTCATTGTATCAACGGCACCATTGTGCGTTTTACGCTTTGGTTCACCGAAGTAAAGACCACCAGTCAGTTCACGAACGATCATCATATCAACATCTTTAGACAGATGATCCTTTAAAGGAGAGGCTTCACTCATTCCTTTAATCGCTTTTACAGGTCGAAGGTTGGCAAATAATCCGAAGTGTTTTCTGATCCCGAGAAGCCCGCGTTCCGGACGCAGCTCAGAAGGGTTCTGATCCCATTTCGGACCGCCGACTGCTCCTAATAGTACTGCGTCACTTTTTTCACAAAGCTCTACCGTTTCCTTTGGCAGAGGATTTCCTGTCTGATCAATAGCAATTCCGCCAATCAGACCCTTTTCAATCTGAAACGTATGATCAAACCGGCGTCCAATCGATTGGAGGACCTTCACGGCCGATTCTGTTACTTCCTGTCCGATTCCATCTCCATGCAGAACTGCTACTGTTTTTTTCATGATGTATTCTCCCCTTTATACGGTTTTGGCTAATGCGCGTTTTTGTTCGTTTACAAGCTGGCGGTTGATGGCGTTTAAATAGGCTTTAGCTGATGCTTCCAGTACATCCTGCGCCACATCCCGTCCAGTGACGGATTGTCCGTTATAAGTCATGTTGACAACCGCTTCCCCAAGTGCGTCTCTTCCTTTACCAATTGATGTAACACGATAATCCAGCAGATGAACTTTTCCTTTTACTAGGCGCTCCAGCGTGTTACAGATCGCTTCTACGCTTCCTGATCCTGTTGAAGCCTCCTGAAGAAGCTGACCTTCAGGTGATACAACTGAAACGGATGCCGTTGGAATGCTTCCATTACCGTATTGAACCTGTACGGATTTCAATTCGTATACCGGAACTTCCTCTTCCTGAATCTGTTGATCTGTTAACAGCACATACAGGTCATCTTCTGAAATTTCCTTTTTCTTATCAGCAAGTGCTTTAAATGCTTTAAATGCTTCGTTAATTTTTTCATCACTCAGTTCAAAGCCAAGTGCAATGGCTTTGTCTTTAAATGCGTGACGGCCGGAATGTTTTCCGAGCACGATCCGGTTTGAGCTTTCCCCAATGAGTTCAGGTGTAATGATTTCATAAGTGGAACGTTCCTTCAGCACGCCATCCTGATGAATACCGGATTCATGTGCGAAAGCATTTTTACCGACAACGGCTTTATTCGCTTGAATCGCCATTCCTGTCAACTGACTGACAAGCTGGCTCGTGCGTTTGATTTCATCGAGTTTGACATCTGTGCCAAAGTTAAAGATGTCTTTACGGATATGCAGCGCAACCGCTAATTCTTCAAGCGCTGCGTTTCCGGCGCGTTCACCGAGTCCGTTAATCGTTCCCTCAACCTGGTCGGCTCCATTTTCAATTGCAGCGATTGTATTGGCCACTGCCATCCCAAGGTCGTTATGACAGTGTGCTGAAAGCTTAACACGGTCAATGTTTGTCACGTTTTCTTTCAGATAACGGAACATCGCTCCGTACTCTGCAGGTGTTGCGTAACCGACTGTATCCGGAAGGTTGATCGTTGTCGCTCCTGCTTTAATGACTTCCTTTACGATCCGTGCAAGGAATTCAGGATCAGAACGGAAAGCATCTTCTGCTGACCATTGCACGAGAGGAAAGTTCTTTTTCGCCCGTTTCACTGATTCAACTGCAATTTCTACGACCTGATCAGGTGTTTTTTTGAGTTTATGCGTCATATGGATTGGTGAAGTGGCCAAAAAAATGTGAATATGCGGCTGTTCACCGTATTTGAGCGCTTCCCAGGAAGTATCAATATCTTTTTCAACAGCCCGTGCCAACCCTGTGACGATCGAGCCTTTTACGGTCTGGGCAATTTTCTTAACGGCTTCGAAATCGCCCTGTGAGGAAGCGGGAAAGCCCGCTTCAATCACATCAGCGTTAAATCGCTCTAACTGCTTTGCAATCTCCAGTTTCTCTGCTGTATTCAGGTTTATTCCTGCTGACTGTTCGCCATCCCGAAGTGTTGTATCAAAGACATCAATTTTTCGCACTCGCGACCACTTCTTTCTCTTGTTTTTTACCGGCTTTAACAAACGGCATCATGCTGCGCAGCTCACGTCCCACCTTTTCGATCTGATGTTCCTTTTCGCTGTTTTCAATCGCTGTGAACTCAGGACGGTTCAACTGGTTTTCAAGCAGCCAGCCTTTTGCAAATTTACCTGTCTGGATATCAGTCAGGATATCCTTCATGCGTGCCTTAGTATCTGCATCTACAACACGCGGACCGGATACGAAGTCACCCCATTGTGCTGTATCTGAAATCGAATATCTCATACCGCTCATGCCATCCTCATACATCAGATCCACAATGAGCTTCAGCTCGTGTAAACATTCAAAGTAGGCTAGTTCCGGCTGATAGCCAGCTTCCACAAGCGTTTCAAAGCCTGCTTTTACAAGGGATGTTAACCCGCCGCATAATACTGCCTGCTCACCGAACAGGTCCGTTTCCGTTTCTTCCTTGAAGGTTGTTTTCAAGACACCTGCGCGCGCACTTCCGATTCCTTTCGCGTAAGCAAGAGCTGTCTCTTCGGCGTGACCTGATCGATCCTGGTAAACAGCATATAGTGCAGGTACGCCAGCTCCTGATTCAAAAGTTCTGCGTACAAGGTGTCCCGGACCTTTTGGCGCTACAAGGAAAACGTCTACGTCCTCAGGTGGAACGATCTGATTAAAGTGAACATTAAATCCGTGTGCAAAAACGAGAGATTTTCCTGGACGCAAGCCCGGTTTGATTTCTTCTTCATAAACAGCGGTCTGACGCTCGTCCGGAAGCAGGACCATAATGATATCCGCTTCTTCAGCTGCATCACGGACCGACTTTACTTCAAGTCCATCCTGCTCTGCCTGCTCCCATGATTTTCCCTTACGTACGCCAACTACAACGTCATGTCCTGTATCTTTCAGGTTCTGGGCGTGTGCATGACCCTGTGAACCGTACCCGATGATGGCTACTTTCTTACCTTCTAAAGATCCGTTGATATCCTGATTGTAATAAACTTTTACCATAATAAATTCCTCCTAAGTATGTGGGTTTATAAAATAGATAATTGCTGTGACGGTGTTTTCTGGTTTTCCCTGACAAAAGCTGTTGCTCCCGTCCTTGTCAGTTCTTTAATTCCATATGGTCTTACTAAATCAATAAAGGCTTCAACCTTTTCCGGATCACCTGTTACCTGTACCGTTATGACATTCTTACTCATATCAATAACGGTTGCCCGGAAAGGTTCAATAATACTGGTGATTTCACTCCGGACTGCCGGAGGTGAAAGCACCTTAATCAGTGCCAGCTCTCTTGTGACAATTGCTTTGTCCGTAATGTCATTTACCTTTAACACATCAATTTGCTTCTGAAGCTGCTTTAACAGCTGTTCAAGTTTCCTTTGATCTTCTACATGAACGACAAATGTCATTTTCGAGATGCCCGGTTGCTCTGTATGTCCGACTGTGATACTTTCGATGTTGAACTGCCTTTTCATCAGCAGCCCTGTGACGCGGTTTAGCACGCCACTCTGATTGATCACGGTAGTCGTGATAACTCGCTTCATTCTTTCACCCCTAACATTTCGTGAAGCCCTTTGCCTGGTGCAACCATCGGGTAAACATTTTCAATCTGTTTAACCCGGCAATCGATCAATACCGGCTTATTGGACTTTAATGCTTTTTCAAATACCTGATCAGCTTCTTCAACCGTGCTCACTTTATAGCCCTCGATATCATAAGCTTCAGCAAGTTTTACAAAGTCAGGCTGGGAAGGCATCAGTGATTCAGAATATCTTTCTTCATAAAAGGTTTGCTGCCATTGACGAACCATTCCCAGACACTGATTATTTAAAATGATGACTTTGACAGGAATCTGACTTTCCTGCAGCAGCGACAGCTCCTGCAGCGTCATCTGAAATCCTCCGTCACCTGTAATCGCAACAACCGTTTCTTTCGGTTTTGCCAGCTGTGCCCCGATCGCTGCCGGGAAACCAAATCCCATGGTTCCAAGCCCTCCTGAGGTTACCCAGTGATCCGGGTTGTTAAATTTATAATATTGAGCTGCCCACATCTGATGCTGTCCAACATCTGTTGTGACGATGGCATTTCCGCCGGTATGCTTGTGGATCATTTCAATCGCCTGCTGAGGAAGGATTCCTTCTTCAGACTGCTTGTAGAATAGAGGAAACTCCTCTGTCAGCTTATTCAGGTGATTGGTCCATTCACTGAATCCATCTGTTACAACACCGAGATTTAAAAGGGACTGAAGCGCCTCTTTTGCATCTGCCACAATCGGGATATCCGTTGGAACGTTTTTTCCGATTTCAGCTGGATCAATATCGATATGAACGATGTGTGCATTCGGTGCAAAGTGATCAAGATTTCCTGTTAACCGGTCGTCAAATCTTGCACCGAAGTTGATAAGTAAATCGCATTCACAAATGGCCATGTTGGCTGCATAGGTTCCATGCATACCTGCCATTCCAAGAAACTGAGGGTGATCCCCTTTGATGGTTCCTAATCCTAACAGTGTGTTTGTAATTGGAATTTTTGACTGTTCAACAAATTTCACTAAATCTTCAGACGCTTTGGCGTGCAGCACACCTGCTCCAGCCAGAATCAAAGGCTTTTTCGCTTTCTGGATCGCCTGTGCCACCTTTTGAATCTGCAGAAAGTTTGGCGATGTTGTCGGCTGATAACCCGGGAGATCCACTTCAGTCTGCTTTACTTCTGACAGCGTGAAAATTTCATTTGAAACATTTTTAGGAATATCGACTAGAACAGGTCCAGGTCTGCCGGTAGAAGCGATATGAAATGCCTCATGAATGATTCTTGGAAGATCGTTTACATCCTTGACCTGATAGTTATGCTTCGTGATTGGCTGTGTAATGCCTACAATGTCCGCCTCCTGAAAGGCGTCTGTACCGATGACTGCACTGGCTACCTGACCGGTAAATACAACAAGCGGCAGGGAATCCATCATGGCATCAGCAATGCCTGTTACCAGGTTCGTTGCACCAGGGCCTGATGTTGCAATTACAACCCCCGTCTTACCGGAGACTCTTGCGTACCCTTCAGCCGCGTGAATGGCCCCCTGTTCGTGTCTGGCCAGAATGTGAGGAATCGGATTCTTGTATAGAGCATCATAGATAGGAAGTACAGCTCCACCCGGATAACCGAAGATCATTTCCACCCCTTCATTTTGAAGGGATTGTATAAATACATCTGCACCCTGTGCCGCTGACTTTTCCACATCTCCACCAAGTGCTTTCATCTGATCATGCTTTTCGTTTACCTGCACGCTCATCGATTAGCGCCTCCTTCAATCACGTTTCATCTGTTTTATTTTTATAATCAAAATAAAAAAAGTCCTTCAAGCCCATACAAATAGATCATGGATCCTTTGTATAGGGATGAAAGACTTTTCATGGTACCACCCTACTTCGCAGCTGTTGCTGCCTCCTGAACAGATAAACTGTTCACTGATAACGAACACTTTCATGTCCGTGAGCACCTACTGAAAATTTCAGTGCCCCACTCCGAGGGGATGTCATACTCAGCTAGTAATACCGGGTTCCACCATCCTCGGCTCTCTGTAAATACCGCTTACTGAATACTTTAACCTCATCAATGATTTAACGTATGATTGCTTTAACTCACAAAAGTTGATAGATAAATGAATTACCCTGCATGTAATGTTGAATTATATACCTTGACTCCGTCTTCTATCACAAGTTCACGGAATTCTTTTAAAAGATCTTTTGTCACTTTACCCGGTTCGCCTTCACCAATCTGGCGCCCATCCACTTTAACCACTGCAATCACTTCTGCAGCTGTTCCAGTAAGGAAAACTTCATCTGCCACATACACATCGTGTCTTGTGAAAACAGCTTCCTCCATTTGATAACCTTTTTTCTTAGCCAGTTCAATGATTGCGTTTCTTGTAATACCTTCCAGCGCCCCAACATATCCTGGCGGCGTGAGAATCTTATTACCTCTAACAATGAATATATTATCGGCAGAACCTTCAGCTACATATCCCTGGTCATTCAGCATAAGGGCTTCAGGAACACCAGCGAGACCTGCTTCGATTTTAACGAGAATGTTGTTCAAATAATTCAGTGATTTCACTTTAGGACTTAATACATCAGAACGGTTTCTTCTGCTCGCAACCGTTACAATTTCAATTCCAGTTTCATAAAGCTTCTTCGGAAATAGTGCTAAGGATTCTGCAATGACAATGACGCTCGGTCTCTTACAAGTAAAAGGATCAAGCCCAAGATTGCCAACGCCCCGTGAAACAACTAATCGAATATAACCGTTTGTCAGGTTGTTCTTTCTGAGTGTTTCAATGACAATTTGTTTCATTTCCTCTTTCGTATAAGGGATTTCAAGCAAAATTGACTTTGCTGAATCATATAACCGGACAAGATGCTCTTCGAGTCGAAAGACATTTCCATCATAGGAACGAATCCCTTCGAACACCCCATCGCCATATAGGAATCCGTGGTCATAAACGGAAATTTTCGCATTTTCTTTTGTGACGTATTCGCCGTCAAGAAAGATTAATTGTTCACTCACCTTATTCACTCCTTCCATCAACATAATATCGAGTATCAGTGCTTGATATGCTTGAATTGTTGACAATCATAACGCGGATATACAAGTCCGTCAACAGGCTAATTTATAATTTTTAGACAAATTAGAATATTTAATTAAATTGTATGCGTTTTCATGATTGATATAGAGGGATTTTGAATTTTTTAAAATTTTTTTATTTAACGCGCCTATGTGAGGTGTGAGAGGGGAGGTTTTATAAAACCGGACCGGGGGCATCCTTCGCTTTCCGCGGCCGCGCGGTGAACCAGCTAACGCTTCGCGTTACGCTGTTTCACCTGTCGCTCCTCTGCCGAGGGAGTCTACGGATGCCCCCGGTCCTCTAGATTTTTTAAAAAATCTGATAACAATTCTAACGGGAAATTGACATGAGGCATCTCTCCCGCAGACGGGCGATTAGTCGAATGGATGGAATGATGAGATAATGCGGTTTTGCGGGGGAGTGATTGAATTATTCTTTAGTTAGAAAGAATACATTTTTGAAACGATGGAATGATTTAAAGAGTCTACTGCGGCAGAATGAGCTGAAACACATGACTGAAATAAAAAAAGAAGGATCGACGCGTGTCGATCCTTCTTACATATCATACGTTACCTTTAGCCTGTTCACGTCGCAGTCTGATCTTGTAAATGATCAGAATGAGAGCTGCAATGATCAGTCCTTCTGTAACCGGCAGGAAAATGGCCAGGAACGTCAGAACGGTACAGCCTGTGATCAGGAAAAGGTAGATTAAAGCATTTTTAAGCAATGGCAGCTTTTTCGCAAAGCCAAGCTTATAAACTAAAATTGATAGAAGCACGATCGTGATGTATAGATACCACATACCTACATCAGGATTTGTATCTACACGGTACAGTGCCGGGAAAAACGAGAGACGATCTTCCACATTGACCATGGAGACTTTCAACTCCTCTTAATTAGTTACCCATTTCAGCGTATTTCTTTTTCTTTTGAGAACGTTCACGCTCGTTTTTGTCCAGGATCTTTTTACGGATACGGATGGACTCAGGCGTGATTTCACAAAGCTCATCATCGTTCAGATACTCAAGTGATTCTTCAAGCGTCATCAGTCTTGGCTTTTTAAGGGTCGTTGTCTGCTCTTTGTTGGCAGAACGGATATTGTTGGCTGCTTTGATTTTCGTAACGTTTACAGTCAGGTCATTGTCACGCGTGTGCTGTCCGACAACCATTCCTTCATATACTTCTGTACCTGGTTCGATAAATATCGTACCGCGGTCTTCTACACCAAGGATGGCATACTGTGACGCCTGCCCTTTATCCATAGAAACAAGTACACCTTCTCTTCGTCCACCTACACGGCCCTGTTGCATCGGCTGGTAGCTGTCGAATGAATGGTTGATGATTCCATAACCACGTGTAAGCGTCATGAATTCAGTCGTATAACCAATCAGGCCACGTGCAGGGATCATAAATACAAGACGCACCTGTCCGTTACCGTTATTAATCATATCAAGCATTTCACCTTTACGCTCACCCATTGATTCAATAATTGAGCCTGTGTATTCTTCAGGAACATCAATTTGAACGCGTTCAACCGGCTCAGAGCGCACACCGTCGATTTCACGGACAATAACCTCAGGCTTCGATACTTGGAGCTCATATCCTTCACGACGCATATTTTCGATCAGAATAGACAGGTGAAGCTCACCACGTCCTGATACAACCCATGCATCCGGTGAATCAGTCGGGTCTACACGAAGGCTGACATCTGTCTCAAGCTGCGCTAAAAGACGCTCTTCAATTTTACGGGCAGTAACAAATTTCCCTTCACGGCCTGCAAATGGGCTGTTGTTAACAGAGAAAGTCATCTGAAGAGTTGGCTCATCGATACGAAGAACCGGCAGTGCATCCTGGTGATCAACCGGACATACCGTTTCACCGACGTTGATATCTTCCATTCCGGAAACTGCAATTAGATCTCCCGCTTTTGCAGACTGAACTTCAACACGTTTCAGCCCCATAAAGCCAAAGATTTTTGTCACACGGAAATTTTTGAATGATCCATCAAGCTTCATCAGCGAAACCTGCTGACCTACTTCGATTGTTCCGCGGAATACACGTCCGATTCCGATACGTCCTACATAGTCATTATAATCTAAAAGAGCAATCTGGAATTGAAGCGGCTCTTCGCTGTTGTCTACTGGAGCAGGGATGTTTTCAACGATCGAGTCATACAGACATTCCATCGTTTCATCCTGTTGTTCCGGATCAAGACTTGCTGTTCCATTAATAGCCGATGCGTAAACAACCGGGAATTCAAGCTGGTCTTCGTTAGCATCAAGCTCGATAAACAGCTCAAGAACCTCATCAATTACTTCAGCTGGACGTGCAGCGTCACGGTCAATTTTGTTTACGACAACGATTGGTGTCAAGTTCTGTTCAAGGGCTTTCTTCAATACGAAACGTGTCTGAGGCATACAGCCTTCGTATGCATCCACAACAAGCAGAACGCCATCAACCATTTTCATGATCCGTTCTACTTCTCCTCCGAAGTCTGCGTGTCCCGGTGTATCAAGAATATTGATGCGGGTATCTTTATATTGAATCGCAGTATTTTTTGCTAAAATGGTGATACCGCGTTCTCTTTCAAGGTCATTCGAATCCATTGCACGTTCTTCTACATGCTCATTTGAACGAAAGATACCTGATTGTTTTAAAAGCTGGTCTACTAAAGTTGTTTTTCCGTGGTCAACGTGAGCAATGATTGCAATGTTTCGAAGGTCTTGCCTGATATTAGTCATTATTTCACTCCTGTTTTAACGTTCTAATCTATTCTAACTGTACTATTGTATCACAATAGGTGGAAATAAAGAAATGGATTATGTAAAATATACGTATATGAGGAGGATGACGATGAAAAACGGTAACGGAATTTTTCTTTTTTTAGCGATTCTTGCTGTCGTTGCAATGTCTGCGATCGGGATCGCGATTGCTGAGCGCAGCGTTACGGGCATTTTAATTTCTCTGGTTGTATTTATCATGATATTCGGACTTGGATTTAAAACAAAAAAGAAAATGCGGGAGCAGAGTGCTGAATAACCGCAAAAAAAGAGACTGAACCAGTGGATGGTTCAGTCTTCTTTTATTGTTTTATGATTAAAATATTTACTCAGATATTCAGTATAAATTTCATCATGAAGGGTCGCATTACCGGCAAACACCGGAGAGCTGTCGATCAGATTCAGTGGGTGGTTTGACAGATCCGTCATCTTGCCCCCAACTTCCTCGATGATGACTTTTCCTCCCGCTACGTCCCAAGGCGCAAGACGCATGGTCATATATCCATCAATACCACCCGTCGCAATATATGCAAGCTCTAGGGCCGCTGAACCATAAGACCTTGTTCCACGTGCTTTTCTGACCAGCGGAGTAAACGCTTCGAACGGAATTCTTTCATGAGGAGCTACCCATGTAGCATTCAATGCCAGAATTGATTCCTCAAGCTTCACCTCTTTTAACGGTGAGAGCTTCCTGTCATTTAAATAAGCTCCTTCTCCCTTTGAAGCCCAATATAATTCATCATGAACCACATCATAAATATATCCGAGAACGCCTTCCCCTTCCTCGTACACGCCAATTGATATCGCAAAATTCCGCTGCTGATGAACAAAATTCATTGTTCCGTCGATTGGATCAATAATCCACACGGTACCATCAAGTGATGTAACCTGATCTCCAAAGCCCTCTTCACCGAGAATTTTATGATCTGGATACTTACCCTGTATTTCTTTTACAAAAAAGCGTTCGATTTGTTTGTCCATATTCGTTACAAGATCGTTTGCATTACTTTTTGTTTCTATATTAAGAACGTCATCAAACGATTTAATAATGGTCTGACCGGCTTTTTTAATTAATTCCTTTGCAAAACGGTCCATTTCATTCCGGGTCTGATTCATAAAGGGGTACCTCCTGCCAATGATATCTTGCCTATACAGTAGCTGAATGACTGTCTCAAGGCAAGGAAAACGGCTAAATTCAGCAAGGCTAAGACGAACGCTTTTGTAAAAGCGTTCGTCTTAGCCTTGCTGAACAATAACATCCTTTAAGTTTTTCATGCGATAAAACCATTGAGATCGAGGAGTTCGCGACGGATGGAAAAGAGTTTATCTTTTGCCCGGTCCATAGCTGCTCTGTCCTCATTTTCCATTGCTTCAAAAAGCACAGCCAGTTCGTAATCCAGTTCCATGCGAAGCACAGCCAGTCTTTCCTGTTTGTAGTCTCTTTTTCTTGTTACCTGGATGACCTGTTTCATGCCCATGCACTCCTCTCTCTTTTTGATCTTCTTTACAGCATCTTATTCAGTACACTTCAGTTTATTCACGGTGAATGCCTGTGCTAGAATAAATTTAATCTTTGCCTGACAGGCTGGTCCGTTAATTTTATTATAGCCATAATTCAGACAACTCAAACTGCCAGTTTGTTTTTGGAGCATATAACGGAGGTTTTTTCATGAAAACTGCATTCACAGAAAAAGAATTTGATGTCTTTCTTACTCCCGGTCTTGATGAAAGAATGGAGTTAATAAGAGAACGTATTCAGCCTGTATTCAGATCACTCGGAGAAGAGCTGGTGCCATACCTGGAGCGGGAATTGGACGAAGAGCTTTATCTTCATATTGCTAAACATGCCAGACGGTCTGTCAATCCGCCAAAGGATACGTGGATGGCCGTCTCACCTAATAAACGGGGCTACAAAAAATTACCGCACTTCCAGGTTGGATTATGGGATGACCATCTGTTTATCTGGGTTGCATTTATTTATGAGCTTCCTGAAAAACAGAATATCGCGAGGGAAATGATTGAATCATTTGACCAGGTCGTAAAGATTTTACCTGAGGATGGATGGATTTCAGTAGATCACACGAAAAAAGAGGCGAAAAAAATAAGCGAAATGAATGAAGGAGATTTTCTTCACGTGCTTGAACGGTTTGAAAACATTAAAAAAGCTGAGTTTCTTGCCGGGAGAAGAATTAACAAAGAGTCTGACATTGTGTCAGATCCTGATCAGCTCATTCCACTCATTAAAGAAACATTTAAAGAGCTGATTCCTTTGTACAAGCTTGCGCTGACTGCCCAGCAGAAATAAATAAAACGGCCGGTTACCCGGGACTCACATAAGTGAACCCATGTAACCGGCCGCTTTTTATTTCATCGAAAAGTTTTGTCCCGCTTCCGTTTCACGGGCTTTTTTTTGAGCCCGGTAAATTGAGTAACCGCTCATTTCGCTAAATTCCCTGTCTATGGTTTTTTCTTCTGACTTTGAGGGAACAATCTCTTTAAACCGTCTGTAAAGGGTCATAAAGTCATCACGGTTGACCGATTTCTCGTAAGCTCTTTCCACTGCTCCATAAAACTTAACAGCGTCAACGATCTCCTCTGTCGACCAATCCATTGAAATAGGGTATTGATATTCCATTTTTCACGCTTCCTTTCAAAAACACCCGCAGAGATTTATTTTCATTTACTGCAGGAAATGCTATAATTCTTCTGTTGTCTATAAGGTAACAATACCCTTAATGAGGTGAATATTCAATTGTCTAGCACACCTTCATCACTATTAAATGTACTTCGTGAAGACCGTACACTGACACAGTATGATACGCCGCTCTTTACAGGACTGAAAAAGCATAGTGAACGAAATCCAGTACAATTTCATATTCCAGGCCATAAAAAAGGTGCAGGCATGGATTCGGAGTTCAGAGAATTTGCTGGAGATAATATATTATCAATTGATTTAATTAATATTGCACCACTTGATGATCTGCATCAGCCAAAGGCGATGATTAAAGACGCACAGGACCTTGCTGCCAAAGCATTCGGTGCTGACCATACATTCTTTTCTGTTCAGGGAACATCAGGCGCAATTATGACGATGGTCATGAGCGTATGTGGTCCCGGCGAAAAAATCATTGTTCCACGAAATGTTCATAAATCGGTGATGTCCGCGATTGTTTTTTGCGGTGCGATCCCGGTGTTTGTTCATCCGGAAGTAGATAAAGAACTTGGTATCTCTCACGGTATTACACCTGAGTCCGTTTCACACGCACTCGAACAGCACCCTGATGCAAAGGGTGTACTGGTGATTAACCCGACTTATTTCGGGATCGCAGCGGACCTGCGTGAAATCGTGAAAATAGCACATGCAAACCACGTTCCGGTTCTCGTTGATGAAGCACACGGTGTCCATATTCATTTCCATGATGAACTTCCTGTTTCAGCCATGCAGGCGGGAGCAGATATGGCTGCAACAAGCGTTCATAAACTTGGCGGGTCCATGACACAAAGTTCTGTTTTGAATGTAAAGGAAGGGCTTGTTTCTTCTAAAAGAGTTCAAACGATCTTAAGCATGCTGACAACCACTTCCACCTCCTATCCCCTTCTTGCTTCTCTGGATACAGCGAGAAGACAGCTGGCTACGGAAGGAAAAGAGCTGATTGATCAGACAATCAGACTTGCTGAGTCTATTAGAGAAAGATTATCCGGCATCGAACAGATCCGCTGCATCGGGAAAGAAATTCTCGGTACACCCGCAACGTTCGATTACGATCCGACAAAGATCATTATTTCTATTAAAGAGCTTGGTATCACAGGCTATCAGGCAGAGCTCTGGCTGCGAAAGAATTTTAATCTCGAAGTTGAGCTTTCTGACCTGTATAACATTTTATGTATCGTGACGCCTGGAGATACGGAGCATGAAGCGTCTATTCTGATCGAAGCCATGCATGCACTGTCGATTGAATACAGACACGGTAAAGACTTTGATATCCCTGAAGTGATGCTTCCCGATATTCCACTGCTGGCACTCAGTCCACGTGATGCTTTTTATTCTGAAACAGAGCTCTTACCTATAGAAGAGACTGCCGGCAGAATATGTGCTGAATTTATTATGGTCTATCCTCCAGGAATCCCGATTTTTATTCCGGGTGAAATTATTACGGAGGAAAACCTGAATTATATCCATGAAAATATAGCAGCAGGACTTCCTGTACAGGGTCCTGAAGATGAAACACTTAAAAAACTGCGCGTCATTAAAGAACATCGCGCTATTAAATAGAAAACAAAAAGAGACTGACATTTTTTCATCAGTCTCTTTTTCCCCTTTTTATTCATGACGGACACTTAATTGCGTCGCTAAGCCGTTTCACTTACTCCCATCCCCATATGTTTGTAAGCGCTTCCCTGCTATTTTAACCCAAATACCTGAAAGATACAACAGCTTTTTTAGCGGTCAATCCCTTTAATTAACACAGGGTCCACAATGTCATATCCTTTTCCGCGAAGTCCATCCACGATACCGGGTAACGCTTCATTCGTCCATTCCCGATCATGCATCAGCAGGTTCGCTCCGTTTGTCAGAAATTCTGTATTGACCATGATATCCTGTAAAGCGGCTGCATGTTGATAATCCGCTTCCCAATCATATCCGTAAGTCCAATTCATCAGCACCATACCTTCTTGTGCAGCCAATTGTTCACTGAAGTCAGTATTGGCACCAAACGGAGCCCTGAAAAAGACAGGACGTTCCCCAATAATTTCTTCAACGCGATCACTTAATGATACGATCTCTTCACGCTGTTCCTCTTCTGTAAGATCTCTCAGATTCGGGTGGGAATATGTATGATTACCGATCGGGAAACCAAGTTCATGAATTTCCTTCAGCATCGCTTCCTCTTCCGGCGTATCAAGAAAATGCCCATTTACAAAAAAGATAGCAGGTGCGTCTTTCTCTTTTAACGTATGAGCCATTTCAACTGCATACTGATCAGGTGCATCATCAATCGTTAAAAGAACGACGTTGGATGGCGCATCACTTAAAGGTTCTACAGTCCAGATCGCTGGATTGATCTCATATTGAGGTTCAGTCATTTCCGGTTCTTCCTGTAAAGCTTCTGTTTCTTCAGGAGCTTGTTCTGTCTGCTCCGTTTGTTCCCCGGCAGATTCGACGTCTTCTGTCTGCACTGTTTCGAGTGCTTCTTCGGATGTGTTTGTTTCTTCTGTTGTGCTTGCTTCTTCTGAACTGCAGGCTGCTGTGAGCAGAACTGCCGTTACGGCTGCAGGGACTAAATATTTCAACTGTAACCTCACCTTTCCAATATGTATAACCCAAGTGTAGCATAGATTTTACTTTCATTTCCGGTGGAATTTAATTCAGTCTAAAAAGTCGGGCTGTGCCTATCCTACGCTTTCCGTGGCCGGGCGGTGAACCCCTTGTGCTCCGCACAATGGTTTCACCTGACCCTTTCCGCCACAGGAGTCTTCGGATAGGCCCAGCCCTTGTTGTTATTAATATACTTCCTTGTTGAATTATCGAACTAGATGACGGGAAGTTTGTACGTCCCCGCCCGTCGGAGCTAGACAAAGGAAAGCGAAGGGGACGACCGAACCGGTTATTCTTCGGACACTTATAATTACGCATTATCTTCATTGAAGAGATATTAAAAACGGGACAACCCGTGTAAGGGTTGTCCCGCTGGTGTTACATTATTTTACGATGTGGATTGGTGTTCCAAGGGCTACTTCTGCAGCTTCCATTGAAATTTCACCTAATGTCGGGTGAGCGTGGATTGTCATTGCAACGTCTTCAGCTGTCATGCCAGCTTCGATTGCAAGACCAAGCTCTGCGATAATATCAGAAGCACCGTCACCGGCAATTTGAGCACCGATGATCAGGCCGTCTTCCTTGCGTGTCACAAGCTTAACGAAACCTTCAGTCTGGTTAAGTGCAAGTGCACGTCCGTTTGCAGCGAATGGGAATTTTGAAGCTACTACTTCAATGCCTTCTTCTTTCGCCTGAGCTTCGTTGTATCCGACTGTTGCCAGTTCAGGATCCGTGAAGCATACTGCAGGGATTGCAAGGTAGTCAACTTCAGACTTCTCGCCGCCGATTACCTCAGCTGCCACTTTACCTTCGTAAGAAGCTTTGTGAGCAAGAGGTGGTCCGTCTACGATATCTCCGATTGCGAAGATATTGTCAACGCTTGTACGGCACTGCTTGTCAGTTTTGATTACGCCACGGTCAGACATTTCAATACCAAGCTGATCAAGACCGATTTCATCTGTGTTTGGACGGCGTCCTACTGTTACAAGAACGTATTCAGCGTCTACAGATACTTCTTCACCTTTCGCTTCGTACTTAACCGTTACGCCGCTGTCTGTTTCTTCAACGCCTTTAGCCATTGCTTTTGTAATGACATTAACGCCTTTTTTCTTAAGTCCTTTTTTAACAATCGTTGTCATCTGCTTTTCGAATCCGCCAAGGATATCGTCAGCACCTTCAAGAATTGTTACTTCAGTACCCATGTTTGCATAGGCTGAACCAAGCTCAGTTCCAATGTATCCTCCACCGATGACAACAAGGCTCTTAGGAATATCCTTAAGCGCAAGTGCACCTGTAGAATCAAGAACGCGGTCTGAGAACTTGAAAGATGGGATTTCGATTGGACGCGATCCTGTTGCAATGATCGCATTTTTGAATTTGTACGTCTGAGCAGAGCTGTCATCCATTACGCGAACTGTTTCGTTATCAACGAAGTAAGCTTCGCCGCGTACGATTTCAACTTTGTTTCCTTTAAGAAGTCCTTCAACTCCACCAGTAAGCTTTTTCACTACACCGGCTTTCCATTCCTGAGCCTTCTCAAAGTTAATTTTAACGTTCTCAGCAACGATACCCATATCGTCTGAATGCTGAGCCTGCTCATAACGGTGACCGATTGTGATCAGCGCTTTTGATGGGATACAGCCGACATTTAAGCAAACACCGCCAAGGTTTTCTTTCTCGACGATTGTCACTTTTTGTCCAAGCTGAGCTGCACGGATTGCAGCTACATATCCTCCGGGACCTGATCCAATGACGAGAGTATCTGTTTCAATAGGGAAATCTCCAACTACCATGGTTTTACGCCTCCATTAGTAAAAGTTCTGGATCGTTCAATAAACGTTTGATGTGGTTCAACGCATTTTGAGCCGTTGCACCATCAATCATACGGTGATCGAAGCTCAATGATAATGCTAACACAGGAGCGGCTACAATTTCACCATTTTTTACAACAGGTTTTTCCGCAATTCGACCAATTCCGAGGATTGCAACCTCAGGATGGTTGATAACCGGTGTAAACCACTGGCCTCCGGCAGATCCGATATTTGTGATTGTGCATGATGCACCTTTCATTTCATCACCGGACAATTTACCGTCACGCGCTTTACCAGCGAGCTGGTTGATTTCATCAGAAATACCAAATACAGATTTGCGATCAGCATTTTTAACAACTGGTACAACAAGACCTTTTTCAGTGTCTGCAGCGATACCGATGTTGTAGTAGTGCTTCTGAATGATTTCCTGTGCTTCATCATCAAGTGATGTGTTCAGTACAGGGTACTCACGCAATGCAGAAACAAGTGCTTTTACCACGTATGGAAGGAATGTCAGCTTGATGTCTTTTTCAAGCGCGATTTCCTTGAACTTCTTACGATGTGCAACAAGCTTCTCAACATCTACTTCATCCATAAGTGTTACGTGAGGGGCAGTGTGCTTAGAGTTAACCATTGCCTTAGCAATTGCTTTTCTCATTCCGCTCATCTTCTCACGTGTTTCAGGGAAGTCACCTTCAGGTACAGAAGGAGTTGATTTCGCTGCTTTTTCTTCTTTTTGCTCAGCAGGCTTGTCTTCAGACTTCGCTTCTGCCGGTGCAGCAGTATCACCTTTCAAATAAGAATCGATATCTTCTTTTGTGATACGGCCATTTTTACCTGAACCTGATACGTAGCGGATATCCACATCGTTATCTCGTGCATATTTACGCACAGAAGGCATTGCAATAATGCGACGGTCTGGATCTACGTCTTCAGCAGGTTTTGCTTCAGCAGCAGGCTCTGATTTTTCCTCTGCAGGCTTATCTTCTGTCTTTTCTTCCTGCTTAGGCTCTTCTTTTTTCGGCTCTTCCTTCTTATCGTCATCATCACTGTCAGAACCTTTGAATTTAAGGTCCTCATAACCAGGCGCGTCAAATTTGATGAGCGTGTCGCCTACTACCGCAACGCTTCCTTCTTCAACAAGAATTTCTTCTACTGTTCCTGCAACAGGAGAAGGAATCTCAACTACCGCTTTATCGTTTTGCACTTCACAAAGTACATCGTCTTCTTCTACCTTGTCTCCGACAGCAATGAACCATTTTACAATTTCACCTTCGTGAATTCCTTCACCAATATCAGGTAATTTAAATTCAAATGACAATGTCTTCAACCTCCTGCTTAAATTAATTTTTAAATGTATATCGCAGATCACACGTTGGTGATCATTTCTTTATGGAAAGGGAAAACGGAGAATGGATCTCCGTTTCAATTAAAACTCAAGTACTTTTTTAGCTGTAGCTACTACATCTTTAACGTTTGGAAGCCATACTGATTCAGCCTGAGAGAATGGGAACACAGTATCTGCTGCTGCTACGCGCAGAACAGGTGCTTCAAGGCTTAAAATGGCACGGTCGTTGATTTCAGCTACAACGCTTGCTGCAATACCAGCCTGCTTTTGTGCTTCCTGAACCACGATTGCACGGTTTGTTTTTTCAACAGACTTGATGATTGTTTCGATATCAAGCGGCTGAATCGTACGAAGGTCAATAACTTCAACTGAGTGACCATCTTTTTCAAGCTGCTCAGCTGCTTTCAATGATTCGTGAACCATTGCACCGTACGTTACGATTGTAAGGTCAGTACCTTCGCGCTTAACATCCGCTTTTCCGATTTCGATTGTGTACTCTTCTTCAGGTACATCTTCACGGAATGAACGGTAAAGCTTCATGTGCTCAAGGAAGATAACCGGATCGTTGTCGCGGATTGCAGAGATCAGAAGTCCTTTTGCATCCGTTGGCGTTGAAGGAATAACTACCTTCAGACCAGGCTGCTGAGCCATCAGACCTTCAAGGCTGTCTGCGTGAAGCTCAGGCGTGTGTACGCCTCCTCCAAATGGAGAACGGATTGTGATTGGAGAGCTGTATTTGCCGCCGCTGCGGTAGCGCATACGTGCCATCTGACCGCTCACTGCATCCATTACTTCGAATACGAATCCGAAGAACTGGATTTCAGGAACTGGGCGGTAGCCTTCTAATGCAAGTCCGATTGCAAGGCCGCCGATACCTGATTCTGCAAGAGGTGTATCGAATACACGATCTTCCCCGAATTCTTTCTGAAGACCTTCAGTCGCACGGAATACGCCTCCGTTTAAACCAACGTCCTCACCAAACACAAGTACATTTTCATCATTTTTCAGTTCTGTGCGGAGAGCGTCTGTGATCGCCTGAATCATCGTCATTTGTGCCATGGCTTATTTCGACTCCTTCTCTTTATAAATTTCATATTGTTCTTTCAGGTTAAACGGCATTTCTTCGTACATAATGTCCATTAGTTCCGTAACCTTCTGTTTTGGTGTATCATCTGCTTCTTTAATTGCAGCTTTGATTTCTTCTTTTGCTTTTTCGATTACTTCGTTTTCTTTCTCTTCATTCCATAGTCCTTTTTCTTCAAGGAACTTACGGAAGCGAACTAGTGGATCTTTCTTTTCCCACTCAGTATCCATATCATCCGTACGGTAACGGGTTGGATCATCACCAGCCATTGTATGTGGTCCGTAACGGTAGCATAATGTCTCAATCAGTGTTGGACCTTCACCTGCAACGGCGCGGTCACGGGCATCACGAGTTGCTGCATAAACAGCCAGCGGGTCCATTCCATCAACAAGGATACCTGGAATTCCGGCAGAAACTGCTTTCTGAGCAATCGTTCTTCCTTTTGTCTGCTTATCACGTGGTGTAGAGATCGCAAACTGGTTGTTTTGAACGACGAAAATCGCTGGTGCACCGTATGCTCCCGCAAAGTTGATTCCTTCGTAGAAGTCACCCTGTGAAGAACCGCCATCACCTGTGTATGTAATGGCTACTGCTTTTTTACCGCGCTTTTTAAGACCAAGTGCGATTCCGGCTGTCTGAATATACTGTGCTCCGATAATAATCTGTGGAGGCAGTACGTTAACGCCTTCCGGAGAGTTGTTTCCTTTGAAGTGTCCACGTGAGAACAGGAATGCCTGTGCAAGCGGCAGGCCGTGCCAGATGATCTGAGGAACGTCACGGTAACCCGGAACAACCCAGTCTTCCTTTTCAAGTGCATAATGAGAAGCGATCTGTGACGCTTCCTGTCCCGCAGTCGGCGCGTAGAAACCAAGACGTCCCTGACGGTTAAGAGAAATAGAACGCTGGTCAAGAATACGTGTATAAACCATGCGGCTCATTAATTCCTGAAGCTGCTCATCACTTAAGTCAGGCATTGCATCTTCGTTAACGATTTTCCCTTCTTCATCTAAAATCTGGAACATCTCAAATTTGTCTTCGATTTGCTCCAATACTGTTACAGCATCAAATGGAGTCTTCTTTTTAGAAGCCATTCAGTCCACCTATCCTTTCGGGTTTGTTTGATCTTTCGTGCCAGGCGTTTCGCCAAAAAACACAATTACTTTTTATTTTTCCACAAATCAGGCCGCAGAAAACCTAAACGGTTAAATTTGTTCCTCTGTACTATTTTACGCCTGATTCGGAGTAATACAACTTAACTCACGATTTAAAGTTTACATGAGAGTATTATTGACGTCAACGATAAAGTGCTATGTGAATTCCCGCACTTATTTTCCCAGTTAAAAACAATCCTATTTAACATCTGTTTCACCAAAACCAAAAAACTGTACTAGTATAATCGAACACTTTCATTTCTGTTATATGTCTAATTTTCTCCTCCAAATCGGAATATGCAACTAAATATGACAATATAAAAAGAGCAGGTCTCCCTACTCTTCTGTTTCGATTTCAGCCATCTCATAAAATGCTGACTTCAGTTCGTTGTATTCTGTTGTCGCTTCATTAAAAGCATCGTTCAGTTCGATAATCGCGGAATTCTGTTCATTTACAAGCGTGATCTGATTTTCCAGCTCTTCAAGCTCAAGGTCTTCCTCTTTAAGCATATTATAAAGTTCGCGGTTCAATTCAAGGCTCTCTGTGTAAGCTGCCGATAAGTCCTCATGCAGTGCATAACGCTCGTTCATCGTTTCAACCATTGATTTAACATGGTTTTGCAGATCTTCAGTCTCTAAATCTTCAATGAGCGGTTCAACGTCCTGAAAGACTTCAGATGACTGGTTCACAGCTTCCGCTTCAGCGTTCAGCTGCTCTTCTCTTTCATCAAGATTGGCCAGCGCCTCATCAGCCAGTTCACTCACTGTTTCAAATTCTTCCATGCTTAAGGCCATGATTTCATTGTATAGCTCCTGCTCAGCTGCCTCAAGTTCTCTTAATTCATTCTGCGCCTGAACATAACCTTCTTCTTCTGTCACAGCGCTTTCCAGTATTTCACCTATCTCTTCTTCAGCCTGCGAACCGAAAACACAGCCGCTTAAAAATATTGAAGACACGCAAAGAGTGCTGAATATGTATGTTTTCACGAATTGTAACCCCCTCAATTGATAACAATTAATATCATATAGATGATTCCCTTAAACTTCAATCCCTTTTGAGCGACTTTCCTGTTCTGATAAAGCCACTGGCGTTTTTTGTTTACACGAAATCTGATATGATTAGGAACAGGCTGTATAAACACGCACAGGAGGATAAAACAATATGATTACAATGGAAGATATCGTTAGAGACGGACATCCTGTTCTTCGTCAAAAAGCAGAAGAAGTCTCCCTTCCGCCCAGTGAAGAGGACAAGCAGACACTGCTTTCAATGCTGGATTACATTAAAAACAGTCAGGATCCGGACATTGCCGAGAAATATGGGCTGAGACCAGGGATCGGACTTGCAGCTCCGCAAATCAATGTATCTAAAAGGATGTTTGCCCTGCACCTTGAAGACGGGAGTAACCGCACATATAGCTTCGCCTTATTCAACCCGAGAATCGTCAGTCATTCTGTCGAGAAGGCTTACCTGACTTCCGGAGAAGGCTGCTTATCTGTTGATGAAAATATTCCCGGATACGTCGTGCGCTATTCCCGCGTGACAATTAAAGGATTTGATCAGGATGCCAAAGAAGTAAAGCTGCGTTTAAAGGGGCTTGCTGCCATTGCTGCGCAACATGAGATGGATCACCTGAATGGCATTATGTTTTATGACCATATTAATAAGAAGGATCCTTTTTTCGAACCAACTGATGCAGAACCGCTTGAAAGATAGTATTTACGGAATTCATTACATGGTCTTGTCAAGAACCTTATCTTTACAGATTGCCTGAACAGAGGTATGATATAGGTAAGGAGTGATCCGCGATGTTGAAGAAGCTTAAACGAAAGCTTGCACGACAGTGGAGAGACATGCTGCGTAAAAAGACAATTGCCTGAGTCCCTGTAAGCCCTTCATTTCAGGAGGGCTGTTCTTTATGTTCAGGGAAAGGTTATGTAAAAGCTGGTTATACTGATAAATGAAATGATAATAAGAGCGGAATTTTTCCGCTTTTTAGTACTTTATATAGAAGGAGAGAATAAAAAATGATTTTTAAAGTGTATTATCAGGAAGAAGCAACAGAGGTGCCAGTAAGGGAGAAAACAAAGGCAATCTATGTTGAGGCAGAGACTGAAGAAGAAGTACGTAAAAAACTAAGCGGACGTAATTACAATATTGAACTTGTTCAAAAGTTAGAGGGCAAATACTTGGAATATGAACAAAACCATGAAAATTATCGTCTGGAACAGCTTTAATAAATGAAATTTGTAAAAAATGACCAGACCGCTGTGTTTGCCCTCGGCGGACTGGGTGAGATCGGAAAAAACACGTACGGCGTTCAGTTTCAGGATGAAATTATTCTGATTGATGCCGGTATTAAATTTCCTGAAGATGATCTTCTTGGAATCGACTATGTTATCCCTGATTACACGTATTTAGAAAAAAATGTGGATAAAATCAAAGGACTATTTATTACCCATGGTCACGAAGATCATATTGGCGGAATTCCATACTTACTCCGACAGGTTAACGTTCCTGTATACGGTGGTAAGCTTGCACTGGGCCTTCTTAAAAACAAGCTGGAAGAGCACGGACTGCTTCGTACAACAAAACTTCATCCAATTGGCGAAGATGATGTCATCAAGTTCAGAAAAACAGCCGTGAGCTTTTTCAGAACAACGCACAGTATTCCGGACTCCTATGGAATTGTTGTGAAAACTCCTCCAGGTAACATTGTTCATACCGGAGACTTTAAGTTTGATTTCACACCGGTTGGAGAACCTGCCAACCTGACGAAAATGGCTGAGATCGGAAAAGAAGGTGTCCTTGCCCTTCTTTCAGACAGCACAAACAGTGAAGTACCGAACTTCACGCTTTCAGAACGTAAGGTTGGAGACAGCATCGATAATATTTTCCAGAAAGTGAACGGAAGAATTATTTTTGCTACGTTTGCATCTAATATTTACCGCCTTCAACAGGTCACGGATGCTGCTGTGAAACACGGCCGTAAGGTAGCTGTTTTCGGCCGGAGTATGGAAAATGCGATTAACATCGGACATGAACTCGGCTATGTGAATGCACCAAAAGATACGTTTATTGATGCACATACGCTGAACAGACTTCCGTCAGACAAAGTCGTGATTCTTTGTACTGGAAGTCAGGGTGAACCAATGGCAGCTCTTTCAAGAATTGCAAATGGTACACACCGTCAGATTCAGATTATTCCTGGGGACACGGTTGTCTTTTCATCATCACCGATTCCTGGAAATACCATCAGCGTAAACCGGACGATTAACCTTCTGTATCGCGCAGGAGCCGATGTTATTCACGGTTCACTGAACGACATCCATACGTCAGGTCACGGCTCTCAGGAAGAGCAGAAGCTGATGCTGCGTCTGATTCAGCCAAAATTCTTTATGCCGATTCACGGTGAATACAGAATGCAGAAGATGCACGTAAACCTTGCTGTTGACTGTGATGTTCCGGAGGAAAACTGTTTTGTCATGGAAAATGGGGATGTTCTTGCACTAAGCAGTACAGAGGCATCGGTTGCAGGTAAGATCCCATCCGGAAATGTATACATTGATGGCAGCGGAATTGGTGATATCGGAAATATCGTTCTTCGCGACAGAAGAATTCTTTCTGAGGAAGGCCTTGTCGTTGTCGTAGTCAGCCTGAACCTGAATGAGCACAAAGTTGTTTCAGGACCTGACCTGATCTCCCGCGGATTTGTTTATATGAGGGAATCCGGCGAACTTATTCACCAGGCGCAGTATTTGCTCCAGAAGCATCTGAATAAGGTGCTTTCGAATAAGACGAGCCAGTGGTCTGAGATTAAGAATGAAATTACGGATACGCTTGAGCCTTTCCTTTATGAAAAGACGAGACGCCGTCCGATGATTTTACCGATTATTATGGAAGTATAAAAAAGGGAGACTGCTCACAATGCAGTCTCCCTTTTTGAATTTAAATAACCGGGGAGGTTCGCATCCTCCGCTTTCCGTGGCCGCGCGGTGAGCCAGCTAGTGCTTCGCACTACGCTGTCTCACCTGTCGCTCCTCTGCCACAGGAGTCTGCGGATGCGAACCTCCCCTCATTTATAAATAACAATATTTTAAAATGGTAATTAATTGGAATAAATCACTTAAAACAGATTTAATACGCTAACAGCATTGCCGATCCATTAACCCAAAAGGCTTCAAATGTCACTTTCATGAAACAAGGAGCCTAAAAATACTAAGTTCTCCGCTCCTTACCATACAAAAAAATCCGGACCACGTGATGTTGATTGTGGTCCGGATTTTGTCAGGAGCTTTGCATGACGCGTTTTTCGAAGCGGTTGATATCATTATCTGCTCCGATGACGATCAGGATATCATTTTTTTCTATGACATCGTTTGCCTGTGGGGACACGATGATGTTATCTCCCCTTTTGATGGCGACAATGTTGATTCCGTATTTTGCACGGATATCGAGATCAATGATGGTATTGCCGATGAGCAGGCTGTTAGCTGCGATTTCAACGATAGAATGTTCATCAGACAGTTCAAGATAGTCGAGCACGTTATTTGAGACGATATTGTGTGCAATACGTTTACCCATGTCACGTTCAGGGTGTACTACTTTATCTGCACCGATTCTGCGCAACACCTTTTCGTGATAATCATTTTGTGCCTTGACCGTTACTTTATTAACACCTATTTCTTTTAACATCAGTGTTGTTAGGATACTGGCCTGAATATCATCACCTATCGCTACGATGACATGGTCAAAGTTACGAATCCCAAGACTTCTGAGAACTGACTCATCCGTTGAATCTGCCATTACCGCATGTGTGGCAATGTTTGAGAATTCGTCGACTTTATCCTCGAACTTATCAATGGCCATAACTTCCATGCCCTGTTCAACGAGTTCACGTACAATACTGCCTCCAAATCGGCCGAGGCCGATCACCACAAATTCTTTTTTCACTAGCCATTCCTCCACTTTCTGAATCCTGCTCTTATTTTATCACAGGAAATTTCAGAAAATGAAATTATTTTTTCCCTTTTACGTAATCTGCATCAAAGAGGAATAGTCTCATCAGCAGGTATAAAGACGGAATAAGCAGGCACAGGCCAAGTATAAAGACAATAACGAGTGCTGTACCCATCGTTTCGTTAACAACGCTACCTTCAATCGTGATAAATGGATACAGGATATAAGGCAAGTGCGAAGCCCCGTAACCAAAGAATGCAAAGAAGAATTGAAGCATCACCATGATGAACGCAGTACCGTATCTTTTTCCTGAGTAAATTAAAAATGCAGCGATCAGGAAAAATAATAGAGAAAGTCCGAACATCCACCATAAATCCAGGGCTCTTCTAAAGTGCTCCACGTTATGATCGCGCAGTCCAGCAAAAACGAGAAGACTTGCCCCGATCGTTGGTGCACTCCACCATAGTGCAAACTTTCTCATGATCGCACGCGAATCAACATCCTCGGCTCGGTCTGCATAATAAGTCAGAAATGATGCGCTGATAAATAGAACAGAAACGATCGCCAGCGCAACTACACTCCATGAATACGGACTGGTGAAAAGTTCACCTGCCAGGAAGACAACACCTTCAGAAGTTTCTTCAAGATATCCTCCTTCAGAAATGGTCAATGCCGTTGATAAAGCTGCCGGTATCAATAATCCTGTTGCGCCGTATAAAAACAGATAAACGGTATTGTCTTTTGATCCGTAATTTCCGAATGCGTAAAAGGATCCGCGGATCGCAATTAATATGATCGCCACTGATCCCGGCAGAAGCAGTGCTGTTCCGTAGTAGTAGGCTGTGTCAGGAAAGAACCCGACAAGACCGACAAAGAAAAAGACAAAAAATACATTGGTTACTTCCCACACAGGTGACAAGTAACGGCTGATTAACTTACTCATAATATGTTCACGTTTTGAGACCCTTGCATAATAAGCAAAAAAACCGGCCCCAAAATCAATCGATGCTACAATTAAATATCCATATAAAAAGAGCCATAATACCGAAATCCCGATGACTTCCAAGCTCATGATATTCCCTCCCATCTTTTATGTATAAGCACAGGAACAACTGATTCTGCACATGCAGAATCAGTTGTCATCCTGTTTTACAGTTTACCTCCAGGGAAGCGCTGTTCCAGTTCTGCTTCAGCCGGTTTGTTTCTGAACATCTTCAACAGTACACGTACACAGAAGAAGCCAAGTACAGCATACAGTGCAAGGAACAATCCGAATGCAATACCCACTGAGCTTGAAGTGGTTGCTGCTTCATCCACCGTCATGATCCCTCTGAGAATCCAAGGTTGACGTCCAACTTCTGCGTAAACCCAGCCGAATTCAACCGCCAGCATTGCAAGCGGTCCACTCGCAATGATCCCCATCAGCAGGAATTTATTATGTTCATTAAATCGTTTAATAAAGCTGAACAGGACGAAAATTCCTGCGATAAACATGGAGTACATACCGATTGAAACCATCAGGTCAAATGCATAGTGTACCCATAAAGGTGGGCGCTCTTCTTCAGGGAATTCATTTAGACCGATGACTTCGGTATCAAACGAATTACCCGCAAGAAAACTCAATGCGCCAGGAATCCGGATTTCATTACTGATTTCATTGTTTTCATCAATGGTTCCGAAGACAATGAGATCCGCATTGGACTCAGTTTCAAAATGCCACTCGGCAGCAGCTAATTTTTCAGGTTGCTCTTTAGCAAGGAACTTAGCTGAAAGATCACCTGCGAGCGCTGTACCGGCTGTAAAAATCAAACCGGCAATCATCGTCATTTTCAGCGCTTTTTTATGGTAAGTAAAGCTGCCTTTTTTCTTTAAAATCATAAATGCTGCTATTGCAGCAAGAATTAAAGCCGATGTCATATAACTCGATGTCAAAACATGAAATACTTTTGTCGGTGTCGCAGGATTAAACATCGCTGCGAGCGGATCAATGTTTACCGCTTCTCCATCAAGAAGATCAAAGCCCTGCGGTGTATTCATAAATGCGTTTACCGTTGTAATGAAGAACCCTGATAAAGTAGCCCCAATCACAATCGGTATATTCAACAGCCAGTGCAGCCATCTGTTTTTAAAACGGTCCCATGTGTAAAGATAGATTCCAAGGAAGATTGCTTCAAAAAAGAAAGCAAATGTTTCCATGAACAGCGGCAGTGCGATTACTTGTCCAGCCAGCTGCATAAAGCTCGGCCACAGTAATGACAGCTGCAGACCAATTGCTGTACCGGTCACAACTCCAACCGCTACTGTGATTGTGAAGCCTCTTGCCCATCGTCTTGCAAGCAGAAGATAGTGTGGGTCATTTTTCTTTATACCCAAAAATTCCGCAATGGCAATCATGACCGGGATTCCGACACCTATCGTTGCAAAAATTACGTGAAACATTAATGTTGCTGCCGTGAGCAGCCTGGTGAGCGTAACGCCATCTAAATCTAGCACTGGTATTCCCTCCCGATTTCCAACTTATTGTTATCTTTACTATACCACTAAGCGATCATCACCATATAACAGGAAGAATGTTTGTGATATGTTGAACATGAATATTTTGTGACATCCTTCACAAACTATTTGCTTATAGTATACATCCTGCTCATAAAAAAAATCAATGAATAAAGCCCTCTGAAATGTATCAGAGGGCTTTATCTGTTTATAAATTTGTCAAAATTTCATTTAAGCTTCTTTTTGCATCGTGAACTGTGACTGAACCAGACCGTGATAGATGCCTTTGCGTTCCATCAGCTCCTGATGATTGCCGTATTCCATCAGGTTCCCGTGATCAAGAACATAAATTTTATCAGCATCCCGAATAGTTGACAGTCTGTGCGCAATAATGATGGCTGTACGTCCTTCAAGAAGAGTGGACAGCGCCTTCTGAATGATCACTTCAGTTTCTGTATCAATAGAAGCCGTCGCCTCATCCAGAATGATAATCCTCGGGTCAGCAAGCAGTGCACGGGCAAATGAAATTAATTGCCTTTCCCCTACCGACAGGATATTGCCACGCTCTTCTACTTCTGTATCGTACCCTTTAGGCAGCCGTTCAATAAATCCGTGCGCCCCAACTGCCTTGGCAGCATCAATAATCTGCTCATCCGTTGCATGAGGAAAACCAAACCGGATATTATCTTTAATGGTACCCGAGAAAATAAATGTATCCTGCAATACGATCGAAATTTGAGACCTGAGACTTCTTAAAGACACATCTTTCAAATCATGGCCGTCCATTTTAACAGAACCGGCAGTTGGATCATAAAAGCGGGTAACAAGGTTGGCAATCGTCGTTTTACCCGATCCAGTGTGACCAACCAAGGCAATGGTTTCACCGGCTTTAATAGACAGTGAAAGCTTATTTAATGCCTTACGATCTTCAGTATAAGCAAACTCAACGTTTTCAAAGTCAATTTTCCCTTTAATTTCTTTCAACTCAACAGCGTTTTCTTTTTCAGCGACGTTCGGTTTTTCATCCAGAAACTCGAAGATCCGCTCAGAAGAAGCCATCCCCATTAACAACTGGTTATAGACCATACCAAGTCTTGAAATCGGCTCCCAGAACATGCCTACCATGAAGGCAAACGTAACAAATTCACCGATCTGCAAGCTGCCGCTTTGAATCAGGTAGGCACCATACCAGATGAGAATCGCCGACCCTACTGCATTTGTCATTTCAACGAGAGGCCGGAAGGTTGCATTCTTCTTCGTCGCATCCTGCCAGCTTTCAAACGTTTCCGTATTTACACCATTAAAATAAGCTGCATTTTCTTTTTCCTGCGTAAAGGATTGTGTTACACGCATTCCCTGAAGACTTTCATTCAGGTGAGAATTCAGCTTTGACTGCTTTAGACGCACCGTCTGCCATGAACGTCTGATTTTCTTTCTCAATTTAGTTGAAATCAAAAACATTAACGGCAGAACAATCATGACGGCAAGCGCCAGCTGCGGGCTGATCGTAAACAGGATAATGAAAATCCCAATCAGCATCAACGCATCCATCAGCAGGTTAATAACCCCATTCGTAAACAATTCCTGTAAGGAGTTAATATCATTCATAATCCGGACCAGAATAGATCCCGCCGAACGCTGATCAAAGAAGCGGTTACTCAGCCACTGTACGTGCGTAAATAAATGCTTTCTCAAATCATAAATCACACTTTGACCAAGTATATTCATCCATTTTATCCTGAAAATATTGGCTACATAGTTAACAATATAAAGCCCTGCGATGACACCAACAAGCAGGAGAAGCAAGTCTCCGTCCTTTGACATGATCGCTTCATCAATCACATAAATCCCGATCATAATTGGAATCACAAGCCGGACTGCAGTTGTAATTAAAACCATTAAAACAGAAAGAGGCAGAAGCTTTTTTGTATAAGGCTTCAAATAGTGCAGCAGCCTCCAAAGCTGCATCCAGTTAAACGGCTTCTCAATCACCTGATCGGTGGAATAATGAAATCTTTCTTTTGCATTTGACGCTTTACTCATCGGCTTGCCCCCGCTTTCATACTGGCCGCCAGTTCAATCTGATCTTTATACTGAATATCATAAATTCTTCTGTACTGTCCTTCTGTTTTGATCAATTCATCGTGTTTTCCCCGGTGGGTGATGCGCCCATTTTCAAAAACAAAAATTTCATCAGCATGTTTTAATGAAGAAATCCGGTGCGCAATAATAAAGGTTGTTCTTCCGCGCATAACTTCCTTTAATGCTTTTTGAATTTCAAATTCAGTCTGCATATCCACCGCACTTGTTGCATCATCCAAAATTAAAATCCCCGGATCAAGGCAGATCGCTCTCGCAATCGCAATACGCTGTTTCTGCCCTCCTGATAATCCGAGCCCTCTTTCTCCCAGCATCGTATCGTAGCCTTTAGGAAGCTCCATAATGAAATCATGAGCCTGCGCACGTTTTGCTGCCTCAACAATCTGATCCATTGTCGCGCCTGGATTTCCAAATGCGATATTTGATTTGATTGTTGATGAAAAAAGAAATGACTCCTGCAGAACAAAACCAACATTTTTTCTTAAAGACTGGACCGTGTACTCATTGACGTTTTTACCGTCGATCAGCACGCTTCCTTCACTCGGTTCATAAAAACGCGTCATTAACTGTGTAATACTCGTCTTTCCTGAACCTGTTGCCCCAATCAGACCAACCGTCTGTCCACTTCTCACTTTAAAGGAAACCTGGTCCAGCGCTTTTTCAACATCCTCAGTATAACGAAGTGTGACATTGTCAAATTCAACTTCTCCATCTGTGTTTTTCATTTCGATGGCATGCGCTAGTTCTTTTATGGTTTCTCCCGCTTCAAGAATTTCAAGCAGTCTTTCACCGGAAGCCTTGGATTGTGAAAACTGGTTAATCGTAAAACCGAGGTTCATAATCGGCCAGATAATAAATCCAACTAGGCTGTAAAAAGCGGTAAGCTCACCCGGAGTCAACTGTCCGTTCACCACAAGAAAGCCACCATACCCAAGCAGCAGGACGACACTTACATTTCCGAGAAACTCCATCAGTGGAAAATACTTCGCCCAGACATCCGAAGTGAATATATACTTTTCCTTATAATCTTCATTGGAAGAATTGAATTTTCCAATCTGGTGTTCCTCTCTCGAAAGTGATTTAACCGTATTGATCCCACTGATATTTTCCTGAACATTTGTATTCAGCCGTCCGAATGACTGACGGACGCCACGAAACGCCGGATGTACTTTTTTATCAAACTTATATACTGCGATCGCTAAAAATGGAATTGAAATCATCGTCACAATCGTCAATGGCACTGAATAATAAAGCATGAGTCCAGTTGTGACAACAAGCAGTAAAATCAGCCGGATCAATTCTGCAAATCCGAACGAAAGGAAAAAGCGGAAACCTTCCACATCCGCGGTAAGACGTGACATAATATCCCCGGTCTTCGCATTATCGTAATACTGAAATGGCAGGCTCTGAAGCTTATCATACAAGCGCTTTCTCAAATCATATACAGAGATAATGCCAAATAAATCACCATTATATTGAGAAATAAAGGTCGCTACCCCTTTTACAGCCATCAGCCCGATAAAACCAAATGCCAGGTAAGGTACGATCTCATACCTGCCCTGACCGACCACTTCATCAATGGTTAATTGGAGAATGATCGGATAAACGACCGTGATCAGCGTCATCACAAATAGAAAGATAATGGAAATAATAAAATGACGTCTATGAGGCCAGTAAAACTCTTTTAATTTCTGAAAAACATCCATGTGTTTTCCCCCTCTCCTGTTAAAGCATACTATTAAATATATCGGTTATCGAAATATTTTTCCACCTTTATTTTGAATTTTTTATCATTTGTTTATTTTCTAACACTTGTTGATTATATAGGATATCGAAATATAAATGATCAGTCGAATGACTGAGATCATATTAGCAAGAGCCGGTCTAGGACCATCCTTCGCTAGAGGCAGACCTCTAAGTTTTCACATAAGTTATCATTTAGCTAAAAACGTGCAGGGGGCATCCTTCGCTTTCCGCGGCCGCGCGGTGAGCCAGCTAGCGCTTCGCGCTACGCTGTCTCACCTGTCGCTTCTCTGCCGCAGGAGTCTTCGGATGCCCCCTGCACTTTTGAGGTTTTTCAAAAATAAGGAGTGCAGAATAGAGATCTGCAAATAGTATTCCCTTTCCTTCCGGTGCTTTGAAGGCGGATTTAGATAGAAAATGAACACCTTTAGTTTAATGGACAGGTCAAAATCAGAAGCGCTAGAGTGGTATGGATAGACATTGTCCTGGTATATTAGGGAACTTATCTGTGGTGGATCGGCAAAAAAAGAGACAGCTCTATATCACGAGCTGTCTCTTTTTGGTTATGTTTGAATTATAGAGTTTTCTGGCCTGGCTTCCAGTTAGCCGGGCAAAGTCCGCCTGTTTGAAGGGCCTGAAGTACGCGAAGTGTTTCATCTACATCACGGCCGATGTTGTTGTGGAACACTGTCTGGTACTGCAGTTCACCTTCAGGGCTGATGATGTATAGTCCGCGAAGTGCGATTCCTTCTTCTTCAATAAGGACACCGTATTCACGTGATACCTGATGGTTTGTATCTGCTGCAAGTGGATATTTCAGTTCGCCAAGACCATTGTCTTTACGCTCTGTGTTGATCCATGCAAGGTGTGTATGGATTGTATCAGTAGAAACCCCGATAATTTCTGCATCAAGGTCTTCGAATTCGTCGTAACGATCTGACATTGCTGTAATTTCAGTTGGACATACAAAAGTGAAGTCCATTGGATAGAAGAAAAGTACTGTCCACTTGTCTTCTTTCATGTTTTGTTCAAGGCTAACCTTGCCAAATTCTTTGTTTGCAAGAACAGCATCCATTTCAAAGCGTGGAGCCTGCTTGCCAACCATACGTTCTGCCATAAGAAATCCCTCCAAAAATAATCTGCATCAAGGTGAAATCGTTCACCTCTAAAAAACTCACGTTGTTCATGATAAATGATTGCCATAGCATAGTCAATTTAATTCAGAATCAATTTGAATGAAACTGCAGGTGAGTCTTTTTCTAAAGTATGGTCCAAATCCAATGGAATTAACCCGAATTACTTGAATCTACGTTACATTGTTTGATATAAGGGTATAGTGAAAAAATCTACATATTTTTTAATGGGGTGAGTCGATGGAAACTTTATTGTTCAATGCACTCGGCAGCCGGCTGGCTGACTACGAGTGGGGAGCACTCCTGATCGCCATCGGGATTGGTGCCTTAAAGATTATTGGTATTATTATTGCCTTTTTAATTGTCCGGTCGATCGGTAACCGGATCCTATCAAATGTCTTCGAAAAATATCAGGAAAAAGAAAATATTTCACTTGGTCGGGCAAAAACACTCGAAAGCCTGATAAAAAATGTATTCGGTTATGCACTGATCTTCATTTTGGTTGTGACGATTCTTCAGGTTTTCAACTATGATGTCACTGCGTTAATTGCGGGAGCCGGTATTATAGGGCTCGCAATCGGCTTTGGTGCTCAGGGGCTCGTCAGTGATGTGGTCACCGGTTTTTTCATTTTGCTTGAGAAGCAGATTGACGTAGGTGATTATATTACAACAGGAAGTTTTTCAGGCATTTGCGAAGAAGTCGGATTGAGACAGACGAAAATCCGCGGATTTGATGGTACACTTCATTTTGTCCCAAACCGTGAGATTACAGGAATGAGCAACCACTCGCGAGGCAACATGCGCGCTCTGATCGATATTGGCATTTCCTATGACGATGATATCGATAAAGCTATTGCCGTGATGCAGGCTGCCTGTGATGAAGTGGCAGCATCAAATGACATGATCGTTGAAGGACCAAACGTACTTGGCGTTCAGACACTTGGTGCATCAGATGTCGTCATCCGCGTGATTGCCAAAACAGTTAATAACGAGCAATGGGGCGTCGAACGCGAGCTACGCAAAGTATTAAAAGAAACACTTGATAAAAACGGAATCGAAATCCCGTTCCCTCATCAAGTGTATGTCGAAAAAAAATAACCCAAAAAACGACCTGATTTTAACAATCAGGTCGTTTTTAGAGTGTTGAATTTTAAAAGACAAACTTTAATTTTCGTGACATTAAATTAAGATCACTCTCAAAAGTGATAATTAAAGGGCTGTTGAAGTAGAGGGTTTCCACACAAAAAGTGCCAGGTCATTCCGTAGACTTCTGCGGCAGAGGAGCGACAGGTGAGACAGCGTAATGCGGAGCATTAGCTGGCTCACCGCGCGGCCGCGAAAAGCGAAGGAATGACCTGGCACGATTTAGAATTTCGACAACATTAAAACTGATTTATTTAGTGTGTATATAATCTCTCATTAACCCGATCGCGATACCAATCGCCTTTTCGTCAGGGTTTAATTTCGCATGGTGCAATCCGTACGTTGAATCCACACCAAGCCAGAACATAAAGCCCGGGATTTCTTTAAGAAAATATCCGAAATCTTCGCCGGTCATCGCTTTTTTACAATGAACAAACTCAACACCCTCGTAAGATTCAGCAAAAGTGATAAAGTCGTTCACCGATTCCTCATCGTTATAAACCATATAATACGGCTGGTTAAACTCCGGAATAACTTCACACTCGAAGGATGCGCTGATTCCTTCACAGATTGCACGAACGCGGCTTTTTAAAATCTCCATCGTTTCCGGGTCCAGGCTTCGCATTGTTCCGTTTAATTCTGCTGTTTCAGCAATGATGTTGCCGACAGTACCGGCTTCAAGCTTTCCTATCGTTACGACACCGCTGTCTAGCGGATCCACTGAACGTGCCACAATGGTTTGAAGCTGTGTAATTAAATGGGCACCCGCCACAATCATATCTCTCGTTTTGTGAGGATAAGCAGCATGTCCACCCTTTCCTTTCATGGTGATTTTCAGTTCTGATGTATTGGCAAATAAAAGTCCAGGCTTTGATGCGACCACGCCCGCTTTGTATTCAGGCGCAATATGAAGACCCATAATTTCATCAGGCATCCACTCCTGCATTTCTTTTGACTCGAGCATTCTGGCCGCTCCGCCAGGTCCTTCCTCTGCCGGCTGGAAGATAAACAGAACATTTACTTCAGGCGGCTGATTAACGAGCTCGGTCAAAATACCAAGTGCGATCGCCATATGAAAGTCGTGGCCGCACGCATGCATTCTGCCAGGATGCTCGGAAGCAAAATCAAGTCCCGTCAGCTCTGTGATCGGCAGTCCATCAATATCTGTCCGATAGGCAATCGTTTTGGATTCAGGTTTCAAACCTGTCAGCCGTACAAAGAGACCTGTTTCCCACTTTTTGATTTCGATTCGCTCCTGAGGAAGGCTTTCTATATAACGGAGCAAATACTGCTGTGTTTTAAATTCCTGATAGCCGATTTCAGGAATTTTGTGTAAATCTCTTCTGATTTGAACAAATGAGTTCATTTATTTCATTCCTTTCGCGCTGTTAAACGGACATCACTTCATTGCAGTCAGGATCTCCAACCATCCTTAATGGTCACTGACTGCAGGAATATCCACACATCATTTGCTTCAGAAAAAAGGCTGGGACAGCACTCATCAGAGTCGTTCCAGCCTCTTTATATGAAATCCCGTATTAAAGCTGACGGAGTTCCTGTTTGATTTCTGTTTTTGACTTTGTTTTTTCATCAATTTTCTTAATCATTTTTGCAGGCGTACCGGCAACAACTGTATAAGGTTCTACGTCTTCAATAACAATTGCGCCTGCTGCAACAACAGCACCTTTACCAACGGTTACACCTTCAAGTACAACGGCATTGGCACCAATGACAACATCATCTTCCACGACAACCGGCTTAGCTGATGGCGGCTCGATGACTCCGGCAAGAACAGAACCTGCTCCGATATGACAGTTCTTACCTACTGTTGCACGGCCTCCCATTACGACGTTCATATCGATCATTGTTCCTTCACCGATTACTGATCCGATGTTAATAGAAGCGCCCATCATGATGACTGCATTGTCACCGATTTCAACCTGATCGCGGATAATTGCACCTGGCTCAATACGGGCTTTAATATTTTTCAGGTCAAGCATCGGGATCGCAGAGTTACGACGGTCATTTTCAACGACATAATCCCAGATCTGATCTTTATTTTCTTCAAGTGCAGGTGCAATGTCAGCCCACTCTCCGAAAACAACGCCTGATCCTTCTGATAAAAACGTCTGAGAAGCATCACCAAAATTAATTTTGTGAAGGTCAGCACCTTTTACATATACTTTTACAGGTGTTGACTTCTTCGCATTCTGTATGTAAGAAATGATTTCATTTGCATCCATCTGATTCATTGTTGCATTCTCCTCTCAATTGTTTGAATAATTATAAATCCTCTTTTACTTTATCAGATCACAGCATGTGTAGACAAGTGATCAGTTTTTGTTCGTTTTTTCAAGGTGCAGATTGACGGATTCAATAAATGCCTCGACCTGAGGAAGCTCAAATGCAGACTGATATCCAAGCAGCCACGTATCTCTTTTCAATGCAGTCTCATCCTCCATATTCAATGCTGTTGTATACACATCCTCCTCACCTGTCAGCGTAATTGATGGAAGGATGGCATACCCAATACCATTTAATGCCATTTGCTTACACGTTTCAATCTGATCCACCAGAATATTTTGCCTCGGCGTAATCTGAAATTGACGGTTCCACCACTCCTGAATTTCCTGATAGTAAGTGGAATCACTTTTGAACTGTATAAATGGGCGATTAGTCAAATGCAGATCTTCAATTCTGCGGATTTCCCGATCCACTAAATAAAGCTGATCCTGAAAGAGATGCATTTTCGGCCCTTTCCAATCAGGTGTCCCTCTGATAATGCCTATATGAACATCCCCATTATAAACAGCCTGCAAAATTTCACTGCTCCATCCGGTAATAAGCGAAATTCTCGCATGAGGATTTGTCTCTACAAACAATTTCAGCACCTTTGGCAGCCAGTTCTGACCGACGATTGAAGCACAGGCGATCTTTAGCGTTCCATACACCTGGGAATCAAGTGATTGAAGCTTTTCTTTGATGCCCTCTTCTTTTGCCAGAACTTCCCTTGACAGGTTCACAATCATTTCTCCGGCAGGTGTAAGGGTGAGTCCTTTTTGAGAACGGATAAACAATGGCTTTTGCCATTCCTTTTCGATCGTCTGAAGTCTTTGTGATAATGCGGGCTGAGATACAAAAAGACGCTCTGCTGCTTTTCGCATATTCATTTCCTGAGCAAGAATATCAAGAAGACGGTAATCTGAACGGTTCATTTATCTTCTCCTTCTAACATTATTCATTTTTTGGCAGGAAGAATAAAAGGATAAAGGCAGCAACCGCGAAGCCGAATACAATGAGGTAAACCGTGCTTAATCCACCCGTCATGGCTTCCTGTAGTCCGGCAAGCACGTCAGGATCGAGGGTGTTGCGCTGTTCTTCTTCTAGAAGACTGTTCACTGCTTCCACACCTAATCCGTTAAGCTCATCACTTTCATCTGCCGTAAAAGACCGCTGAATAGAAGCATTCAGTACGCCTCCGAGCAATGCTACACCAATCGTACTACCGAGATTTCTCATAAACATATTGGCAGCCGTTGCAGCACCTCTCAAATTCCATGGCACCGCACTCTGGATGGAAACGATAAAGGATGTCGTTGTTAATCCCATCCCAACGCCGACAAAGAATGACGACATCGCTGCCCACCACGGACCATATTCCGGCTTCATGAGAACAAACAGAAGTGTTCCTAGAATGAGTGCAGAACCGCCCATCAGACTCGTCTTATAATAGCCAATTTTAATCAGCAGTCTTCCGGCTATTGTAGCCGCAATTGGCCACCCAATTGACATAGCTGTTAATGTAAACCCCGCTGTCCTCGCATCCTCTTCCATGACGCCTGTGACAAATGCCGGCAGATAACTCGATATGCCGATCAACAGGACACCCGTCATGAGTGAAGCTGCATTAGCAATAAAAATGGCCCTGTTTTGCCAGATGGAAAATGGCATCATTGGATCCTCCACCTTCAGCTCATGCAGGACAAACCAGACTAACAGCAGGGCAGCGAGAACAAGTAATACGATAGCCTGCACCGAAGTCCATGAAACAGACACGCCACCTTCAACCAGAAGGTATAACAGAAAGGTCAGCGCCAGCGTTAAAAGGATGGCACCTTTATAATCAATTGGAGATCTGTTTTTTTCTACATCCTCTTTTAAAAACAGCCATAAACCTGTGAGTGAAAGCAATCCAAGCGGAATGTTCACCCAGAATACGTATTGCCAGCCGACTGTTTCAACAAGCAAACCGCCAATTGCAGGCCCCATTACAGCTGATATTCCCCACACACTCGACAGGTAGCCCTGGATCTTAGCCCGTTCTTCCTTCGTATAAATATCTCCGACAATGGTTGTTGCGATAGGTAAAACCGCACCTGCTCCAAGCCCCTGAATAAATCTGAACGCAATCAGCCACTCCATTGATTCAGCAAATCCGCACAAAATAGAACCAATTAAAAAGAGTGACATCCCAAGCGTCATGACCGGTTTGCGTCCGAATAAATCAGACAGTTTTCCGTACAGCAGAACCGTTACGGTGCTCATCAGCAGATAAGAAGAAAAAACCCAGCTATAGAGCTGGAATCCTCCAAGATCTGCCGTTATAGAAGGCATGGCAGTAGAAACAATCGTTGCTTCAATCGCGCCGACAAACATGGCAAGCATGACGGATGCGAGTATATAAGGTCTGTATTTAATTATTTTCTGATCATGTTCTGTTTGGCTCATCTGTCGGCTCCCGGCTGCTTTAAGAACGCTGAATTTGTTTATGGATGTGACGCTGTAATTGTTTTAACATGACCCGTCTCGTCAGAATCCCTTCAAAATAACCGTCTTTATCCATCACACAGAGAAACGGATGGTCGACAAGAAGGTTTAAAGCGTATTGAAACTGATCAGTCATTTTCAGACAAGGGATATTCGTTTGCATAATATCCTGCACTTTCTTTTCGTTTAAACGATCAAATTCAATCTGCTCCATTCCGAGCATTGAATCCGTTATCATTTGTACGTTAATCAGGCCTTTCAGATGGTAGGTTGCATCCAGCACCGGTATGGCTGAGTATCCGCTTTTTGTTAACACGAGCAATGCATGTTCTGCTGTGTTCAGTTCCTGAACATGGGCAATTTTTTCAGATGGAATGATGTACTGTTCAATGGCTGTTTCAAGAAATTCCTTATGGTCGATGGTAATCATTGTATAAACCCCTTTTTTAAATCTCACTGCCTTTATCATAACATAATGGTAAATTTGTTCTCTATTATATTGGCTGGTTTTTATCATTAATTTCCAGAGTTGAACCGGACCTGGACCATCCTACGCTTTCCGAGGCCGGGCGGTGAACCCGCTGTGCTTCGCACATCGGTTTCACCTGTCCCTTTCCGCCGCAGGAGTCTTCGGATGCCCCATGCCCTGGGTATGAAAATTTAAACTCACGTTAACATTATACAAGGACCAGGACCATCCACGCTTTCCATTGTCCAGCTCCGGCGACTAGCTCCTCGAGGTCATATGTCCGTTTTTATCCATAATAAAAACCGGGGTGGCCCCGGTTTGGTGTGATTACTGATTATTTTCTTCCTGAAGCAGCTCATAAATTTCGATGGCTGTCATATCGATGTTGTCGAATGGATATTTTTGAGCTTTCTGATCTTTGTCATATACTTCAAGTTCAAATGTGTCGTTTGCTCCAAAGTATTTTACCTGACAAACGCGTTTTCCGTTCAGTTCGAAGAAACGGGAAGGTACTTCACCTGACTGATCTTGTTCCTGTAACGATTTTAAACGTTGGATAATCCCCATTAACTGAGACATGTGGTATTCTCCCTTCTATTAAAAGTAAACGATTCTTTTCTTTATAACGCCATTAATAAGATATGGGAACTTTTCAGATGTCCATTAGCGTATGAATTCACGTCCATATCAACCATGATTCCCTTTTTCGGCTATTACAAAACAAGGATTACTATACCACACAATACAATATGAGAACAGGGATTTCTTGTGTTTGCCTGCAAATCTTTTGACACTGTCTGCCTTATAAGAGAAACTAAAGGTAAGTTTAAAAGCAAAAGGAAGTGATGGTTGTGCCAAAGGTTGTTTTATATACACAGCCCCAATGCCCACCGTGCGAAATTGTTAAAAAATTTTTCAGGGCACATGAAATCCAGTTCGAGGAAATCAATATTAAAACCGATGTTGAATCAAGACAGTTTATGATAGATCAGCTCGCATCCTACTCTACCCCGACGGTACTTATTAATGATGCTGAAGTAGTTAGAGGATTTAATCTGGAAGAACTCGCCGGAAAACTAAATATTGTTTGTGAGTAATGCATTATGCACTCCAACAAAAAACCAGTGAGTCCGGACTCACTGGTTTTTTTGTTCAGCTGTAAGCCAGCACCATATAAATGACAGTCCCGGCCCACACAATCCCTGCAAAAACATATGTTAGGAATACCGGGTTTAAAAACAGGTTGTGCTCCCTGACTTTCGTTGAAATTTCAGCATCCTGAACGGCTTCCCTTTTCTTAACCCAATAAGCGGTTCTGAGCGTCATGATTAAGGATCCTGCAAGAATAACGGTAATAAGAATAATCAGACCAACCGTAACTGCATCCATTTTTCACACACCTTTTTTCTATAGGGTGAGTGAAAAGTGGATTTTTCATTCATCAATTTTAAAAATCCAGTGTTTATTGGGATCTAAAATGGAAATGCATTGAGCCACTGTCCGCCATCAAGTGCTATACATTCACCATTCATATATGCTGCATCATCAGATAGCATAAAGGCTGCCAGCGCAGCAATCTCTTCAGGCTTACCAAGTCTTTTTAACGGTACAGACTGAAGGGTTCTTTTTGCAGCTTCTTCAGATTCCCACAGTTTTTCAGCTCCGCCTGTTCTTTCAATTGGTCCAGGCGCAATGGCATTCGCACGAATACCATATTTATGACCCCATTCAACTGCAATTGTTCTTGTTAGTGATAGAACCCCTGCTTTTGCTGCTGCGGAATGTGCAACTCCCGCTCCGGCATTCCATGCATATGTAGCCACCATATTGATGATAACACCTTTAATATCATTTTTAATCCAATAGTCTCCTGCAGCTTTCGTACAATTAAAGGTACCGTTTAAAACGATATCAATAACAGCTCTCCAGGCATTAGCTGACATTTTTTCAACAGGACAGATGAAGTTTCCTGCTGCATTATTAATCAACCCATGAAGCGTGCCAAATTCATCGACTGCCTTTTGCACCATTGCTTCAGCGAGCTCAGGCTCCCTTACATCCATTTGAAAATAAGCGATGTTTCCCTGACCGCTTTTCAATTCATTTACAGCAGCGATCAGCTTTTCTTCATCCCGTCCGGTGATCAGCACTGAGTGGCCATCATTCACCAGACGCTGCGCCATATATTTCCCCATCCCGTTTGAACCGCCTGTAACAATATACACTTTTGACATATACATCCCCCTTATAATGAATGACTATTCATTCATTATACTCTTTATTGTGAAAATAAAAAAGCCTGATCCTGTAAAATAGTGATCTGACACTAGATTACCTGACCAGGTTTTTTTATTTTGTAAAGTCCTGCTGGATGGCATGCTGCTGATGAAGCTTTGCGATCGCACGAACAATTGTTTTTTTACGATTAAAGCCTGATGCTGTTACTGCTTTACCGTTTAATTCAGCAAAGACGGTTCCTTTATCCTGAACTGATTGAAACCCCTCGATGTAAGCCACAATTGTTCCAGCATTTGTAGGGATACGTAACAGTTGAAGCGCAATTCCTTTATTCAATGTAAAAGCTCCTTTTAACGTAATCTCATTATTTTGCACAATAATTTTACGTTAACTTACAGCAAAGCTTATGTCAATCATCAGATTGTCCTAGCCGATTGAAAGGAGCTTTTTTTCCATTTCACACGATGGCAACGGTTTACTGAAGAAATAACCCTGCCCCTTTTGACATTGGGCATTCTGCAGAAAACGCACCTGAAAAGGCTCTTCCACCCCTTCAGCCACCACTTCAAGCCCTAGGCTATGTGCAAGGTGAATAATCGTTTTAGTAATTGCCGCATCCTTTTTTTCAGATCTCAGCTCTTTTACAAATGACTGATCAATTTTCAGAATATCAATTGGAAATTGGCGGAGGTAGTTAAGGGACGAATATCCTGTTCCGAAGTCGTCAACGGAAATTTTCACTCCGATGTTCTTCAGTTTTTTCAGCATACTCAGTGTTTCTGTCATATTACTCATCGCACTCTCAGTGATCTCAATCTCCAGCAGGTCTGGATCTACATCATACTTTTTGAGAGACTCCATAATCATTTCATCAAAGTTTTCCTGTGCAAACTGTTTAGGTGAAATATTAATGGCGATCCGGGTATGCCTGATTCCTTGGCTTGTCCATTTAAACAGCTGTTGACACGCCTGATCAATGACCCACAAGCCGATCGGAAGGATTTGACCGCTTTCTTCCGCAACCGGGATGAATTCGCCTGGTGACACATGCCCAAACTTCCTGTTATTCCACCTGAGTAAAGCTTCTACACTGTTAATTTCACCATTTTTAAGATTAACCTGCGGCTGATACACAAGCGAAAGCTCGTCAAACTCAATCGCTCTTCTCAAATGGTTCTCCATCATCATTTTTCTTGATGATGATTTATTCATTTCGACATTATAAAACTGGTACAGAGACCGTCCTTTTCGTTTAGCCATCTGGAGTGCATGACCCGCATGATTGACCAGGCTGTCATCATCCATGCCATCTTGTGGAAAAAGACTGATGCCAATACTTGCTGAAATAAAGTATTCTTGTCCCCTGATCACAAATGGTTCAGCGAAAAGGCGGATTACACCTGAAGCCATTTTTTCGATTTCTTCTTTTGATGTTCTCTCCATTGTCATAATGAATTCATCTGCAGTGAGACGGAAAAGATTATCTGATAATCCACTGTAGCCTTCCAAACGTTTAGCGACCTTTACGAGCAGTTCGTCGCCAGTTGTATACCCAAGTGCTTCATTCAATGCTTTGAAATTATCAAGGTCAAGACAGAGAATTGCGTGTGATTCATTTTTTTGATTCGCAGTCATTTCAGCAATCCTGCTTTTTAATGCCTGTCTGTTAGGAAGACCGGTTAACCTATCGTGAAAATGCAGGTAATTAATTTTTTCATCCGTCTCAATTTCAGCAGTTGTATCCCTTGCAATTAAATAAACTCCCTGCACTGATCCCTCAAGCTTTATCGGAACAAATTTAGCCTGAAGTATAACCGGTTTTTCTAAGAAAGTTTTAGCCTCTAAAAAGCTGACTTCCGTAGGCGTTCCTTCCATAGAGCGATTCAGTGCCTGTTTAACTTTATTGAGCTCCTCTTCATGAAACAGTGATAATACAGGCTTACCCGGTAAGGAAGAAAGGTCACATTCAAAAATTTGTTTGGCAGCTTCATTTGCTGATTCCATGATGCCATCCCGGGAAAGTGTAAGTATTGCATCGAGGTTTTCTTCGATAATTGAACGGTAACGCTGTTCAAGAGTCTGAAGCCTGTCCCTTTCAATCTGCTCTCTCGTTACATCCCTTGCCACAGCGACCATGTAGTTTTCATTCATTTCTCCGCTGAATATAGGCGTGATACTCGTTTCAAACGTACTGGTTCCTGATTCATCACTGATCCTGTCACGATAACGGAGATTCTTTTTTGATGCTTTAGCTTTCAAATAATAATTGTGAATTTTTCTGCCTGTCTCTTCACCCATGACCTGAAGAATGGATTTTCCTAAAACATCCTCGCGTCGGAGGTTCATGGAACGCAGGGCTGCATTGTTCACGTATAAATAAATAAATTGATCCTTATGATCCGCTTTCATCATGTAAATAGCATCGGATGCATGAATCGTAATTAATTGTTCCAGTACACTCGGGATCATCAGAGCGGCATCTGCGCTCTCTTTCAATTCTATTCCGGAATATGAGGTGTCCATAGGTTCATCCTTCCAACATATTAACAGCAGCGTCAGTAACAAATGATTCTTGTAATAGTTCCATCATTTCAAATAACCTATAGTCTGTCAACACTGTATCACAACTTTAGTAACGATATAGGGGTATATTTTTAGTCATATATACCCTCATTCTTCATCTTCTCGTAAGCGGTAAGCCTTTTTTAACAACTGCTCCTGAGCGTGAATCACTTCTTTCCCGTTACTTTGTACGTAATGATATTGACCGTTCTGATCCTGTACCCTTGCTTTCGTATTATCATTGAGCTGTAGTGCCAGAATCGTTTTAATTCTTTTTTTGTGCTTCTTTTCAATAATTGGAAATAGCAGTTCCACTCTTTTCTCCATGTTTCTTGTCATCAGATCAGCAGAAGACAGCATCGTCTTTTCTTCTCCGTTATGATAAAAATAATAAATTCTGCTGTGCTCAAGAAATCTTCCCACAATACTCCTGACGTGAATATTTTCGCTGACTCCTTTAATGCCAGGCTTTAAACAGCAAATCCCTCTTACAATCAGATCTATTTTCACACCGGCAGTTGATGCTTCATACAGTTTTATAATCAGTGATTTATCAGTCAGGGAATTCATTTTTGCAATAATATGTCCATTTTTATGTTTTTTATGAAAATCAATTTCCTGATCAATCATGTTCATAAATTCATCCCTTATTGAAAAAGGGGCAACTACAAGATGATGATAAGAAGGTTTTTCTGTATAACCGCTCAAATAATTAAAAAAGTTGGTGGCATCTGTTCCGAATTTGCGTTTCGTTGTGATGATACCCATATCTGTATAAATTTTTGCTGTCTGATCGTTATAGTTTCCTGTTCCAAGATGGACAAACCGTTCAATTTTATTATTCCGCTTTCTGACAATCAACGTAATTTTACTGTGTGTTTTCAGGAGCGTCATACCATAAATCACGTGACAGCCTGCTTTTTCAAGCTCTTTTGCCCACTGAACATTATTTTCTTCGTCAAAACGAGCTTTTAGTTCAACAAGGACCGTTACCTGTTTTCCATTTTCTGCAGCTTTTTTCAGCGCATTGATTACAGGTGAGTCCCCGCTGACTCTGTAAAGGGTCTGCTTGATTGCCAATACATCCGGATCTTCTGCAGCATCAGCAACAAAATCGACAATCGGTGTAAATGACTCATAAGGGTGGTGAAAAAACAGATCCTGATGTAATGCTTTTTCAAATAAATCTTCTCCTGATGAAAGATCTTCAGGCGGCTGTGGAATAAAAGTATCAAATAATAAATGATCCTTATTTGGGGACACTTCTTTAACAAAAGAAAATAAAAACGATAAATCAATAGCACCTTTTATCCGATAAACGTCATCCGGATGTACCTCTAATTCCTGCAGCAGGTAGGCAAGAAGGTCATCATCCTGCATTCCATCCACAATCTCAAGCCTGACAGCTGCTCCCCATTTACGTTTTTTCAGTTCCTTTTCAATTTCGAGCAGAAGGTCACGGGCCCCTTCTTCATGTATCGTGAGGTCAGCATTACGGGTAATACGAAAGAGCATGGAAGACCTGACATCATACCCTATAAACAATTTATCAATAAACAACCTGATTACTTCCTCAAGAAGAATATATTCCGCCCCGGTTACTGTAGGCAGTTTAATGAAACGAGGTAATACGGATGGTACCTGAACGATTGCCACCATCTGGCTTCCGCTTTCTGCCTCGAGACGGACGATCATATTTAAACTTTTATTTAACAGCATCGGAAAGGGCCTGTATGCATCTACTGCAAGCGGCGTCAGAACAGGGAAAATTTGTTCATTGAAATAACGCTCTAAATAGTTTTTCTGCTTGTGGGTACATTCAGCCATCACTTTCAGTTGAATGCCTTCTTTCTCTAAAGCAGGCAGAAGGTCACCCGTAAAGGTTTGATCCTGCAGCCTGACAAGCCTTTGGTTATACTCAGAAATTTTTACGAGCTGACCCTTTGGTGTTAAACCGGCTTTATTTTCAGGCTTATTGAAATTAGCCTTAACCTGATCTTTAAGTCCCGCTACGCGTACCATAAAAAATTCATCCAGATTCGAGCTGAAAATCGCCAGAAATTTTAATCGTTCAAATAAAGGATTGTTCTGATCAAGTGCTTCATATAACACTCTTTCATTAAACGCCAGCCAGCTTAGTTCTCTGTTATTAAAAAACTCCGCCTGGTCAAATGTTGATTTATCGTGCCCCACTTTTATCCCTCCGCATTACCTGTTTGAAATAATGACCATTTTTTTGAAGTCCAACTCGATGTTCGTTTTCAATGCTTTTTCAAGGTGCTTTTTCTGCTTTCCTGCCTGATATTCCTCTGCTATTGTTCTCCCCTCAGCAAAGAGAGTAACTAATAACCCCTCACCTTTTTTCCTGATTTCAAGCTGAGAAATAATATTTCTTTTTGACCCGTTCAAACTGTAAGCAAATTTCACCAGTGCACCAATAATCCGCATTTTCTCGCGCTCATCATCAGAAAACCATTCCTGAAAAGGCTCAAGGAACTGATAAAGCATGGACTTACTTTTAAAAGATGCTACAGCAGCAATTTTAATCCGGTCCCGGTGAAGGATACCATCAATTGATCGATTGCCTATAATGTAAAAAGTGTGCTGACTGCTCGAGTCTGAATCAATATAATCGCCTAGATAATATAAATAAGCCCCTCTTTTAATCAGCTTCAAGTCTTCCTCGTTTTCTTCAAGAACATTGAGCGCGCATAAATGGGAATATAATTCTGTCGTCAGGGAAACCATCTGATCCGCCTGCTCTTTATTGATGGAATAATCAAATGCCAGTTCATTCAGACTTTCCATAAACACATTGTCTTTGCTTAAAGGGGCTGTATATCTTTTCATCAGTTCCTTTAAAACTATTCCTTCACGAAGGCCTTTTTTGCTGAACATAAACCCTTTGGCATCGACGATTTTATAAAGCTCGCAGAATACCTGAGAAGCAGGGGCAATAATATCGGTGCGGTCACTCGACAGACCATCCAGTTTCTCAAGATCCTCTTTCGACATAGCGGTCAGCATATCATTTGTCTCCTGGAGATCTTTTTCCTCCATCCAGTATTGGTGCACACCAGCCACCGGATATTTAATGAGCTGCTGATGAATCTGCGCAACGTTACGAGCACTTCCCCCAATCGCCACAATCGGAACTTTTTTATTTTTAAGCCATCCGAGGCTGTTAAATTCAGATTTTAAAAACCGGATCAGCTTTTTATGTTCGTTCTGAGTCATCTGATCCCCCTCCATAAAATCCTTTTTCAGAGAGACCGCTCCAAAAGGAAAGCTGTGAGAGTGTATCAGCTGCTTATGTTCATAATAGGTAACTTCCGTGCTTCCTCCGCCAATATCGACCGTTACTGCGGATAAAACAGGTGTAGAATGAATAACGGCCAGATAACCGAAGTATGCTTCTTCTTCCTCGGTCAGAATATTGATCTGCACACCTGTTTCATCTTTCATTCTGCTGACAATTTCCTGCTGGTTCACGGCCTGTCTGATAGCAGCCGTTGCCGCAGCCCGTACATCCTGAATGCCGTGATAATCAATAATTTCATTAAATGCGAGCAGTGCGTCTTTTAAAAGTGTCAATCCCTTTTCATTTAACTTGTTATCGTCATCCAAAAAGCTCTTCAGACGGGCAACGGTTTTAATATTCTCAATTTCTCGCATCCCTTTTTTCGGCTCATAATCATAAATGACCAGTCTGATGGTATTAGATCCAATATCAATGACTGCAGTTTTGTTTCTCATTTCGTCACCCCACGAGGATTTTTTGTTTTCATTATAGTTCACTCTTCCCTGTCGGAGTAGAGAATAACTTTTCTTTCACACAAATTTGATGTATACTTTACCAAATATTTAACGAAAGAGAGTGATGAAAAGATGGACCATGATTATAAGACAGATGACCCTGATTTAATTGCCCAGGCAATCTTTACAGTGAACAAACATGCCAAAACCGCTCCGGATTCCAGAGCGCTGTATGACTTGAAAAAGGCAGCCATAGAAAAGCTGATTTTAGAAAAAAAAGCCAGGAAAATCGGACTTCAGTTCTCAAGAAATCCCGGACTTAGCCAGCAGCGGTCTGATTTGCTGATTGAATGCGGACGCTATCAATTCCATATCCCACCCCAGAAAAGCGACTTTCAGGAGCTCCCTCACCTAGGTAAACTATCCGATCATGTCAGAAACCCAAAAACGAGAATGAGTCTGAAGGAAGCAAAACTGACCCTTCAGGCATACACAGGCCATAAGGTCACCAGACCAAATGAACATAGACAGCCCGCCAAATATCAAAAGCCTGTTTTTAAAAGGCTCGGAGAATAAGATGAAAACCCCCGGCCCGCACAACAAGGAAGGTGAGTCCCGTGCTCTTCGCACATCAGACTCTCCCTGCTGCAGCGGAAGATACCCGGGGGTTTATTATGTCCGTGACCATTCAGGAAAGCCAACTTGTCTTTCTGTCTGTTACAAAATCAGACGGTCAATCGTTGTAATAAGCTGATTAATCTCAGGCTTACTGATCTGATCGTCAGCCCCAACCTGGTTCCCTTTATGCTTAAGGTCATCTGTAATCAAAGATGAGAAAATGACAACCGGCAGCTTTTTAAGGCTTGCATGCTCCTTGATCCGCCTTGTCAAATGATGTCCGTCCATTTGAGGCATTTCAATATCTGTTATCACAAGCTGAACGCTGTCTTCTACGTTGTCGTTACTCACTGATAAAGATTCCAGGTAGCTGTAGGCATCTTTTCCGTTCTCAAAAAATTCAACGTTATCGTAACCGGCTTCAGATAGTGTGTCTGACAATAATCGTCTTAACAGTGGTGAGTCCTCTGCTACGACCAGCTGTTTAGAGGATCTGTCACGCTTCCCTAACTTTTTCACCATGCCGACATTGATGCCTGATTCAGGGTTGATATCAAGAATAATGCTTTCAAAATCAAGCAGAAGAAGCATATCATCTTCACGCTTAATAACCCCGATAATTTTAGTATCGCCATTTTGATACATATCAGACGGTTTTTCAATCTGATCCCACGAAATACGGTGAATCATAGAGACATTATCCACATGAAAGACCACTTTTTGTTTATTAAACTCAGACACGATAAATTTCTCCTGAGGTGATGTTTCTTTTTTGACGGCTCCAAGTACCGATCGCATATCGATGACAGGAAGCACCTCACCCCGCAGCTGAATAATTCCATTAATAAACGGGTGGGAATGGGGCACCTGATTCACAGCAGCCGGCTGAATAATTTCCTTCACCTTAATGACATTGATGCCGTATTTATTATTGTTTACTTCAAACTCGACAATTTCCAGTTCATTTGTTCCGCTTTCAAGCAGGATCCCGTTATTGTTCATGATATTCTCTCCTTAAACAGACATAGGTTTTTCAGCACAGCAAAAAAGCCTTGTTACTCCTTTTATCGGAATAACAAGGCTTGATCTTAAGCGATATTAGGAAAATTGTCTTATCTTATTTTTCTTCAGTCTGCAGCACTCTGCTCAGGCGCTTGCGAAGCATTTTCATGCCACTTCCGCCGGCCTGAAAATGACGAAGCTGACCATCCTTATCAAATACATAATAAGCTGGTACATACTGGTTCTCAAATGCTTCAGTCAGTTTATGTTCACTGTCTACATAGACAGGCTGTGAAATATCATGTCCCTGCGCTACCTGTTCAATGACCTGCATATCCAAATCATCTTCTGAACGTGGCATGTGGACAGCCACAACGTTCAAATCATCTTCATATTCATCGCGTAGTTCGTTGATCTCAGGCATTGCTTCCTTGCATAAGTGACAGCTTACTGACCAGAAGTGAATTAATGTCGGTTTTTCTCCGACCAGTTCTTCCTTTGTTACTTCATCGTTCAGCCATGCTGTTGCACCGGACAATTCCGGCATAGGTTCTCTTAACTTCATAAAAATCCTCCCTGCAGCGACTCGTCCTATCACGAATAAAACTAACCCGTATAAAGGACCAAATTAAAATCATTATTAAAAAACACAATTTCCATTATAGAAATTACGACAGTCAGAGTCAAGCACTGACCGAATCAACCTGTTTCACTTTGAACAATATAATGAGTCCAATAACAGCCATGACGATCAGAGATGATAATGCGATACGGCTTGCAAGTTCTCCGTACTCCCTGAGATTCAGCGTGATGGTTCCATAAACAGCGGGTCCAATAATGGAGGACACTTTCCCGGAAAATGCAAAAAGTCCGAAAAACTCTCCCCTTTTTTCAACTGGTGTCAGATCTACAATAAGCGTTCTCGACGTTACCCACATCGAGCCCAGTGCGACCCCAATCAATGCTCCAGCGATCCAGAACATCCACTGAGCAGTAGCAAGTGCTGCAATCGTCAGAGCGGCGATGAGAATAAAGGCGACAATCACAACACCATTTCTTGCTCCTGTACGTTTCGTAATATACCCAAAAATAAAGGATCCTATAACAGCAGCAATAGTTGAACCGAGATATAGAATAATAAACTGACCTCCCGAAAAACCGACTACCGCCGTAGCATAAATAGCCATAATCGCAATGGTTGTCGCAATCGCATCATTTAAAAAGAAGTAAGCAATCATAAACGTAAAAACATTTTTAAAATTTTTCATATCCTTAAAAGTCCGATAAATCGATTTATAACCCGAGAAAAATGAAGCTTTTTGAGCGATCGGTTTCTTCGGTGGATCCTTTAAGACAAAAAAGAGCGGTAAAGAAAATAACAGATACATCACAGCCGTTGGGATAAATGCCTGTTCAGGATTAGCTTCATTAACGAATAGATAAACAGATAAACCAACGATTGTCCCAAGATATCCGACCGCAACGCCAAATCCTGAGATAAGTGGTATTTCCTGTTTCGTTCCAAGATCGCCAAGCATCGTGTCATAAAAAACAAGACTGCTGTTAAAGAAAAACTTAGCTGCGACAAAAGCAATGACGACCAAAATCAAATTTGCCGGGAGATTAAACCATTCCCCGAAGACATTACTCTGTGCAAAAATCCCCATTAAAAAAGTAAACGCAATGGAAAACGAAGCCAGCCAGACGATATACTTCTTTTTCTGTCCCGTCCGGTCAATCCACACACCATATAACGGTGAAAAAATTACCAGGAGAAAACTGGCCAGTGCGTTGGCATACGATATAAATGTGCTCGCCACCTGTTCCATCTCCGCACTTCCGCCAATCTGTGCGTCAAGATAAAAAGGAAAAAAGACCGTATTAATGTTCGATGAAAAAATCGTATTGGCAAAGTCATATAAAGCCCACGATAAAATCGGCAATGTAAAAAACAATTTCATTCCACTTCTCGGTGGATGATGAACCTGCTGCATATAAAAACCCCCATTTCAAAAGTACAACCTTTCCTGTTACATTCCCTTTTCCCTATACTTATTCCTTCTTATGAATTGTTAATTTAACATTAATAAAAGGCCGCTCTGATAACAGAGACAGCCTAATTCAAAACCGTGCCTGGTCATTCCTTCGCTCCGCGGCCGCGCGGTGAGCCAGCTAGTACTCCGCACTACGCTGTCTCACCTGTCGCTTCTCTGCCGCAGGAGTCTTCGGAATGACCAGGCACTTTTATTGTGCTTAATCACAACTTCTTCAAATGAGTGTAAAAATTGATCATTTTAACTAATTTACATAGTTAAAGATCCCACCGAAACGGCATCTGCCTTTTTCAAACCGGGGCGTATTCCCCCTTCGCTTTCCACGGCCGGGCGGTGAACCCCTCGTGCTTCGCACAATGGTTTCACCTTTCCCTCCTCTGCCGTAGGAGTCTTCGGGGGAATACGCCCCTTTATCTCAAACAACTTTTGATTAATTTTGTGAACAAACCATACCGAGAGCATTCTGCAGAACCACAGCGTTAGAGAAGCACATATGGACGTTAGCGAAGGAATGCCCCGGCACGGCTTTCATATAAACAATATTTCAACGGCGATTAAAGATTCTTCTGCGTTTTTTCTTTTTGGATCTTGAGAATCTGAGCCAGCCGATTTTACGGAAGATGACAAACATGACGCCGGCAATCATCGTCATTACGCCCAGCAGAACAAAATAACCGTATTCAAATTCAAGCTCAGGAATATAAACAAAGTTCATGCCGTATAAACCGGCCAGAAAGGATAATGGCATAAAGATTGTCGTGATGACGGTCAATGTCATCATAATATTGTTCATTTTATCTGAGCTGACTGAAATATAGTTGTCTCTGATATCTGATGAAAATTCCCGGTATGATTCGAGCATCTCATTCAGCTTAATGACGTGATCATATACATCTGAAAAATATAATTGCTGTTCTTTCGTCAGTGCCGTCCTGTTGGCATTTAGCAGACGGTACAACAGATCTCTCGTCGGGACAAGCGACCGCCTCAGCTTTTGCATATCGTGCCGGATATCAAAAAGCCTGTCCATCAGATCGTGTGATGAATTCTCATCTGTCAATTCTTCAATCCTGTTCAATTCATCCTCGATTCCATACACATACGGAAAATAATCATCAACGGCCGCATCCATCATTTTATGAAGAATGGAAATCGGACTTTGTTCAGAGATAACTTCTTTTCCTTTCACCAGGTCTTCCCACATTTCATCAATAAACGGAATTTTTTCGTAATGCCAGGTTACGATCATGTTGCTATTAACGAATGTATCAATCTCCTGTGCTTCATATGTATGTTTGGGCAGATGATGAAAGGTCAGGAAAATATATTGATCATAATTATCAAACTTGGGACGCTGATATTCTTTTTCCATACAGTCTTCTAAGGCGAGCGGGTGAAAGGAAAAAGAGCGCTCAAGTTCTTTTCCTTCCCGGTCCGCCGGCTGATCAAAATCAACCCAGAACCAGTGCAGATCCTGTTTTTTTGCTTCTTTTATCGTTTTATACGTTTTTAATTCTCCGTTTTTTTCCAAACCTGCAATCCGGATCAAACTGCTCCCACCTTTCTCTATTAAGCATATTATTATTTAGCCTTAATCACCTGAGTTTAATCATGTGCCCGGAGATAAAAATACGTTACAATAGTAAAATATCAAAAAGAAGCAGTAAAGGTGTGAAAGTAATGAACGAAACAGTCAGTCAGCTTCAAATATCAGGAATCAGACAATTTTTCAACCGGATCCAGCATATTGAGAATATGATTTCTCTTACGATTGGACAGCCTGATTTCCATACACCCACCCACATTAAAGAAGCAGCTGCAAAAGCCATCATGGAAAATCAGACGACATATACGCATAATGCCGGAATACTTGAGCTTCGCAAGGCAGTTTCAGCGTTTATGAAAAAGAAATATGAACTTGATTATCAGGCTGAGGATGAGATTATTATCACGAATGGTGCATCACAGGCGATTGATACTGCACTCAGAACCATTTTAAGCCCGGGACAGGATGTCATTCTTCCAGGACCGGTTTATCCGGGGTATGTTCCTGTGATTAAACAGTGCGGTGCCCGTCCTGTGTTTGCGGATACGACAAAAACGGGCTTTAAAATGACTGCTGACCTGATCAGGGAAACATTAACCGATCAGACAACATGCATCGTTCTGCCATACCCGTCAAATCCGACAGGTGTAAGTTTGACAGAGGACGAGATCACTGAAATTGCACATCTTGCAAAGGAGAAGGATCTGTACATTATTGCAGATGAAATATACAGTGAACTCGTTTATGACAGGCCGCATTTTTCGATCGGCAGACTGTATAAAGAGAAAACCATTGTAATTAACGGACTGTCAAAATCACATGCGATGACAGGCTGGCGTATTGGTGTGCTTATGGCTCCATCCGGGATTGCAGAACAGTGTCTGAAAGTTCACCAGTACACAGTTTCCTGTGTCTCGTCCATTTCACAGCACGCAGCTGTTGCGGCCTTTACGGACGGCATAGATGACGCAATTCCGATGAGAAATGAATATAAACTGAGGCGTGATTTCACTGCAGTTCATCTAGCTAAACTCGGGTTTACAACGGTTCATCCCGATGGTGCCTTTTACTTTTTAGCGGGTATTCCGGACGATATTTCATTGTCCTCATTTGACTTCGCCGTTGAGCTTGCAGAGCAGGCAGGTGTCGGTGTGGTTCCCGGAACTGCATTTGCCCCTTTTGGGGAAGGATATGTAAGAATTTCATACGCTTGTTCTATGGACCAGCTTCAAGAGGCTTTTATTAGAATAGAACAGTATCTCGATAAAAAGCGCCGATAAATGTATAAACAGTGCCGGGCCATTCCTCAACTTCGGAATGGCCCGGCACTGTTTTGTTCAGGCAGAACGCAATTAATACGATCTATTACAACTGCTTCTCATAGTGTTTATACAACGCCTGGGTTCCTTTAAGTTCGAACCCGGCATTTGCTGTTTCTTCATAAGATTGCAGCGCAAGCTTCAGGCCGGGCAAATCAATTCCCAACGTATTTGCTTCCTGCAACGCAATTCGAAGATCCTTAATAAAATGATGGATATAAAACCCCGGTTCATAGTCACCATTCAGAATTCTCGGCGCAAGATGGCTCAGGCTCCAGCTACCTGCTGCTCCCTGCGAAATACTCGCCAGAACCTTCTCTGGATCAAGACCGGCTTTAATGGCGTAAACGATTGCTTCACAAACGCCTGTCATCGTGGAACCGATCACAATCTGATTACTCATCTTCGCATGCTGACCACTGCCCGAGGATCCGTGAAAAACAATATTGGTCCCGAACAGTTCAAACAGAGGCTTTAATGTTTCAAATGATGATTCTTCCCCGCCGACCATGATGGACAATGTACCATTTTTAGCTCCAAGGTCACCTCCGGATACAGGGGCATCAAGCATCGCGATTCCTCTCTCTTTCCCTTCTTTATATAATCTTTTCGCTAAAGCAGGTGTGGATGTAGTTAAATCAGCACAAATCGTCCCTTCCCCTGCCCGATTAAAAATACCCGTTTCACCTAAGTACACTTCTTCTACATCCTGCGGATAACCGACCATGGTGAACACAACAGCGCATTCACCTGCCAGACTTCCAACAGATTCGTGCCAGATTGCACCAGCATCCACAAGTGGATCAGCCTTTGACTTTGTTCTCGTATAAATATGTACTTCATGATTTTTCAACAGGTGCCTTACAATAGAGGCACCCATGACACCTGTACCGATAAAACCGACTTTTAATGATTGCATTTTCATCACTCCCACTCCCTATTTTCTTATCAAGTTCTGAAAATTGCAAACGTTATAGCTGATTGATAGGATGGGATGGAGGTGAGAATGATGAAGAAAACGTTTTTTGTATTCAATGATTCAAGAAGAATGGACATCCACATTAGAAACTACAAAGAAGAGGATTTTGAAAGCCTTATTCATATTCAGCGGAAAGCTTTTCCTCCTCCATTCCCACAGGAACTTTTATGGAACCGGGATCAGCTGACTGAACATATTACCCGGTTTCCCGAGGGCGCATTATGTATTGAAGCAGATGGAAAAATTGCCGGGTCTATTACAGCTTTAAGAACAAACCGTACTGATCAGGATCATACATGGGATGAAATCACATCTGAAGGGTACATAACCAATCATGAGCCGGACGGTGATACGATTTATATTGTGGATATTTGTGTAGATCCAGCCTTCAGGGGACTAGGGCTCGGAAAAGAATTAATGCGTGCTATGTACGAAACGGTTGTTTATTTAGGGGTAAAACAGCTTGCTGGCGGAAGCAGAATGCCGGGATATATCGATTATCAGCCAGGGATGTCACCTGAGGAGTATTTTGAAAAAGTTAAAAGCGGAGAGATTTCTGATCCAGTTGTGACATTTTTAATGAAGTCCGGCCGGGTACCGGAGCGATTGCTGCCAGGTTACCTCGAGGATGAAGAATCTGCTGATCATGCCGTTTTAATGGTTTGGAAAAACCCATTCTTAAATTAATGGCATAAAAAAAGAACCGGATTATGGGGGGAATCCGGTTCACAAAAGGGAAATCAGAATGAAAAAGTATGCTTGTACTACTAATATACTTCCCCCATCTTCAAACATTTATTCCTTTAATAAGTTACATTTGCGTTACATATTTATTTCTTTTTTTACAGCTTCAATGACTTCCTCATTCGTTGAGAGGTTAAGCACTTTTTCAGCCAGCTCTTTCATTTTTTCCTGAGAAAGACCACTGATTTGTGAACGCGCAGGCAGGATTGATGTTGCGCTCATTGAGAATTCATCGAGTCCAAGCCCAAGAAGAATCGGAATCGCGATTTCATCTCCAGCCATCTCTCCACACATACCAGTCCATTTACCTTCCTTGTGAGAAGCATCGATCACCATCTTGATCAGACGGAGAATCGCCGGATTGTATGGCTGATATAAGTAAGAAATCTGTTCATTCATCCGGTCAGCTGCCATCGTGTACTGAATCAAATCGTTCGTACCGATACTGAAGAAATCCACTTCTTTTGCAAACTGGTCAGCCAGTACTGCAGTAGATGGAATTTCAACCATGATGCCGATTTCAATAGAATCTGAAACCTCTGTTCCTTCCGCAATCAGTTCTTCCTTCACCTTTAATAGTAAAGACTTCGCTTCACGGAATTCGCTCAGGTTTGAGATCATCGGGAACATTACTTTCAGATTCCCGTAAGTACTTGCACGAAGAAGTGCACGGAGCTGAACGCGGAAAAGATCCGTTTTGTCCAGACACATTCGGATGGCACGGTATCCAAGGAATGGATTCATTTCTTCCGGAAGGTCAAGATACGGAAGTTCCTTATCTCCACCAATATCCAGTGTTCTGACAACAACAGGTTTTCCTTTCATGCCTTCAAGAACGGCTTTATAGGATTCAAACTGCTCATCTTCTGACGGCAGATCGTTACGTCCCATATAAAGGAATTCAGTCCGGTAAAGTCCAATGGCTTCACCACCGTTATTGATAACGCCTTCAAGATCGGCAGGTGTACCAATATTGGCTGCCAGTTCTACATGTTTACCATCAGCAGATACAGACGGCTCATTCACAAGCTTAGCCCATTCCGCTTTCTGATCAGCAAACTTTGCTGCTTCTTCTTTATAACGGCTGATAATGTCATCAGAAGGGTTGATATGAACTTCGCCATTCAATCCGTCAACAATAACAAAGTCACCGTTTTCAATTTCTTTTGTTGCTTCTTTTGTTCCCACGACCGCAGGAATCTCCATTGAACGTGCCATAATCGCTGAATGCGAAGTACGGCCTCCAATGTTTGTTGTGAATCCTTTAACAAATTCACGGTTCAGCTGAGCAGTATCTGATGGCGTTAAGTCATCCGCAATCACAATTACTTCCTCGGAAATCATGCTTGGATTTAACACTTTTACGCCAAGCAGATGTGACAGAACACGCTTCGTTACATCACGAATATCCGCTGCACGTTCTCTCATATAATCATTGTCCATCTGCTCAAACATCATGACGAACATATCAGCCGTTTCTTTCAATGCTGCTTCAGCATTAACACTTTCCTGACTGATTTTGTCCTCAATTGGTGAAATGAGTTCAGGATCACTCAGTACAAGAAGATGAGCTTCAAAAATAGCTGCTTTATCTTCACCAAGTTCTGTTTTGGCACGATCACGAATCACCGCCAATTCACCTTTTGATGTTTCAAGAGCCTCCTGAAAACGCTGTACTTCCTGAGCTGGGTCGTCTACTTTAGTCTGCTCAAATGACAAATCCGGTTCTACCAGGCGATATGCTTTTGCAATCGCAATGCCACTTGAAGCTGCAATACCTTTTAATACAGAAGACATGCTTATGCCAGACCTTCTTTTTTAAGTGTTTCTTCAAGGCTTGCCAGCGCTTCCTCTTCATCGCTTCCATCTGCATAGATCACGATCTCAGCTCCCTGTCCGACTCCAAGAGACATAACACCCATGATTGATTTCAGGTTTACTTTTTTACCTTTGTACTCAAGCTGAATATCAGAATCAAACTTGCTTGCTGTTTGAACAAGAATCGTTGCCGGGCGTGCGTGAATACCCGTTTCTGCTGTTACTGTAAATTGTTTTTGTGCCATTTAAATCTTCTCCTTTTCTGTAACTTGTATTTACAACATCACCATACTAAATTATCGGATTGTCGCATCCGCGTCAATACAAACAATTTAAGTGATGATTCTGTATGTTTCTAAGAAATAAGAATAGCATGTCAACACCGTTAGTACAACGATTTTGCCGTCCACACTATCTAACCATCTCTGCGGCTGCTCAACTCTTTATCAGCTTCTTTTAAAACCGTCTTAAAATACTCAGCTTCATCATTCGTCACATCCATAGCGCCATAACGGACTCGTTCATAGATGTATGCACAGTCATTCAGCCGGGGTATCTCCAGTCTCTCGAACCATTCCCTGACTGTTTCTGACTTCTGTCTGCCTGAAGCTTTTCCGGAAAGCTTCCTTTCCAGTTTAAACAGCGCTTTCCGTATTTTATTTAAGGGTTCCTTATGATTACCCTCTTTTTCAGGTTTCATAACCATATTTGACTTTACGTAGGAGGCTTCAGCTGCTGCAGGTATCAAAATAACCTTTTTCGCCTTAACGATCAGAAGGTAAATAATGATCCCTGATACTGCAATTAATCCCGTTATCACCAAAAACGTGATAATGGACTCTACACCAAGGACTTCCTGAAATTCGTTGTTCCCCGTCACCAGCCCCTGTTCCAGACTTCCGCTTTCACCACTCTCCCCGTCCGGCATATCAGAGATTTCAGCACGATCAATCTCTAAACCGATTAAAGTAAGAGGTAACGTAAATACCCAGATAATACCGTCAAAAACCTGATAAAAGCCAATTCTTAAAGGTGCAGCGAGAAAATACAGAAGAACCGCCACTCCTGAAAACAAACTCCCCCATTTTAACAGTTCTCTTCCCGCGCGTTTCTTTTTATCTTTCCTGTCTGCAAAGTAATGATTCAGATACGTGCCCGCACTGTATAAGATGAAGCCTGTAATCAAAAACAGCAGAAGCTCTGATGCCTGAACCGTTTCGTAAACAAGCTGAAAGATAAAAAACCAGATGAAAACGATAAAAAATATCATCAGATTACCGGATGTGATCTGAGTGGATTCTCCTGTACACACTTTAACAGCAATCCAGATTGAATAAGCGGCTAATGCTGCCAGAAGTAAAACAGGCCAATCTCCGATCAAAAAACTGATCGTAAACAGTAAAGCTGTCAATATTCCATAAACAGCCCGCCAGTTTTTCATTCTGATAACGAAAGGAAAGGCGGCTGCCAGTAATACTCCCCATATGAGTGACGCTACATGAAGAGGAAATATCCCGTTCTCTGAAAAAGCCGAGAGCACCAAAGCCGGATACAGAAAACTGAATAATATGTAAGCGACTGAACTTATTGTATGTTTTTTTGCAGATTGTTCCATTTTACCGCAGTCCCCCCTGACCCAGTGATGATCCAGACTCTTCCGCTCATTTTTGACAGTCTCCCGGCAGATGCCTGATCCATTTGCCCGATGTGTATGACATCATTCGCCTGTAATTGCATCAGATTCAGCTGATTAATAACAAGATGAGATGGCAATGTTACGTCACCAATCGATAATACACTCAGCATTTCAAGAAGTTTTCTGCTGTGACTTGTCCCCTTCTCGGGTGGCAGAAAGTAAAAGTGGGGTGATCCCTTTGTCCTTACATTGACTGCAAGTCCGATCGAACGATTATTGCGATGGGCTTCTGTCACAAGAAAGGCAGCCTGACGGATCAGTTTTTCAAATTCAATGTTTTTCGCATGGCCGTGGGAAACATTCAGTAAAATCATCATTTTTTCTTCTGTCACGCGTTCATAAACATTCGTCTGAAGTTCACCCGTTTTAGCGTAGGCATTCCAATTCAACCGCTGAATCGTATCTCCCAGCCTATACTCACGGGTACCAGCCGGCATGGTCAGATCCTCAAACAGTGAATGAGAAGAAAGATTCTCACCTGATTTAAAAACCGGAGATAATGATTGAAACAAAACTTTTTCAATCTCCGGATAAATCAGCTTTGAATGAGAAAGATGGCTATTATACCTGAGAACCGTATCACCGTAACCAAACAGGTGTGGAATTCTCAGTCTTACAGAAACCACTTTAGCCTTCCCTCTTCTAATCGATCGGATCGGTATAGAGACGGTAACATTCTCATACTTTTCCAGCGAAACATCCGTTTCCCATTCAACGAGTGAGCCGTTTACCGACCACTCCCCTTCTGACGGTTCGATATGATCAGATAAAAGCAGTTGCAGTTTTGCATTTTTTATCGGATACTTCCCATTTTGAAACGTTAAGAACCATTCGGAACTTTCCCCTATATGAAGTCTTTCAGCTGACCTCTCTTTTATAATGGTAAGCCCTTCGCCGACTTTATCAAGATAACGCAAGTGAAATCTGATATAAATCAGGATGACAATTCCTAATGACATCGCTTCAAACTGGGCACCAAACAAAGAAAACAGAATACCTGAAAATGCAAGCCATTCAACTGCGAGTATTCTCTTTTTTTCAACGGATTCACGTTCCCACATATCAAAGCCTCAGCTCAACCGGGGTATCCACTGACTGGATGATCTCATCAAGCACCTGATCCGTTGATTTTGTCAAAGAAGCTTCTGCTGTTAATTGCAGCCGGTGTGCAAGTACATAGCGGAGCATTTTTTTAACATCTTCAGGTACGACATGATGACGACCTTCCAGAAATGCAGATCCTTGAGCCGCTTTAACGAGCGCAACCCCTGCACGGGGACTTGCTCCCCACTCAACAGAAACATGCTCTCTGGTCGCCCTGATCAACTCAACAATATAATCCGCCATTTCCTTATGTACCATAACCTCTCTTACTTTTCTGACTGCATCTTCAAGTGTATCGACTGATAGAATCGACTCAGGTTCCTGTTTTTCAGATTGCTTAATCCACTGATTAATAATGTCCGTTTCCTCTGAAAAAGACGGATAATCAGCTGGCAGCTTAAACATAAATCGGTCTAACTGCGCAAAAGGCAGCGTGAAGGTTCCCTGCTGTGACTCAACAGGATTTTGAGTCGCAATGACCATGAATGGAAAATCCACCTGAATAGTCGTACCGTCAATCGTGACCTGTCTTTCCTCCATTACCTCCAACAGGCTCGACTGCGTTCTTGGCGTGGCTCGATTAATTTCATCGGCTAATAAGAAGTTCGTCATGACAGGCCCTTTTTTTAATTCAAACTTATGCGTCTCCGGATTAAAATAATGGAGCCCTGTTACATCTGATGGCAATACATCCGGTGTGAACTGAATTCTTTTGAATTTCCCTCCCGCCACTCCGGCAAAGGTTTTGGCCAATAACGTTTTACCCGTCCCGGGAACGCTCTCAATCAGTACATGTCCTCCCTGAAGCAATGCAATCAGTAAGAGTTCTGTTTCTTTTGTTCGTCCAATAACGGTCTTACTTACCTCTTTATTTACTAACTGTTTCATTTTCTTCCACCTGACAGATGATATACGCTTATTATACCAAAAATTCGGAAAAATAGAGTTAATCAACGATATACTTTCCCGATATAACAAAAGATCCCGGCAGCCAAAGTTTCCTCAGACTGCCGGGATCTTATACCGAATCAGCATTCACCATTTTGATTAATGCTCATAAATCATTTTTCTCGTCATACCACCATCAATAATAAGATTTTCACCATTAATAAAGTTATTTTCAGGATCAGATAAGAACAAACATGCCCTTGCGATATCCTCAGGTTTTCCTACTCTGTTGGAAAGGTGCTGACTGTGATCAACGCCTCTCAGCTGATCATAGCCTTCTGTTGCGATCCAGCCGGGACTGATTGCATTCACTGTGATGTTTTTTTCACTTAATGTAACAGCAAGTGAATGAGTCAATGCATGAATGCCGCCTTTAGAAGCTGCATACGCTTCTGTATTCGGCTCAGACATGAATGCCCTCGTCGAACAAATATTAATAATTGCACCGCCATTCATTCGTCTGGCTGCCTCTCTTGAGCAAAAGAATACACTTGAAAGATTCGTATGTATCACTTTTTCCCAATCCTCTGCCGTTACTTCCCAGATCGATTTAAATTCCGAAAGGCCCGCGTTATTAATCAATATATCAATAGAGCCTTCCTCCTCGTGGATCTTAGAAAACACGCGTTCAATTTCTTCATGCTTTGATACATCAAGTACATCAGTGATGACATCAAACCCTTCATCCAATAGACGTTTCTTTTCAATTTTGAGCTTCTCTTCATTCACATCAAGCATGTATACCTTCATCTCTTTTCCGGCAAATGCTCTTGCGACACTTAGTCCAATCCCATTAGCAGCACCTGTTACAACCGCTACTCTCATTTACGATCCACTCCTTTAACTTCTTGGCTCATCCAGATAGGTATATACAGTATGGCCATTATGTCTTGCAATTCCTCTGAAATGCTTGAAGTCTTCTCTTGCCACAAGCACTTCCCTCACCTCATCGAACTGCTCCTTTTTAACAAACACTTCTTTTATTTCCTTATTTTTCAGCTGCTCAAACATTTGATTGATTTCTTCTTTTGTCACGCTACACACCTCAAGCCGTATTATTTTTCTCAGCAGATTTATCACTTTCATCCTATTTTGAAACTTTTCATTCTGTCAAACGTCTACTATACTGACAACATATAGAATCAAACTGGAGGGAATGAAATGAAAAAGCTGCATTTATTGATCTTTGCACTGATTTTAACATTAATCCTCGCGGCATGCGGTACAGAAACAGCTGAACCTGCATCTGAGGACGGAACAAACGGCACATCTGAAACAGTGGACAATGAGGAAACGACCGAAGAAGAGGCTGTTGAAGAAGAGCCTGCTGAAGAAACAGAAGATGAAGCTGCTGTTGAAGAAGAAGAACCTGCTGAAGAAGAAGAGGCTGCTGAAGAAACGGCTGAAGAGGAAACAGCTGCCGGTGAAGAAAATGGAATGCGCCTGCTCGAACAGCAAATGACCGTTGAATTAAATGGAGAATCAATGGACAAAACAGCGTTTCTTCAGGAAAACACAAACAATGGATACAGTATGTATGTATTGGACGGCTTTACTTATACACCGGAAGAACCGAACGTTGACCAGGTTTTCTTTAATGAAGATCCATCTCAATACATGAGAATCGAAACATTCCCTGCAAACGAAACTGACACTACATTTGTTCAGGATCAGATGGCTGGCCAGCGTGACGCAGTCAATGCAGAAAACGCTGCCGACTGGATGCCTGAAAGCAGTCAATTCGAAGAGGTCATTGCGGGTTACTCAACACAGACAGAAGACACTGACTATCACTCTCTTTTGGCAAAACAGGGTGATAAACTGATTAAAATGACAATGTACTCAAAAGCCGACACCGGCACACAGGACGCTTTTCTAAAAATGGCTGAAACGATTCAATAAAAAATGAGGGTGAGTCAGAAATGACCCACCCTCATTTTTTTTCTATTTTTACTTAGAAACAATGGTTACTTCATTTTCAATTAATTCAGCACGTACATTCTTTAAATCCGGATTGTCATACATAAAGTCTGTGATCCGGTCTTCCACGTATTCCTGAATGACTCTTCTCAGAGGGCGTGCACCGAATGCAGGGTGATAGCCAAGCTCTGCAAGCTGTTCTTTTACTTCTTTTGAAACAGTAAGCTCCATACCCTGTTCCTCAATCAGTTCGTTTAATTCTTCAAGCATCAGATCAACAATTTTCACGAGATGCGCTTTTTCAAGCGGTTTAAATTCAATGATGCTGTCAAAACGGTTAAGGAACTCGGGTTTAAAGAAGTTGCTTAATGAATCCAGGATCGATGCTTCATCTGCGGCTTCCGTTGCGCCGAAACCAACCGCTTTTTTCCGTCCCCCGACTCCTGCATTACTTGTCATGATAATCACGGTGTCTTTGAACTGAACCGTGCGGCCCTGACTATCTGTTAGACGACCGTCCTCCATGATCTGAAGGAACATATTCATCACATCAGGATGCGCTTTTTCAATTTCATCAAGAAGCAGAATGGAATAAGGGTTACGTCTTACTTTTTCAGTAAGCTGCCCTGCTTCATCGTGACCGACATACCCTGGTGGTGAACCAATCAGCTTTGAAACGCTGTGCTTTTCCATATATTCACTCATATCCAGGCGGATCATCTGGTCTCTTGATCCGAATAATTCTTCAGCAAGCGTTTTGGAAAGCTCTGTTTTACCTACACCTGTTGGTCCGACAAACAGGAATGAACCAGCAGGACGATTTTTCGATTTTAGTCCTGCTCTGCTTCTGCGGACTGCTTTTGCCACCTTTTTCACAGCCTCATGCTGACCAATAACTTTATTGTTTAAGTTTTCTTCCAGAATGGACATCTTCACCCGTTCGTCCTGTTCAAGTTTACCAACTGGAATCCCGGTTTTACGTTCAACCAGCTTTTGAATCAATTCAAGGCCAACAACAGGATATTCCGCTGATGAAGAATCGTTTTGCTTGTGCTCGAGCGCTTCTTCCTCGTCACGAAGCTTTGCTGCAAGCTCATAATTTTCTTCCTTTAAAGCCTTTTCCTTCTCTAAATGAATATGCTTCAGGCGCTCTTGGATTTCTTCTTTATCCTGATGATCCACTGTTAAATTCAATTTAGAACCAGCTTCATCCATGAGGTCGATCGCTTTGTCCGGGAGGAAACGATCCTGAATATAACGTTTTGATAACTGGACTGCGCCCTTAAGCGCTTCTTCGCTATAAGTAACCTTATGATACTCCTCATAGCGTGATGCAAGACCTTTCAGAATCTCAAACGCTTCATCAGCTGTTGGTTCTTTTAAATGAATAGGCTGGAAGCGGCGTTCAAGTGCAGCATCCTTTTCAATCTTCCGGTATTCCTTCAGCGTCGTTGCACCGACAAGCTGAAGCTCGCCTCTCGCAAGGGCCGGCTTAAGAATATTCCCTGCATCCATGGAACCTTCAGCAGATCCAGCTCCTACAATCTGGTGTATTTCATCAATAAACAAAATGACGTTTTTACGGGACTGAACCTCTGAAACAAGCTGTTTCATTCGCTCTTCAAATTGACCCCGGATGCCCGTATTGGTCACAAGGGATGCTACATCAAGCAGGATGACTTCCTTACCTTTCAACTTCTGAGGCACTGTGCCGTCAGCAATTTTCAATGCAAGCCCTTCAGCTGCCGCAGTTTTACCAATTCCCGGTTCTCCAATCAGCACTGGGTTGTTTTTGTTTCTTCTATTTAAAATTTCAATCATCTGGCTGATTTCTGCGTCACGTCCAATCACTGGATCGATCAGCCCGGCTTTTGCCAGGTTGGTCAGATTTCTGCCATACTCGCCAAGAAGTCCGGCTTCTTTTTGTGCCTGTTCAGTACTTTCTTCTTTTTTGTCACGCTTTGGTGATTGACCAGCGCCATTATAGCCATTCATAGCAGAATGTAATTTTGCGCGCTCTTCTTTATAGCAGTCGGAGCACAAATGAAAATCCTGTATGCTGCCATTCAGCTGGACTCTTAATTGAACATTTGCCTGATTTGTACTGCACTTTTCACAAATCATTGTGACTCCTCCTTTAATGATTAAATGTTAATTTGACTTTCTTTGACCTTATGGCTCTATTATAATTTGACCTTTTTTGACTTTCAAGTTTTTTGTTTGGAGCATAAAAAAACTGGAACAACCCTTGAATAGAGTCGTTCCAGTCTAATATGATTCAGCCAGTGAGTTCCGCTCCAGACGGACGCTTTCCGTGTCACTCACTTTTGTATTAAAAATATCACAGGATGATAAACTCAAAGACTCATTTTTTTCAAAACGATTTGAGGTAACGGGTAAAAAAATGATTTCTCAGAGGTCCGGACTCACCCGTAGACTCCTGTGGCGGAAAGGGACAGGTGAAACCGAATGTGCGTAGCACAGGCGGGTTCACCGCCCGGCCACGGAAAGCGGAGGGTGAGTCCGGACCGGGTTTTCTAATTACAAACAAACCCAGTCCCCTCTAAATCAAAGCTTCTGATCGTCCACTGATGAAAGCCAGAGTTCAATTTCCCCGATCACTGACTCCACACAACCCTCCTCAAATGGAGAAAGAAGGTTCGCCTCTTTTACAAGCTCTGTAAACGGAAGAGACCCGCCAAGTTTGCATAAATGCAGATAATCCGCCCAGGCTGCCGCGTGATTTTCACGTGACTTTTTCCAGAACTGAAACGCACAAATCTGAGCAAGTGTATAGTCAATATAATAAAACGGCACTTCATAAATATGTCCCTGGCGCTGCCAGAATCCACCCTCGTTAAGATAACCATGATCACCATAATCACGGTGAGGAAGATATGTTTTCTCAAGCTCTTTCCACGCTGCTTTTCTCTCAGCAGGTGTCATCTCCGGATTTTCATAGACGGTATGCTGGAACTCATCCACCATTACACCATACGGAAGAAACAGTAGTGAGCTGCTCAAATGTGAAAACTTATATTTTTCTGTTTGTTCTTCAAAAAACCTTTCCATCCACGGCCATGTGAAAAATTCCATACTCATGGAATGAATTTCTGCTGATTCATGAGTCGGCCATCTATACTCAGGTACTTCCAGTTGACGACTCATATATACCTGGAAAGCATGCCCTGCTTCATGAGTTAACACGTCAATATCTCCGGATGTACCATTGAAGTTAGAAAAGATAAACGGTGATCCATAATCTTCAATAAAGGTGCAGTATCCTCCTGCTTCTTTCCCTTTCTTCGCTTCAAGATCCATCAGTTTCCGCTCATCCATGAAATCAAAAAATTCTTTTGTTTCAGGAGATAGTTCACTGTACATTTCTTTTCCACGGTCAATGATCCACTGTGGATCTCCTTTAGGGGCTGCATTTCCTGACAGGAAGGACAGCGATTCATCCCAGAATTTCAATTCTTCAACACCGATTCTTTTTTGCTGCCTTTCTCTCAATTTCGTTGCTAGCGGTACAATAAATTCTTTCACCTGATCTCTGAAAGTCTGCACCATCTCAGCATCATAATCTATACGCAGCATTCTGATATAGCCGAGCTCAACAAAATTTTTGTAACCAAGCTTAAGTGCAATGTCATGTCTTACTTTAACAAGACGGTCATAAAGATCATCAAATTTTGCCGCGTGCTCTGCAAAAAAATTAAATTTTGTTTGTACTGCCTTCTCTCTCATGTCTCTGTCTGTTGATTCTGTATAAGGATCAAGCTGAGCGAGCGTCAGCGTTTTTCCCTCAAACTCAATTTCAGCAGAAGCGACAAGTTTAGAGTATTCAGATGTTAACTTATTTTCTTCCTGCAGCAATGGAATGACTTCAGGTGAGAATCCTTTAATTGAAAAATCAGCGAGCTCAAACAGCTGCTTTCCATATTTCATTTCAAGTTCATCTTTGAACGGAGATGCGACAAGCGCTTTATAGTAATTCGTTTCAAGCTCTGAAAACTGTGGCATCACTTCATCAAAATAGTTCTTTTCATTTTGATAAAATTCATCATTTGTATCAACTGATGCCCGAATCATCGCCAGATTGTACTGACTTGAGATGGTGTTGCGATATGTATTCAGCTTATCGATAATCGTCATTTGTTCATCAGCTGATTCTGATTCTGTAAACGAAGCCAGCAGTTTTTCAAAAGTCATTTTTGCTTCTGCAAAATCCGGGCGTTTGTATTCATAATCATTAAATGTTTGCATCAATTCTTCCCCCTTGTTTTTTCAATGAAACAGATGAAATATATTTTAACACTGAAAAAAACCCGTATGTATAGAAGTCAACGGGTTTAATAGGATAGATCCTTAATGGAGAGACCCAGTTTTTTTAAAAGTTCAATCGCATGCTTCTGTTCTTCATCCGTCAATGCTGCCATTAACTCATGCAGGTTTTTTTCATGATCCGGAAAAATTTCCCTCATAAAACGATTTCCCTCTTCCGTCGTTTCAGCATAAGTGACCCGGCGGTCCTTTGGAGAAGCGATTCTTCTGATTAGCCCTTTTTTCTCTAATTTATCCACTACATACGTAATACTGCCACTCGCAATGAGGATTTTTCCTCCGATTTTCTGAAGTGGCTGTCTGCCTTTATGGTATAAAAGCTCCAATACGGCAAATTCAGTAGGATTCAGACCTTTCGCCTGAAAAAACTGGTTACTCGATTCATTGATCGCCTTATATGCGCGTGAGAGCACGATAAAAAGCTTCAACGACTGTTTGTAATCCGTAGCTTCTGTCATTTTTGTCAGTCCTTTGTCTCATCTTCTTTTAAAGTATAGTCGGGCCTGTTAAAAGAAGTCAATAAAATCCTCAGGTGATGCCTTTTTTATCCAGTCAGACACCTTCGTTTTAATACCAATGTCTTTTGAAACTTCAATTTCATTCATTAAACTTTCATTCAGCCATCTTCCTGCTTCAAGCTCCTGAAAATAAACGAGCTTTTCAATTACGGGATCAGGCGCATATTCTTCCATCGTAACGAGTTGCCCTGATGTTTGTTCAATTTTCCATGAGTTGCCCATTCTAGTCATCAGGATCGACACTTTACCTGCGTGATGTCCAAAAGCTCCAGGCTGAATCATCCATTTATCGTGGATTTTCTTACAGACCAGCTGATGCTGCCGCCCGGTCAGCATCACATCAATCCCTTCAATTGATTGCGCGATCTCCAACCCCTGATCGACTGCACCGGATTTATGATCGCATGCTGCGTCATTCATTCCGCCATGATAGTTCAGAATGACAAGATCAGGCTTTTCTGTTTCATGTATAAAAGGAACCCAGCGTTTCACAGCGTCGAAAGCGTCTTCATAAAGTACATCATTTACGGTACATGGTTGATTCCCGCTTTCCCGGTAAGCTGTAATGCCAAGTATTGCGATCTTAACCCCTTTGATATTTTTGATCGTATAGGGAAAACCGAAATAAGGCTCCTTTGTCACTTTATGAACAACGTTTGCAGACAGCCATGGAAAAAAAGATCGGCTGACTGCCCTGCTCACGCATGATAAACCATAGTCAAAATCATGTTCACCTATAACTGCTCCATCGTATGCCAGATGGTTCATCACTGAAATAAGGGGATTTGGCATATAGTCGTTGAAATGAGCATAATGAAAAGCAAGCGGACTTCCCTGAAGCATATCTCCACTATCAAAAAGAAGAAGATCAGGATCTTTTTCTCTTTCCTTTTTGACAAATGAGCTGATTCTTGCCATTCCATGAGAAGATTCTTCAGAACCCCAAACGGTGGCATCTCTGACATGCCCATGAACATCACCCGTTTGAAGAATCACAATTTCAGTCTGATCTGCTTTCAATCCTGATCCCTCCTCTTCATATCGGCGTTAGGCTCTGAAAATCATTTTACAGGAGAAAAAATACCGAGTTGTTGAATCCTTTTTGCTGCTTCTTTAATTCTTTCCTCAGTCGCCAGCAGGGCAACCCTCACATATCCTTCACCAGCTTCACCAAACCCTACACCAGGTGCTACTGCAACGTTGGCATGCTCCAGCAGATAATCACTGAATGACTCAGAAGTAAAACCTTCAGGTACTTTAAACCAGGCAAAAAAAGAACCCTTTGGTGCTGTGACATCCCAGCCAGCTTCTGTGAAAGCCTGTACCATGACATTTCTTCTGCTCTCATAGATATCAGACAAATCAAGAGCAGGTTCATAAGAAGCAATCAGTGCCTCTTCAGCCGCTTCCTGTACAGCACCAAATAAACTGACATGCAGATGGTCCTGCAGAACATTGATGGCCTCAATAACTGAAGGATTACCTACGGCAAAACCAACCCGCCAGCCAGCCATATTAAAGGTCTTTGACAGCGTGTAAATTTCGAGACCATTTTCCTTTGCTCCTTTAACCTGCAGAAAACTCGGCGGTCTAACCCCATCAAAACCGATCGATCCATAAGCAAAATCATGAACGATACAAATGTTATGCTTTTCTGCAAACGCAATGGTTTCCTTGAAAAATGACTCATCAGCGGTTGCGCCTGTTGGATTATTAGGATAATTAATAAAAAGTAAACGGGCTTTATCTGCAATATGTGCAGGAATTTTGCTGTAATCCGGTAGAAATTGATTCTCTTCCAATAAAGGCATCATATGCATTTCAGCTTCCGCAAGAGATACCCCTGACCAGTAATCCGGATAACCCGGATCCGGAACAAGTACGATGTCACCTGGATTCGCAAGGCATTGCGGCAACTCCACAAGGCCAGCCTTGCCACCAAATAAAACAGCCACTTCTGTTTCAGGATCAATTGAAACCCCATACTCTCTTTTATAAAAATCTGCAACAGCCTGATGGATGTATGGCATTCCCCTGAATGGTGAGTACTTGTGGTTCAAAGGGTTTTCAGCGGCTTTCTGAAGTCTTTGTACGATATGATCCGGTGTTGGAAGATCCGGATTCCCCTGGCCAAGATTAATTATATCGTGCCCATCCTGGACCTTTTTTGCGACCTTAGAGGAAAGCTTAGCAAAAAATTGTTCAGGTAACTGATGAATTCGTGATGCTTTTTCAAATTTCTTCACAATGACACTCCTATCCACTTTCCAATCTTTGCTGTAAATGTTATAACGGAAAAGTGCGAATGTAAAGATTATTATGGAAAGCGGGTGGACATTATTAACATTGCCATTTTTCAAATGGATATCGCGTTTGGAAATCCTGAAAAAAATTACGAAAAAGTGAACGAGTGGATGAAAAAAATAAATCCGGATGAGACAGATACCATCGTTCTTCCGGAGCTTTGGACAACCGGATATGACCTTACTAGACTAGATGAAATCAGTGATAAAGATGGAAAACGAACTACAGCATTTCTGCAGAATCTTGCTAAATCCTACCGCGTTAATATAATTGGAGGCTCCTATGCCAAACAGACGGACGAGGGGATTTTCAATACAATGGTCGTGGTGGACAAAGAAGGAGTGATCATTCACGAGTACAGTAAGCTTCATCTGTTCAAACTAATGAATGAGCATCATTTCCTGCAGCCGGGAAATGATGAACCGGGATTTATAATGGATAACACTCATTTTGCCGGTTTTATTTGTTATGACATACGATTCCCTGAATGGATCAGAAAACCCGTATTATCCGGAGCCAAAGTGATCGTCGTAAGTGCAGAATGGCCTGCTCCAAGAATTGACCACTGGTTAACTCTTCTTAAAGCACGAGCCATCGAAAACCAATCATATGTTGTCGCGTGTAACAGGGTTGGCTCAGATCACGAAAATGTTTTTGGCGGTCGTTCTATAGTGATTGATCCATGGGGAAAAGAAATCGTGACCGGATCAGATCAGGAAGATATTTTATACGCGCGGATTGATCTGGAAGTATCACAGGAAGTCCGCAACAGGATTCCCGTTTTTGAAGATCGCAGACCTGATTTTTATTAAATTGCATATAACCGAAAAGTGGAATGATCAAATGAATCATTCCACTTTTTTATCAGACATCCAACGGAAAAGTTAAACGGAACTCAGTCCCTTCCCCTTCCTTACTCCTGACATCTACATAGCCGCTATGCTCTTCAATAATTTTAAAGCTTACTGGCAATCCAAGACCTGTACCATGCTCTTTTGTTGTATAAAAAGGTTCATTTAGCTTGCTTAGTTTTTCTTCCGGTATGCCACAGCCATTATCCCGCACCATCACGATCACCTGATCTTGATCCTCTTCAATATGGATTTCAATAAATCCTTTTTCTTCAATCGCTTCAATACCATTTTTGATCAGATTAATCACAACCTGTTTCAAACGGTGAGGATCCCCTTTTACGAAAGCGTTTTCACAACAGGAAAGCATATTAATTTCAATATCATGCATGACAGCTTGCGGCTTCATTAATTCAGCCGATTCCTGTAATACATGAGATAAATTAAAACGTACGTTCTTGCTATCTTTTGGTTTAGCGAGCATTAGAAATTCAGTCATGATCGATTCAATACGCTGGAGTTCCGATGTAATTACATTAAAATACATCGAATGTTCCGTTTTTAGAGCCGCTTCAAGTAACTGGATAAACCCTTTTAATGAAGTCATAGGATTTCTGATTTCATGAGCAATACCTGCTGCCAGCTGACCGACGACTTTCAATGTATCATTTCTGTCCACCTGATTTAAAATACTGATGATGCCTGTTATGTCTCGCATCACGTATAAATCATATTGCTGATAAATGTGCTCAACTCTGCTGACTTCATAGAAATTATCATTCAGTGTTATGACTCTTGTCGATAATCCGTTTGGCCGATACATATCCTGCTGTTGTTTAAAACGTTTGGTACTGATAGAATGATGATGTTTTTCAAGCATACTTTGCAAATCAAAAGCATCTTTATCCTGTTGAGTATAAATGCGAAAAAGTTTTTCAGCGAATCTGTTTACCTTTACAATCTTATGCTGTTTATTCACGACTAATAAACCGTGAACTGCCTTATCAAATATATTTGCAAGTGCTTCCTGCTCAGCAAAATCAAAAGCTGTTCCCTTTTCCAGGATCAGCATATTCACATTTTGAAATTGCAGTGGGACAAAAGAAAACTTGATCAGCAAATCTTCTTTACCATCCCTTTGGATATTCAGATGATAGTCACTTTCTTTCAGCTGGTTTACACTGTTCCTCAGCCATGCTGTGCTTTTTGTATCCATTAATTGGAACAGGTTTTGACCCTGTGCCCAATAATCTGCAAATTCATGTTTAGTGCTCGAATTTACAAAAAGAATATTTCCTTTTTGATTAAAAAGAATGGCACTTTCTTTCATATGGTGTAAAATCGTCTTGGCGATTGAAAGTTCATTCCCGTTATTCAGGAGGCTTTGATCAGATTCCTGCTGATCTATTCTTTTGGATAATCGCATTTTAATCCCTCATTTTCCTTAAAGATACTATCCTGATTAGGATTTATGCCAATTTCACCAGATTTATTCTTATGGTAAACGGGTAATGAAACAAAATGACAAGCAAAAAAGAGTGGTGATTATATGTCCAGTCGTGATTATTTTTTTGATAATGCTAAGTTTTTATTAATATTTCTTGTCGTGTTTGGTCACGCTATCCAAAGTATTACGCAGGAGGACCCTCTTTTAATGGGGGTTTACCAGACAATTTACTTTTTTCACATGCCGGCATTCATTCTGATTGCAGGCTATTTTGCAAAGGGCGTTTATAAAAGCGGTCTTCTTTTCAAGCTGTTTAAAAAGCTGATTATTCCATACCTCATTTTTCAGGTGATCTATTCTGTTTACTACTATTTCCTGAGAAATGAGCAAAACCTTGAAATTGACCCGCTTAACCCCGAATGGTCACTGTGGTTTCTCATCAGTATGTTTTTTTGGAGTTTGCTTTTATTACTGTTTAATCATGTACTGAAGCTCAAACCAAAAGCAGCTATGCTGATCAGTATTGGAATTGGACTTTTGATCGGGTTTGTAAACGATTATTCTTCGGTTCTGAGTTTATCAAGGACATTTGTATTTTTCCCATTTTTCCTTGCCGGATTTTACCTGGACCGATCATTTTTCACACGGATCAAATCAAGAAATTTAAAGCTCGTTTCTGCTTTTTCTCTTATTATCGCATTTTTATTTATGATTGTTCTTCCGGAGTTTAGCAGTAAGTGGCTGTTCGGCTCCCATTCCTACGAAGACCTTGGTATGCCGGTTGAAACGAGCCCGTTGCTGAGATTAAGTATATATGCAATGAGCTTTTATTTAACAGCAGCTTTCTTTTCACTGGCACCGGAATCAAAAACCTTTTTTACAAAGTGGGGAGTTAATACGCTCTACGTTTACCTCTTCCACGGCTTTATTATTCAATTGTACAGGGAAAGCGGGATCGATTTAATTGTAAATCCATATATGTCCCTTTTCATCATCCTCACTGCATCCATTGCTCTGACGATCATTCTGTCCTCAAAATGGGTGGCGGCAATCAGCCAGCCGATCGTAGAGCTTAGGGCAGCAAAAGCGCGAAAACTTTTAGTTAAAAAGCCTGATGTGAAATAGCGGCATAATAAGCCGCTATTCACATTTTTTCCTATTTTAACATCAGATGAGGAAAAAATAAACAGTCATTAACAAAATATTCATTATAAAGAACGATCCACCCTCCCATTGTCCCCAAAGCACTCCTCGTGTAAAATAAGAGCGTATTGCCAAAAAAGGAGTCTTCAAATGAAAATTGTACTATCCACATTAAATGCTAAATATATTCACACCAACCTTGCCATCCGATACTTAAAAAGCTATTCCAAAGATTATCCTATTCAGCTGAAAGAATATACGATAAAAGATCCCCTGATTAATATCGTTTCAGACCTGTATTCAGAAAAGCCCGATATTCTCGGCTTCAGCTGTTATATATGGAATATCGAAGAAACGATTCAGGTTATTGAAATGTGCAGAAAAATCTCACCTGAAACAAAAATCATCATTGGCGGTCCTGAAGTTTCCTATGACGTTCCCTACTGGTTAAAACGTCTTGACGATAAAATTGATTACATTGCAGTTGGTGAAGGTGAAGAGACTTTTAATCAATTGCTCGATCACTTTCACGGTAAGTTGACACTTGATGAGGTAAATGGCATTGCTTACCTTAAAGACGGTAAGGTAAAAGTTCATCCTCAAACCAATAAAATCAATCTGAAGGAACTTCCATCTCCATTCAGGTTCGAAGAGGATCTTCCTCATTTATCAAAAAGGATTACGTATATAGAAACGAGCAGAGGCTGTCCATTCCAGTGCCAGTTCTGTTTATCATCAATCGAAGTCGGCGTACGCTATTTTGATCGTGAAGCGATGAAGGAAGAGATTCGTTTTCTTATGGATAATGGGGCAAAAATCATTAAGTTTGTCGATCGGACTTTTAACATCAGCAGGAGCTATGCACTTGAAATGTTTGATTTCCTGATCAAAGAACACCTTCCCGGAACTGTATTTCAATTTGAAATCACAGCAGACATTATGCGGCCTGAAGTGATTCAATACCTTAATGATCATGCTCCAAACGGTCTTTTCCGGTTTGAAATTGGCGTACAATCAACGAACGATGAAACAAATGAACTTGTAAAACGAAAACAGAATTTCGAAAAACTGAAAAGAACCGTTACCATGGTTCGGGATGGCGGGAAAATTGATCAGCACCTTGACTTAATCGCCGGCTTACCGGAAGAGGATTATCATTCTTTTAAAAAGACCTTTAACGATGTATTTGCTATGAAACCCGAAGAGCTTCAGCTGGGATTTTTGAAAATGCTTCGAGGGACTGGTCTGCGAATTAATGCAGCTAACCACGATTACGTTTATATGGACCATGCGCCTTACGAAATTCTAAAAAATAACTGTCTGTCGTTTGATGATATGATCAGAATTAAACACGTTGAAGACGTGCTCGAGAAGTACTGGAATGATCACAGAATGGATCAGACGATTCATTACCTTACATCAGAAGTATTCGATACGCCTTTTGATTTCTTTCAGGATTTCGGGACGTTCTGGGATCGTCAGGGCTGGGCCAGAATTGGACATCAGCTGGAGGATCTCTTCATCAGACTTCACACATTCCTGAAAACAGCTAAACCTGATGCCGTCCCGTATGCTGAGCATCTGATGAAAAAAGATTATCTGATGAACCAAAAACAAAAGCCACGTAAAGCATGGTGGGTTAAAAATGAAAATGATGAGTGGCAAAAAGAACTGTACGGTCTATTATTCAATCAACCGTCAATCGCGGGTTCAGAGTTCGAAAAATTAAACCTGAGTCAAAAAGATCTTCATAAACATACCGTACTTGAAAAAGGTTTTAATGACCGTTACATTCTTGCTTACTACCCGCCTCAGGGTTCACCTGAAATGTATGATTTTGACCATGATGGTATAAAACTTAAAACCACTTAATTATTTTTAACGGGGTGAGACAAAATATTGTTTCATCCCTTTTTAATTTCAGTTTAAAACGCTCACATTTTTCATTTTAGTCAATTGGTCTGTTATAAGAAATTATCCTTAGTAATACTAAAAAAGTGCAGGCGACATCCGTAGACTCCTGCGGCAGAGAAGCGACAGGTGAGACAGCGTAGTGCGTAGCACTAGCTGGCTCACCGCGCGGCCGCGGAAAGCGAAGGATGTCGCCTGCACGATTATAAAAACTTTAAAAGTTACCCAATAATAACCCGCTCTTTTGGATAATGGAATTTCTCTTTCTTGTTGTTTCCACCAATCATAAAGAGGAAAGAAATCAGCCCAACGCGTCCTACAAACATCAGTATCATTAAAATAATTTTACTTGGAGTAGATAAGGATGGTGTAATCCCCATTGACATACCTGAAGTTCCGAAAGCGGAAGTAACCTCAAAAATAACAGAGATCAGACTTTGTTGTTCAAAAATCATGATAAGCAGTATGGACAGCATCGACATAGTGGTTGCCAAAATAATAACAACATATGATCTGAAAACATCAATTAGATGTATTTCACGGCCAAAAACCTGAATCTGCTCTCTGCCTCTTGAAAAATTAATTAAAAATAAAACAGCAATCGCAAGTGTTGTGGTTCGAATTCCCCCACCAACTGAGCTCGGCGATGCTCCAATAAACATTAAAAGACTTAAAACAAGTTGAGTAGGCTCTGAAAAAGTGCTCACATCGAGTGTTGTAAGTCCACCGGACCTCGTAGAAACTGAATGAAATAATGAGTAGAAAAAAGCTTCATGCCAGCTGACATCTGCAAATCGTTGATTGTATTCTATAACAAAAATCAGCACTGTTCCCACGACCATTAAAATACCAAACGTTAATGTCGTAAGTTTGGTAAATAGTGAAAACCTGAAATGCCCGGATTTGTTCGCCAAAAACTGTTTTAATTCAATTAAAACAGGAAAGCCGATCGCACCAAGGATAATAAGGAAAATGGTAATAATCTGAACAAAATAATCGTTTGCATATGGAATCAATGATTGTCCGGTTATATCAAATCCCCCGTTTGTAGTCGCTGAAACAGAAGCAAACAGTCCATGAAGAAGTGCCTCTCTCCATGTATCATAAAACTGGGTAAAATAAACACTCAGGAATAAAGCCCCTATTATTTCAATCAGGAGAAGAATTTTAATAATTTCAATAATCAGCTTTACAACTCCTGATAAATTGTACTGATTATGGTCCACCATGATCAGCTGTCTTTCCCTCAGACCTATTCTCTTCCCAATCAGAAGCCAGACGAAGGTCCCGAGAGACATAATCCCAATCCCCCCCAACTGGAGGATCAGCATCACCATGACAATGCCAAATACCGTATATTCTTCGGAAATAGAAATAACTGTCAAACCAGTTACACTAACCGCACTGACTGCAGTAAATAATGAATCAATAAGCGAAACTTCCTGTCCCGGCTTATGTACACCCGGTAACCTTAATAAAGCAAACGACAAACTGATCGCAAAAAAGTAATATGCTACTATTAACTGAGCAGGCTTTAGCATTCTGATTCTGTTTTTAAACCTTTGCCACATAATATAAGTCCTTTCTGAAACACAATAATTAAGTAACTGATCATTTTCTATATCATGGTCTTACTGAACAGCAGTCAATCCCGTTAAATCTCATGTTGTTCACTCTTTCCTACAGGATCAAAGAATACCGTAAAATCTATACTTAAGCTTATCTGATTTTCACCGGTTTTGAAATGATTTTTCCATGTAGTTTTTCTGAACAACGTAATTCAATAAAAAGAAACCGGTATCCACAGTTTTTAATGTGAATACCGGTTTCCCAATTAACGATGATTTCACTCATTTTTATCTTTTTTGTTACCATTGCCGGGATGTTCTTCATCTTTTTCTTTTTTTCCATTTCCATTGTTATTACCCGGGCCCTTATTTTTATTGTCCTTATTATCAGGACTTTTATTAGCGTTGCCAGAATGATGGTTCTCTTTATTTTTATTGTGATCGCTCTCACTTTCTGTCTTTACAGGAGTGGCTGCCTTTTCTGGATCGTCTTTTTGTTTATCTTCTTTTCTTTCTTCATTCCGTTCCTGCTTTTGTTCTTTCATATTCTGCCCATGAGATGCAGCAGATGGTAAGTGGTCTTTATTTTCAGCTGACTCCTCAGGCTGCCCATTTTGCTCTGAGTGATCAGGTCCATGAATTCCAGATGCTTCTGTTACATCTTTTTCATGGGTCTCTGTTAAGATTTTATCCACTTCCGTCTTTTCGAGCGGAGGCAGAATAGGCTGTTCTTTCAAAGGCATCATAGTCAGTACATTCTTTTTTTGGGTAATCAATTTACCAAAGGAAATTCCCTGATTTTTTGCAGCAGCAAGATCTGAAACCGCACCTTCCTGTATAGAAATGGAAGCAGTGTTGTTCACTTTATTTTCCTGAACAGACCATTCATCAAGCCTCTCTCTCAACACTTTTTGAAAGTTAGTGGAAGATTCATTTGTATAAACTGCAGAGATCGTAACCGTTTCGTTGTTTTCATTAATAAAGCCTGCTTCACCACTGACAGCAATGATTTCAGACATTGCTTCCTGAATGCTCTCCCCGTTCAGGTTAAGCTGATTCTCTAATTTCTCAGCATCTTCATTCACACTGGTCCATTGAATTACTTCGGCTTTTTCATTAATCATCAGCTCAAAGCTCGGATTAATATCTACAGCAATATGTGCATAGGTTTCCTCATTGAAGTAAGGGTTCACGAGAAAAAACATAATCATTGCAACTGCTGCCATCGCTCCAATCGAGGACAATCCGCCTGGGATCCTTCGTTCCAGAGGATAAGAGACTACTTCTTCCCCTATTGAAAGAGATCCGGAAGGTTTTGCAACCTTACAAAACTCCCCATTTCTTGTCATCAGCACAACATGACGTTTATGTATTTCCATGACCAATCCTTTTTTCATTGCAAACTCTCCTTCACATATTCCTGCAGATACGGAAAATCTCCATCAAGTAATACAACTACTGCAATAATATATTTGCGGTTTCTTTCAATCGTTTTTCTACTCAAATCAATTTCTTTCTCTATTTTCTTAATTGGCAGCCTTTTTTTCTCTTTCAGTTCCCGTAACCAATCTTTGTTTGATTGAACGAGCCTGGCAATAAAAATCGCATTTTCCCTTGCATCTGAATGTTTTGGCGCGTTTTCAGCCAGTTCTTTGAACGAAAGTTTATAGGGTAACAGAGCCTGACTATAATACAAAATCTCTTCTTTACGTTCATTAATTGTGTTTTCAAGCTGAAAATGTTCCATCGCCTGCCAGGATTCATGAGCTTTCATTACCGATTCTTCACTGTCCGCTTTGTCATAGGTCAGATCCGCTTTTTCCCTATGATCCTTTCTGATTTTATCAATCAATTTTCTTCTGATGACAATCTCAGCAAATGTTAACAATGAAGCTCCACGGTCCGGATGATAATTCATGATGGCTTCATGGAAGGCAATGAGACCAATACTGTACTCATCATCTGTGTCATAAATATATCTTTTACATACTTTGGACACTGTTTTTTTAATATACGGCTTATAATCCTTAAGTACTTCGTTAAGTAATTCCTGATCTCCATTTTGAATAACGACGATTTTGTCTTCGAGTGAAGACTGGCTTGAGAATTTATAAATACCTAGTAAAAGAAATGGAATCACCATCTTCACCTCAATTCAACCTGTTATAGCAGAATTGTAACGGTAAATTCCGAAGAATGGAAGATAAAGCTTTCTTTTATATAAACATTCGGTGATGAAAGATTGAATTATGGGGGTATATTGAACAATTATATTTTCTGTATAAAAATACACCACAGCTATAACAGCCGTGGTGTTTATTTTAATAATGAGCAGTGCTTGTATTTTCCTGTCCGCCACGCTTCTTTGCAAGCAGGAAGCCTCCTACCGCGATCACGACTAAAACAGACCAGAAAATCAGCTTCCATGTTGTTGAGTGTGGAAAATGAGTGTCAATTAAAGCAAGGTTCGGGTGCCCAAGCGTTAGTACAGCAAGCTTAACCCCTACCCAACCAACAATCAAAAATGCTGTTGTTTCTAATAACGGGTATTTACCAAGCAGTTTAACGAACCAGTGGGCAGCAAAACGCATAATAATCAGACCAATGAGTCCTCCAAGGAAAATAACGATAAATTGAGCGCCATCAATACCGCCAATTTCAAATGCACCAACTGCTGGTAACGTAATGGCTAAAGCAACCGCAGCAAGCATCGAATCAATGGCAAATGCAATATCAGCGAGCTCAACTTTCAATACTGTCATCCAGAAGCCTGACCCTTTCTTCACTGCTTTCTCCGCTTCAGCCGCGTCTGTCAGTTCATCATTTTTGGTAACGATCTGCTTAACAATATGACTGATCGAAATATAAAGAAGATAAACTGCTCCTATTGCCTGTACCTGCCATACATCGATTAATACAGCGATCAGGAATAAAGAAGCTAACCGGAAAACAAACGCCCCGAATAATCCGTAAAATAATGCCTTTTTTCTTTGTTCTTCCGGTAAATGCTTGACCATTACAGCCATTACAACCGCATTATCGGCCGCAAGAATTCCTTCTAACCCGATCAGGATCAGCAGGACCCATGCGTATTCCAGCAACAATGCTGCATCCATAAAATCTCCTCCAAATTTGTTTTAACCGAATCGCCTTTTTAGACAGCAAAAAAGACCTTCACCTAATAAAGGCAAAGGTCTTGCTAAGCAAATAAATGCCATTATGGCCGATGAACGGCAATGTTCATGTCATGACGACCATAATTAGCTATGTACGATCCATAGCTACAGCTACTCCCCCTTGACAACTGTCAGAGTGATATTCGATTAACGATATTATATCATGCTGGTAAAAGAAAGCAATCTTTATTTTATTTCACGATGAAATCTTTTGTCGTGCTTGTTTTCCTCGTAAAAACGGACCATCGATGGAATCGCTTTTAGAAAATCCGGACATTCTATCCCCGACTGTCGCAGATCTTTCTCTGACTGACTCTGATCAAACTCAGCTTCCCAAAAGAAGTAATCAAGCCCTTCCTTTTCAGCTTTTATATATTTTCGTACAGAAGGAATCGATAATGTTAACTGAACTGCTTTTACAGGCATCGTAAAAGAAGGTGTTCTGCCAGCCTGCTCCTGCATAATAAACCGGTATACTTCCCTGGCAGGGTATGGATTCGGATCAGTTAAATGATAGGTTTTCCCTTCTCCTTCAGGTAGATGTGCCAGATAGTTTGCTGCCTGTATGACATAGTCGTACGGAACCACATTTAATTTAGCGCTGCTTTTCCCCATATACGGAATAACAGGAATGGACTTTACTTTATCAATGATATTCATAAGATAATAGGGCCCGTCAAACTTTGTCGTATCTCCACTTTTGGTTGAGCCTTTGACGATAGCAGGTCTGATAATGGTCACAGGAACTTCCGATTTCATTTTTTCAACAAGTACTTCCGCCTCAAACTTTGAATGTTCATAATGATTCCGAAACGCGTCAGGTCTGATCAGCTCTGTTTCTTTAATGACACCATTTCTCTTACCTGCGACATAGGCAGTGCTGAAATAAACGTATCTCCTGATATTTGGGAGTGTACGCACCCACTCGTTAACATGGTGCGTTCCTGTAACATTCACTTGAAATGCCGTGGATTTTGGCACAGCAAGATCGTATACAGCAGCCAGGTGCCACACATAATGAATTTTATCTTTCAGATACGCTGATGCCGAATGCGTCATCCCCAATTCCGGTTTTGTAATATCCCCCTGCACAATATGAAAGACAGATTCGGATTCATTGATTTTTTTCAATTCTTCCAGTCGTTCTGAAGCCTGTTTTTGCATAGACGGCATGACGAGCAGATAAATGCTTTTTGACCCACTTCCTGAAATCCATTCCTTTAAAAGCTGCTCGCTCAAAAAGCCTGGAAATCCTGTCACAAAATAACCGGTTTTCAATTCACATTCCCCCTTGGTGTTATTATACAAAATCAAGCTGGTATGTACGAATCAGCTGCAGATCTTTTTCAATTGATTCAAATAACAAAAGCGCCTGAAAACCGCGTTGTTAATAGATAGCGAAATCATACACCCATCATAATGGAGGCGTCATATTACTCACTATAAAAACAACGGTTTTCAGGCACTTATTCATTTTACTGCAGCAAAACGGTTTTATTCAGTCGTTGTATTTGGTGCAGTTTTATTCTTTTTATTCATTCTTCTTGTTTCTTTATCTACAAAACTGTATACAATCGGAACGATATACAGTGTCAGGAACGTTGAGCTGATTAAACCGCCAATAACTGTAATCGCCATCGGCTGGTTTATCTCGGTCCCTTCACCGATTCCTGCAGCCAGTGGTACCAGACCTAGAATCGTTGTCAGTGCAGTCATCAGAATCGGTCTTGCACGGTCGCGTACTGAGGTGACAATGGCGTCATAACTGCTCATTCCTGAAGCTTTTCGCTGATTAATGTAATCAACAAGAACAATCCCATTATTAACAACAATACCTGACAGAACAAGTAAACCGATAATCGCGGTTACGCTCACCGGAGTCTGTGTGACAAACAGGGCAATCGCAACGCCAATAACGGATAGCGGCACTGTAAACATGATAACAAATGGATATTTGAAGGATTCAAACTGTGCAGCCATCACAAAATAAACAAGAACGATCGCCAGCACAACGGCTAAAAGCATATCGTTAATGGAATCCTCAAGTAACTCACGGTCTCCTCCAAATACTACTTCCGTTTCTTCAGGCAGATCAAGATCAGCAATGACCTCATCCACTTCAGTTGAAATAGCACCAAGGTTTGTAGCAGAGGTATAGGTTGCCGTAAATCCAACTGCTGACTGCTGATCAATACGCTGAATGGACACTGGTCCTTCTGCAATCGTAATATCAGCCAGCTCCTGCAGTTCAACAAACTGACCGCTCGGTGCACGGAGCGCCAGCTGCTCAAGTCCTTCAAGCGTATTCGCTATTTCTTCCTCATACTGAATAAAAACACTGTAAACCTGTGAGTCGTCTGTAATAATCTGCGTAGCAAGTGTTCCTCTCGTAACAGCATTTACTTCCTGAGCGATTTGAGCAGGTACAAATCCATACTCTCTTGCTTCATCACGGTTGATTTCAAGCTGTACTTCTTCAACCGTATCTTCAAGGTCCGTTTCGACTTCGGTAATCGCATCCATTTCGAGCAATGCTTCCTCTATGCGTGCCACTGATTCATCGAGGCGGCTTTCATCCGTATCACGCACATCAAATGACAGTGTCTGCGGTGAAGTTCCGGTAGCAGTCTGCAATGATGCAGATACTTCAGCTGTTTCATTTACAGCCAGTGCAGCATCCTCAATGTCATCTGTAATATTTTCAATGAGCTGGAATACTGACAGGTCACGTTCACCTAAAGGAACCATTTTCACAGAAATATCTGCAATCGAACCGTCAGCACCTCCGTCAAATGAACCTTGTTGTGTTTGTCCGATCTGGCTGACATATACATCGATGGATTCCTCCTGACGAAGTTCCTCTTCAATGGCTGCTACTACCCGTTCAGTTTCTTCGATGGCCGTTCCATTTTCAAGGTTGACACGGATACTGAAGAAACCTTCGTCCGTTGCAGGCAGGAATTGTGTCCCTACAGTAGATATGCCGTATCCTCCAACCCCAAGCAAGCCAATCATGATTAAAATTGGAATCCAGCGTTTACGTAAAGACCATTTGACCGTTTCATTGAATCTTCTCAGAAAACCGGATTCCCTGCGGATTTTCTCCAGGTTTTCCTTTGGTTCCTTAAGCAGCTTACTCGCAAGCATCGGTACAACGGTCAATGCCACAACCAGTGAAGCAAATAAACTGAATGAAATGGTCAATGCGAACTCAGTGAACAGATCTCCGATCAATCCTTCAATGAAGACAACCGGCACAAAAACTGCCACTGTCGTCAAGGTAGATGCCGTAATGGCACCTGCAACCTCTTTCGCTCCATCAGCAGCTGCTGTTTTAGGTTCTTTTTTCATTGACAGGTGCCTGTAAATGTTTTCAAGTACAACAATAGAGTTATCGACAAGCATCCCGATTCCGAGTGCTAATGCACCTAGTGTAAAGATGTTCAATGAAAAGTCAGAGAAAAACATCAGCACAAACGTTACGATTACTGAATAAGGAATCGCAACCCCGATAATGATTGGACTTTTTACATTTCTTAAAAAAAGAAACAGGACAATCATGGCAAACAGTCCACCGACAATCAGTGAATTTCCGATGTTGCCGATTGCCAGCTGTATATAATCCCCCTGGTCAAACAACACATCTGCTGTGATTGATTCATATCGGTCTTCAGCAAGTAATTCATCCAGTGATTCCTTAAAAGCTGTGGACACGTCAGCTGTATTTGCATCTGATTCCTGCAGTACGCTGATCAAAACAGCCTGTTCATCATTGGCCCGTGTAATCACGTTCTGCTCCGCCTCACCAAACGTCACTTCCGCAACATCAGCGACCGTGATATCTTCACCGGAAACCGGATCTACGGTAATAGGCAATGCTTCAATATCCTCAACAGACGTCAACGTACTTAATATACGGGTAGTGAGATTTTTACCGTCTGTTTCAACGGGATCTCCCGGGAAGGATACATTATTTGATTGAATCGTTTGCAGAACATCGTTTTGTGAAAGACCGAATTCCTGCAGCTGATCCTGATCGAGCTGAATGCGGACTTCTTCTGCAAGTGAATTGGAAATGTCTACACTTGCGACACCTTCTGTTCTGGTCAACTCAAGTTCAAGTTCTTCAGCAAGCTCTCTGATATCTGTTTCAGTATCAGAAGAACGAAGGCTGAGCTGAATGACCGGAAACTGAGATGGATCAAATTTCAGCACCCGCGGATCATTTGCTCCTTCAGGCACCTCTACCTGAGAGACAGCCTGCTGGATATCACTTTCGATCTCATCTATATCCGTTGCAAAGTCAAATTCCAAAAAGACCAGATTTGATCCTTCTTCAGATGTAGATGAAACATTTTTTAGACCCGGCAGCAGCGCGACCTGTGACTCAATCGGCTTCGTTACTTTTTCAAGTACCTCTGTCGGTCCAGCCCCTGGATATGAGGTTACGACCACCGCAACAGGCGGACTGATGTCCGGGATCAGTTTAATTGGGATCCTTGTAAGAGAGATGGTTCCCAGTAAAATAACAAGCAGCATTGTGACAATGGTGAACACCGGCCGCTTAATTGAAAATTGACTTAGATTCAACGGTTAACGCCCCTTCCGCTGATTACACAAAACCAGCATTTTACTCTATCTTTCACTATACTGACTCGTGTGTCGTTTATCAATTTTAAATACGGTTGTTCACAATATGATCAAATGCTTTTAATTAATCAGCTTTTGTCAGGGTCCAGCCTGTTACACTGAACACGATTGTCAGCAGCGGACAGATCAAACAAAAGAAGGCAAACGGAAGATAATCCAATGTCGCCACTCCGAGAACATCTGTTAAAAACACACCGCAAACACCCCATGGTACAAGCGGATTAATGACCGTACCCGCATCTTCCAGTACTCTTGAAAGATTTTTTCGTTTCAGTCCCGATTCATCCACTCTTTTGGCAAATGTTTCACCTGTTAAAAGGATGGATAAATACTGCTCTCCTACAAGCACATTTGTGCCAACAGCTGTTGTACCCGCCTGCAGCAGAACCTTTCCCTGGTTTCCATCTGAGCGGATGGTTGAAAACATTTTTTGGATAATACCCGTTTTAAATAGCATTCCACCCAGGCCAAGTGCTAACAGAACAAGTGAAATTGTAAAGAACATAGACTCCAGTCCGCCCCTTGAAAGCAATGAGTTAACAGCTTCATTTCCCGTATCTGCAGAATAGCCTGAGAACAAAATGCCGAAAAGCTGTTCAGCGGGAGTTGAGGTATGAATATAAGAAAGTGCGATACTGAAAAGGCTTGTCATGATCAGAGATAACAGTGCAGGCACCTTCCGAAGAGCCAGAATAAACAGCAGAATAATCGGCAACAAACTGTATAGATGGATCAGATTGGACTGCTCCAGGGCACTTCTGATCAGCTCAATTTCACTCGTTGCAGCTGATCGTCCGGGAGAAAGAATCATAAACATGACAATAGAAATGATAAAAGCAGGTACCGTTGTCCATGACATATTTTTAATGTGTTCAAACAGATCAACTCCCACTACCGTTGAAGCAAGGTTGGTCGTATCAGATAATGGTGACATTTTGTCCCCGAAAAATGCACCTGACACAACTGCACCTGCTGTAATGGCAAGCGAGACATCCAGCGCAGAAGAAATGCTGATAAATACAACGCCAAGTGTTGCAGCTGTCGTTAACGAGCTTCCAATACTAATTCCAATGATAGAAGTAACGGCAAATACAATGGCAAAATAAAAAGGCAATTCTGCCATGGCAAGGCCGTAAAACATTAACGTAGGAATTGCACCTGAAATTAATAAAGCGCTAATCAGTAACCCGATAAAAAGAAAGAGAAAGACAGCATTAATTCCCGAGGCAGTACCTTCAGCCAACCCTGTTTGCATTTGCTTAAACGGTACTCTCTTAACTAATCCATATATGAATAAGATGATGATAGATCCAATCATCGGTATGTGTGGAACCGCCCCAAATCCGATCATTGAAACTGACATCACTCCTATAATAACTGCAATCAATCCTATTGCTTCTCCAAGTGTTGGTGTCATTGCACCTTTAATTTTCTCCATAAAACATCCTCCTTAAAATACAGAAAAAACCCTCATCCCTTAACACTGGGACGAAGGTTTCTCCGCGGTACCACCCAAATTAGCTTTCGCTCTCTTTACTGAATCGTACATCCATTATAGCAGGTGTAATTCGATGATAAAAAGGCCTGAGTTTCCACCAGCCACTCAGTCTCTGCTTTTTGCCTGTTTACATCTACTCCGTCTGCCGGATCATCGCAATATACTGTTTCACTTAAACGCTTTTAAGCGATAAAGAATACTGCTATATTAACATATTTGTACGGTCAGTCAAGTCTTTTTAGGATGCAAACGGTTTTTTAAGCTCCGGTATGATCGCTTTTTCTGAAGGCTTTCCGATCAGGTAACCCTGCCCGAGATCAAAACCGATTTTTTTACACACTTCCAGTTCTTCATTTCTTTCCATGCCTTCAGCAAGCACCTTTATACCAAGTTGTTCAGAAGTTTGGTACACACGGTGAAGAAAATCCTGCTTCTGATGATCCTGATCACAGAATGAAACGTATGACCGGTCAATTTTCACATAATCAGGTTCCAGCATCTCTAACATTTCGATTGTTGAAAAGCCGGCTCCAACATCGTCAAGCGCTACTTTCATTCCTTCACGTTTATAAGTCTGAAAAACTTTCTTTAAATGATCGACATCTTTGATTTTTTCTGTTTCTACCACTTCAAAAACAAGATCTCTCGGATCCACATGATATTTATTGACGATCTGAAACGTGTGGCGGAGGCAGAATTCAGGGTTATAAATGGTTGACGGCAGAAAGTTGATAAAGCTCTTTACGCCAGGGTCAATTTTGTCTTTTCTTGCCTTAATGGCTTCTTCTCTTGCTCTTTGATCCAGGAGTGAATGCATTTCAGCGGCGTTTGCCACCTGAAACAGCTCGTAAGGAGATATAGGATTTTCATTTTTATCAGCACGCAGCAGTGATTCATAGCCATACAGCTCTCCATTTTTAATATCCATAATTGGCTGCAGATGGCTGACCATTTTGCCATGCTGAATGAAATGTACTGTATTTCTATGTCTCAGCCTTACTGAAAATAAGTGCATAGGCATAAAGCGTGTAAGATGACCATTGCTTGAAACGCCACATTGAATTTCAGCGTCAAGCTTCTCTTCCATTTCTGCGAGTATCATTTCTATTTCCTTCAGGCTTGTATAGTCGCGGTAAAAAATACCTTTATCATGATCAAAGTCGAAGCTCAGTCTTGAGATCTCACTTTCATTAGCCTTAACGTAAAAAGTTCCTTTGTCATCAAAGCTGACAGATACTCCACAGTGAACGCATTGTGATTTCATCTTTACTGTCACTCCCCATCCCTTATTTATTGCTTTAACTTTTATACATCTACCCTATATATACATACTTTATTCCTATTTAGTAAAATGATAATACTTTTTTTGTGAATTTTTCAGGATTTTTTTGAGGTGAGTAAATTTGATTATATGCATTTTGAAGTTGAAACAACTCTTTAATGAAATGTTTCAACTTCAAAATGCATAGTTTTTTAAAATCGTGGAGGGGACATCCTACGCTTTCCGTGGCCGGGCGGTGAACCCGCCTGCGCTTCGCACAGTCGGGTTCACCTGTCCCTTTCCGCCACAGGAGTCTTCGGATGTCCCCTCCACTTTGATTTATTGAAATAAATTTTGTTTTTCGAAAAAATATGCCTTGGCCATCCTTCCGAAAGTGAAAGGGATGACCAAGGCACTATGCATGTAAATTTATCATTCAAAATAATTTAAAGTTCAGTCTTGATTAAAGCAGGCTGTATAATTTGATTTCCGGGTGTTTGTCTGAGAACCATCTCATGGCGAAGTCGTTTTCGAAAAGGAAGACGAGTTTGTCGTAGCGGTCTTTTACGAGCAGGCTTCTTTGAGATGACATGGAGTCTTTAATGTCTTCTTCGTTTTCAATCCACCTTGCCATCTTTGATCCGATGTTTTCCATCATAACATCCGTGTTGTATTCATTTTTCATGCGGTGTTCGAAAACTTCGAACTGGAGGTGACCGACTGCTCCCAAGATCACTTCTTCTGTTCTGAGTGTGCGGTAGAGCTGGATGGCACCTTCCTGAACGAGCTGATTGATTCCTTTATGAAAATGTTTTTGCTTCATCACGTTTTTCGCCGTTACCCTCATGAAGAGTTCAGGAGTGAACTGAGGAAGCTTTTCGAACTGATAGCTTCTTTTACCGCCGGTCAGCGTATCACCGATCTGGTAGTTTCCGGTGTCATGAATACCGATAATATCTCCGCTTACTGCATTATCGACTGTGTTCCGGTCATCTGCCAGAAATGATGTGGATGAGCTCAGTTTAATCGTTTTTCCTGTCCGGCTAAGCTGGACAGGCATTCCTCTTTCGAACTGGCCGGAGCAGATACGAAGGAAAGCAATCCGGTCACGGTGGGCAGGGTTCATGTTTGCCTGAATTTTAAAGATGAAACCTGAAAATTCTTCACTGACAGGATCTATGCTGCCGATATCTGTTTCACGCGGCTGCGGTGACGGGGCAAATTCAAGGTAGGTTTCCAGAAATGTCTGAACACCGAAATTTGTGAGGGCACTCCCGAAAAACACCGGTGTTACTTCGCCATTGGCAAGTCTTTCTTCCGTGAATTCATTACCAGCCTCATTTAGCAGCATTATATCCTCAAGTGCCTGATCATATAATGAAGATTCTTTAATGGTATGATCTCCTTCGAGTTCACCTTCTTCGTTTAATGGAAGAAAACGATCTGCTTCATCCGTTCGGAACTGTTCAATACGGTGATGATGACGATCGTAAATGCCTAAAAACTCTTTCCCCATTCCAATCGGCCAATTCATCGCATATGATTCAATTCCTAAGACTTCTTCAAGCTCTTCCATAATCTCAAGCGGCTCTCTTCCCTGACGGTCAAGCTTATTGACAAATGTAAAAATCGGAATACCACGCATTTTACATACTTTGAAAAGCTTCAGTGTTTGTGCTTCAATCCCTTTTGCTGCATCAATAATCATGACAGCACTGTCAACCGCCATTAGAGTACGATACGTATCCTCACTGAAATCCTGGTGTCCGGGTGTATCAAGGATATTAATTCTTTTTCCATTATAATCAAACTGCATGACAGATGATGTTACTGAAATGCCACGCTGCTTTTCTATCTCCATCCAGTCGGAAGTGGCAAACTTTCCTGACTTTTTCCCTTTTACTGTTCCCGCTGCCCTGATGGCTCCACCAAACAATAGAAGCTGCTCAGTTAATGTCGTTTTCCCTGCATCCGGGTGAGAAATAATCGCGAAAGTCCTTCTGGATAAAACTTCTTCTTTTAATGTCATGATTTTATTTCCTCTCTTCATTTCATTCCTTCATCCATAATAGTAGTTCAAAGAAGAGAATGCAATCTCACTTTCAGCACATACTAACACTCAGTCAACAGAAAAAAGCACATTCAGAATTGAAGAAAAACTGTACACGTTGTATAAATAAATTGTACAAAAGCTGTACGAACAAAAAAACAAGGAGAGTGGAAAATGTGAAGAAATTGTTAGGCTCATTGTTAGCGGCTGTCATGATGATGGCTATGATGGGAGGCGCAGCTCTTGCTGACAACCATGAAGGTGGAGAAGGTTGGGTTAGAATCCTTCACGCATCTCCAGACGCACCGGCTGTTGACGTCTATGTAAATGGTGAAGCAGTAGTTGAAGGCGCGGCATTCAAAGATTACACAGATTACTTAGCACTACCTGCTGGTGACCATGAAGTGGAAATCTTCCCGGCAGGCGACACAGAAACGGCTGTTATTTCTGAAACATTAACTGTTGAAAGCGGAATGTACTACACTGCATCTGCAATCGGAACTCTTGACAGCATTTCACTTAACGTAACTCAGGACGATCTGACAATTGGCGAAGGCATGACAAAAGTTCGTGCAGGACACTTCTCACCTGATGCACCTGCAGTTGATGTAGGTCTAATCGGTGGAGACGCTGTATTCAGCGGAGCTGAATTCCCTGCTGTAACTGATTTTGCTGAGCTGGAAGCTGGATCTTATGACCTTGAAGTACGTACTCCAGAAGGTGACCAGGTTCTTGACCTTTCAGGAACTCAGCTTGAAGCTGGAATGGCTTACAGTGTATATGCTGTAAACACACTTGACAGCATTGAAGCATTAGTATTAACTGCACCAGCTGCAAACGCTATGCCATCTGAAATGCCTGAAACAGGTATGGGTGGAATGGCTGCTGAGGAAAACAATTCATTCATGCTATATGCTGCAGCAGCTGCATTAATGGGTGGAGCGGTTATTGTTTTCGCAGTACGCAGACGTGCTCACAATAACTAATTAAATGAAAATTAAAGCTTTATTAATCGGGTTGATCTTCCTGCTGAGTGCATGCTCAGCAGGCGATCAACCTTTTTCTGCAGAACCTGAAACCGCTCCGGCTGCAGAAAGTGAGACAGAATCAACCGCTGTTCAGGAAGAACAGGAGCAGAACGAAAACCGGATTCAGGTTTCAGATGCACCCAATCCTTTTCTTGCCGCTCAACAACAGACGATTACCCCTTCAAGATTAGTGATTCCGGCTATCAACGTTGATGCAGTCATTAACCCTTATGGATTAGATCCGGAGTCTGGTGGCATGGCAGTACCTGATAACGGTGAAGAAGTCGCCTGGTATGAACCTGGATATAAACCGGGGCAAAAAGGGAACGCAGTCCTTGCAGGACATGTAGACAGCGAAAAAGCACCTGCTGTCTTTTGGGATCTGAAGGAACTTACTGAAGGTGACGAAATTCATGTTTACGATGAATCGGGAAAAATGCTCACTTACGTTGTAACGAAAACCGAAATTTATGACCGCAATGAAGCGCCAATTCAGGAAATATTCGGCGTATCCTCTAAAGAAAAACTGAACCTGATTACATGTACCGGTTATTTTGATCGTGACATAAGAAATTATGTTGACCGGATGGTTGTGTATACTGAATTAAAATCAGATTCAGCAGCTTAGTAATTTCGCATTTTCAAAGAATGTGACGGACCTGCACCTGCTACCCGTTCACGGATAGCAGGTGCAGGTCTGTTTGTTTTAAGAAACTTTACATTTCAGACGTCCACTGCTTAATTCTCTGGCTCAGTTCACTTGCTTCTTCCTGTGTCATGACCTTTTCTAATGATTCTCTAATGTTCCGGCTGGTTTCTTCACCAGATTCCTCGTATTTGTACAAGTAGGACCAATGGACAGATGGTATCGCGATCAGGATCGTTTCCTCTTTTCTGTTTTCATGAATAAATACGGACCTTTGTCCGTTTGAACCATAGCTTTTTCTAATTTTCAAGTAGTTCATCTCCTCTGATGTCAGACATCATACTTTTATTGACGTTTCTGTGACGGATATTGAAACGCTTGCATTTGCATTGTAGAATGATATCAGCATTTTGACAAGAATGCGCATATAAATAAGATAGGAGCTGTAAAATAATGAATATTCTCTGGGGATTAGCTGGTATTGTGACCATTCTTGGAATCGCTTTCCTCTTTTCTAATAACCGTAAGAGCATCAAGTGGCGTCCGGTATTAGTCGGGCTTGCAATTCAGCTGACATTTGCCTTTCTCGTTCTCCAAACGAGTATTGGAGCGAGCTTCCTTGAAGCATTAACTTTTGGTGTCAATAACATCATTGGTTATGCGAATGCCGGTATTGACTTCGTATTAGGCGGATTTGCTTATCAGCAGCAGGAAGGCGGATTTGTATTTGCGATTAACGTGTTGACGATTATTATTTTCTTCTCGTCTTTAATCTCGGTTCTTTACTACTTAAAGATCATGCAGTTTGTCATTAAAATTCTTGGTGGCGGACTATCATGGTTACTTGGCACAAGAAAAGCTGAGTCCATGTCTGCTGCTGCAAATATCTTCGTAGGACAAACTGAAGCACCTCTTGTTGTTAAACCTTACATTGCTAAAATGACTGATTCTGAACTGTTTGCCGTTATGACAGGTGGACTTGCTTCGGTAGCAGGTTCTGTTCTGATTGGATATTCATTGCTTGGTGTACCACTTGAATATTTATTAGCTGCGAGCTTCATGGCCGCTCCGGCTGGTCTTGTGATGGCAAAAATGTTTGTACCTGAAACAGATAATCGTCCTGACCCTGAAGATTTTAATATGGAAGCCGATGAAGAAGCTTCGAACGTGGTTGACGCGGCTGCACGCGGTGCTGCAACTGGGCTGCAGCTTGTATTAAATGTTGGTGCGATGCTTATTGCCTTTATCGCTCTCATTGCTTTGCTGAACGGTATTTTAGGTGGAATTGGTGGTCTTGTTGGATTTGACCAGCTTTCTATTGAGCTGATCCTTGGTTATGTCTTTGCACCACTTGCGTTTGCGATTGGTATTCCTTGGGATGAAGCGATCCGTGCGGGTAACTTCATTGGACAGAAGCTTGTTCTGAATGAGTTTGTAGCTTATGCGAGCTTTGCACCTGAGATTGATCAGTTCTCTGAAAAGTCAGTTGCAATCATTACGTTTGCTCTTTGTGGATTCGCAAACATTTCTTCACTTGCGATTCTATTGGGTGGTCTTGGTAACCTTGCACCTAACAGACGTCCTGATATTGCGCGTATGGGTATTCGTGCTGTTGCAGCCGGAGCGCTTGCTTCAATGCTATCCGCTGCGATTGCAGGTATGTTCTTCTAATTCTCAGAGGTTATTTTTTTACAGATATGTACCGAAAAAGCGTCACAACTCATAAGGTTGTGACGCTTTTTTAAATAGCGGGTTATTATAAATCGGGTCAGGGACATCCTCCGCTTTCCTTTGTCCAGCTGCGGCGACTAGCCCCTCGAGGTCATAAGTCAAAGATGAAAGAGGGCGAAGATCAGCCCTCTTTTCATCTTCGCCTTATGCTTGTCGGGGCTGGACGAGTCGCCTTCGCTTTTCTGTGGCCGCGCGGTGAGCCAGCTTGCGCTACGCACTGCACTGTCTCACCTGTCGCTCCTCTGCCGTAGGAGTCTGCGGATGTCCCTGACCCTTTTTAAGTCAATAATCATGCGGATGTTTTTTGCAGGTAGTTAAAAGGACCAGATTAGTTTCGGTCCTTTTAATATAAAGTCTACTAAATATATGACTGAATTCAGAAGCGTTCTTTTATGACTTCAAGTGCGATGCCACTGTCACTGTGTGGGTATTTGGTGTTTTCGATAATCTGATAGTCTTCGTGACCCTTTCCTGCGAAGATAATGATATCGTCCGGTTCTGCCTGTTGCATGAGGTGACGGACAGCCTCTCCTCTATCACCGATGCATGCGTATTGATTGTGAGTCATTCCTTTTTCAAGATCGCCTGTGATGCTGTCATAGTCCTCATAGCGCGGGTCATCTGTTGTCAGAACAACGTAATCTGCGAGTGAGGCCATTTCTGCCATAGCCGGCCGCTTGGATTTATCGCGGTTGCCTCCGGTACCAATTAAAAACAGGATCCGGTTTTTCTTAAACGGCATAACCGATTTAATGGCTTTTTCAATGGCATCAGGTGTATGGGCATAGTCAATATAAATTGATAAAGGCGCATCCGTTGGTACCCTCTCCATTCTACCTGAAACCGGGGCAATGGTACGAAGGTGTTCAACCAGCTCACTGACCTTATAGCCTTTTGCATAGAGTGCTGCAATTGCTGCCAGTGTGTTTGAAACGTTAAAGGTTCCAAGAAGCTGTGTTTCAAGCTGATACACGCCGTCTGGAGAATGAAGTGTATATAGCGTACGGTCTGATAAGTACTCTATATTTTCAGCATAAAAGTCAGCAGGTCTCTCCATGCTGTAGCTGATCACATCAAATGGTGTCATTTGGGCATAACGTTCAAACCACTCATCATCAAGATTAAGGACAACTGCTTTATCTTTGGATAAATCCTGCCCCATCTGTGAAAACAGGAGTCCCTTGGCATAGCCGTAATGATCCATCGTCCCGTGGTAATCGAGATGATCATGACTTAGATTTGTGAAGACCGCTACATCAAAGTCAACACCCCAGAGCCGGCCTTCCACCAGACCGTGTGAAGACACTTCAAAAATCATATTTGGAATCCGGTGGTCAATGGCTGTTTGCATCATTCTCTGAGTCGTGAGAAGATCGCTCGTTGTATTTGCACTCTGGTGCAGCTCACCGTCAAGGTTGAAGCCGATTGTCCCAGATAGTGCAGCTTTTTGCCCGGAAGCTTTCAGCAATGCATGGATCAGATTCGTTACGGATGTTTTCCCGTTTGTGCCTGTGACACCAAAGACGGTCATTTTTTCTGAAGGTGACTGAAAGAACCGGTCAGCCAAAATAGCTAGCGTCCGCTCAGTGCTTTTTACAACGATTTGAGTGGCAGCTCCTTCAAGATCCAGCTCCTTTTCAGAAACGATAACTGCTGCTCCATTTTCTGCAGCCTGGCGTGCATAGTCATGTCCATCCACTGTATATCCTTTAATACAGATAAAGACTGAACCTGCAAGCACCTTCCTTGAGTCAGTTTCAAGAGACGTAATTCTTTCAGGCAGCTCTCCAATTTGTTTAATTATCTTTAATGAATGAAAAAGTGTTGTCGTTTTCATAAGTAATCCTCGCTCGTCTTAATATGGTTTCCTGTTATTCAGCCAATTGTGAGAATACATACCGGCTGATCAGTGATTCAGTATGATAAAGGGACTTTTCATGCGTCCGTTCATTTGCGTGGGAAGCATCAACCCCAGCACCGATCAATGCGTGCTTAATATCTGCACCTGAACGGACTGCCGCTGAAGCATCTGAGCCGTAATAGTTATACAAATCAATTTTATAATCAATCTGATGCTCCTCGGCTAATCTGACCAGATGTTTCCTTAGTCCGTAATGGTATGGGCCTGAACTGTCTTTTGCGCAGATTGAAACCGTAAATTCATCTGAAGCCTGTCCATCACCGAGTGCACCCATATCAACCGCCAGATACTCAACGGTCTCAACAGGAATGTTCGAGTTTCCACCGTAACCGATTTCTTCATTGTTCGCAATAATAAAATGGGTTGTATAAGGAAGCGTTTCTTTATTTTCCACAATAGATTCGATGACTTTTAAAAGCATGGCAACACTTGCCTTATCATCAATGTGTCTAGATTTGAAAAATCCGCTTTTGGTGATTTCAGGACGAGGATCAAATGAAACAAAATCCCCCACAGAAATCCCAAGATCCTCTGTATCTTTTTTCGAGTGGACGACTTCATCGAGACGCACTTCAATATTCTGTTCACTTCTTTCAGCCGAACCTGCATCTTTATATGTGTGTACGGATGCCTGATGCATCAGAATCGTTCCTCTGAAGCGATTTCCTGTCGTGGTCTCGACTGAGCAATATTCTCCCTCAACCGCATTCCAGCGAAAGCCGCCGATCATTGAAAGCTTCAGTCTTCCATCTGATTTTATTTCTTTCACCATAGCGCCGAGCGTATCTACGTGCGCCGTCAGCACTCTGTGGAGGGAAGTATCCTCTCCATGAAGCGTCACAATGAGCCCGCCTTTATTAGTGATCCTCGACGGAACATGACGTTCTTTAAGCCATTTTTGTATAAATTGAATAATGTCGTATGTATTGCCGGATGGACTTGGGATTAAGACCAGGTCTTTTAATAAATTCATTGTTTCTTTGGTATTTGGTGTATACATAAGAATCCCCCTGAGTTAGGCTTTTCGCTTATTACTATATTCTAGTATAGTGTACTATAGACAAAATAAAATACAATCTGCACAGGGTGGTCGAATCATCCTGTTTTAAGAGAGGTGAAAAAATGTCTGAAGAGCAATTTATTACAGAAAGAAATAAGAGAATGCTTTTTATATTATGGATCGCTTACGGTCTTCAAGTACTGTCTTTTTTTATAGTTGACCAGCGGATCGAACAATCCCTTCAGCCTCATGGGTTTATCATCATTTCATTCACAACCGCACTCGTCCTGTTGATCAAACAGCCGGTTATTGGGATGTGGATCGTGCTTGGCGGACTATATTTATACATTTTGTACTTCAATCTTAATTACCCGCTATTGGTTAATATACTCTTTTTCTTTTTTGGGATATTGGCGTCGTCGTTTTATTTAAACAGAAAAGTGCTGATGATTTCGAGCAGTCTCTCTTCTGTTTTAATCAGTTATTTTTTCCTGACACATTTCAATGAGATCTCTGAAAGCTTCCGCCGCGCAGATCTGTTATACCTGCTGTTGTTTCTTATTTTACTGACCACGTTTCTTTTGATTTATACATCCTATATTCAGCAGATCCATAAAAGACTCAAGCAGGAAGAAACGCAGGCAAAAAAAGAACTGACCTCCAAAAAAGGCTATCAGAATTTATTGTTTGAGCATGCCCAGGATGCCATCATTGTTTATAACCTTGAGGAGATCATTGTTGAAGTTAACCCTGCATTTGAAAAGATTTACGGATGGGCAAAAGAAGAGGCGATCGGAAAACGCCTGCCGATTGTACCAAAAGAAAGACTGGAGGAAGCATCTGATCGAACACAGCGAATGATGCAGGGAGAAAGCTTCTCGACCTTCAGAACAAAAGATCAGCGGCGCGATGGCTCGCTTGTGGATGTCGAAATTACCTTATCACCGATTTTCGATGACGATGATCAGGTGATTGCCATGTCGGCCATCATTCGTGATGTTTCTTATAAAGTGGAAACCGAAAAGTATATGATCCAATCAGAAAAATTGTCTCTTGCAGGAGAAATTGCGGCAGGTGTTACACATGAGATCAGAAATCCGTTAACCGTCATTTCCGGTTTCCTGCAAATGATGAATGAAGACTCCAATAACCCGTACCCGACCTATACTAAAGTCATGGAAGCAGAAATTCAGCGCATTAATTTGATTATCAGCGAGTTTCTTGTCCTCGCCAAACCTCAGGCAGACATTTATAAACAGGTTTCACTTGAAGAATTGATTTCAACTACGCTGACTCTATTTGAAACAGAGCTCCATCTTAAAAATATTCAGGTTGAACAAACCTGGGATACGTCTCCGGTATTTCTGCACGGAGATGAAAATCAGTTAAAGCAGGTACTGCTCAACATTTTTAAAAATGCAGCTGATGCGATGCCTGCCGGTGGCTATATCAAGATTGAAGTCTTACAGGCCATTTACCGTCAACATCCTGCAATTGAAATCAGCATTACGGATACAGGAACAGGCATGGAACCGGAAGTGCTTCAGAAAATTAAAGATCCGTTTTTTACAACAAAAGAAAATGGAACCGGCCTCGGGTTCGTCATTTCAGACCGGATTATTCACTCCCACGGCGGAGAAATCCGCGTAAAAAGTAAAGTAAACCATGGAACCACGATAAAGATTGTGCTTCCTTTATCTGGCGATTAGCATTTATGAAAGAGCGAGTCATTCATCCTGACACGCTCTTTTGTTTAAGTATTTTCTTTATCTCCCCTTCTGATCTCGAAAAAGCGATTTAACAATTGATACGGGACATTTCGAAGACTCTATGCGGCAGTATTCGACCTATGAGACAGATTGGCTCGACCAAGGAAAGGATGCATCACGGCCCGGTTTTACAGTCACACTAATTGATGCGTTTTAAAATTAATCATCCCATGTGATATTGATGACTTCTCCTGAGATGGCGTTTATCTGGACGGTGGCGTCATCTTCTTCTGTTTCGATTTCAATAAGATAATACGGCACACCGTTGCTCTCCCCTTGCTCAATATCATCAATCTCACCGGCAACAGCTGTCAGCGCGATATTACCCGCCTCGTCAGCTGTTATGATTTTAGCCGGCTCCGGTTCTGCCGGCGGCGCTTCAGACGGTGGAGCCTCCTCAATCGTCTCTCCCTCTGTCGTATCCACTTCGCCCGTTACAGCATTCAGATATAAAATGGTTCTTGTATTTCCTTCCTCAATTGTAGCTTTATATTGAGGACTATCACCTTCATTGAGTAATTCAACGTTTGTGATCTCTCCGCTCTTTTCAGCATTTGCCTTTTCTCTGATCTGCTCTTCAGTCAGCAGCTCTTCGATTGGCTGATCGTCCTGTGCGTTTACAGATACAGGTTCCAGGGAAGCGATGGAGCCATCTTCGCGGTTCAGGCGAAGCTGATATTCACCCGCATTTGTTTTAAAGGTAAAATCAAATAAATCGGCGGTTTCTTCAACCGTTAATACTTCGCTGTTCGGGTAACGTTCATTAATGAGTTCCCTGGCCTCTTCCTCTGTTATGGGAGATGCCGAGGTCATTGACGTCATAAATTGCTGGACGATCACGATAAGGATAACGAGCAGCAGTGCACCTCCTGTCATCCAGATCATTCGCTGTTTTTTCATGCTGTTCACCTCTGACTGTTTAATTACATTCAGTTTATCAGCGGATTATGAGAATTAGATGAGAAGAACATGAGAGTTAGGAAAGAGATATTCTGATGGTTGCCACTGTTCCCATTCCTTCGATACTGTTCAATTCTACATTCAGCCCGAGCGCATCTGACAATTCCTTAGCAAGAGATAAGCCAAGTCCGGATCCCCCTGATTTTCTTGTTCTTGCTTTATCAACCCGGTAAAACCGGTCAAATACTTTTGGCAGATCATCTTTAGGAATACCGATCCCTTTGTCCTGTATGCTGATGTAGCCGCTATCGACGTCAATACCTGAGACAATCTCAATAGAGTCGTCACTGTATTTGTGGGCGTTATCCAGAAATATATAAATGAGCTGCTTTAATTTCTGTTTATCTGCTTCAATTTCCAATCCTTCTTTAATCGTCAGTTTAATTTCCCTTCCGTATGCGTTCGTAAAAGCTTGTACTGATTCTTCCAGGAGCTCTGGAACATAAATGGGCTCCGGAGACAGTTTCCACTGCTCTCCGTGTTTTGCGAGTAACAGCAGCTGCTGCGTCATTTCCTTCATCCTGATGGCTTCTGAATGAATGGCATGGATGGATTCTTCGACAACCTCCCTGTTATCAAGCCCTCTTCTTTTTACCAGATTTGCATAGCTTTCAATGACGGTCAGCGGCGTTTTTAATTCATGTGACGCATTCGCTACAAACTGCTCCTGCTTATCAAAGTTTGTTTCGAGAAGCGACATCATATGGTTAAAAGAGTCACCCATTTCGTATAATTCGTCCCGGGACTTACCTTCCAGGTGAATCCTTTTGAATTCGCCGCTCTGCTGAATAGATTTGATTGTTTTAATCATCGATCGAATCGGGACCGTAATCACATTGCCGAGTAGTCTCCCTGAAATAATAACAGGAATAAAGGCAATCAGCGTCACAGCGATTAACACGTTTCTAAGTATTTGCAGATTGTTTACTGCGTTTTCAAGACTTTCGTAAATTTGCAGATTAGCGATTGATCCATTTGACCAAATGAGAGGGATGGAGACAAACGTATATCGTTGTCCATTCAACTCAATGATTTCAGCCCGCTCCTCTGAATAGAAGACTTCATCTGTATTTCTGAGATCATTTTGTCCGACTGACGTCACAGGGCCGATTGAGGTATTATCCTCCAGAATGATTGAAGCAGCACCGTTTGCAGGAGGATAGGCTCTCAGTATCGCCTGATCCTCTATGACTCCAGCAGAGGATGCTATTCCTGCTGCCGTAGAAGCTGCAGTCGCCTGTGAGGACCGCAGTTCGCTCTGATAAGTCAGTGTACTGAAAGTAAAGTAGACAGCCAGGCTGATCATAACTAATAAAAGGGCAAAAACAGCAGAAGTGTATAGATGAATTTTATTTTGAAGCTTCATTCATTCACCTTCAGTACATATCCTACACCTCTCACTGTATGGATAAGAGGTGTTTCCTCAGGAAGATCTATTTTTTTACGTAAATAGCGGATATAAACGTCCACTACATTTGTATCTCCATAATAGTCATAGCCCCATACAGCATTTAAAATCTGCTCACGGTTCAAAACCTGTCTGACGTTTTTCATTAAATACACAAGCAGATCAAATTCCCGCGGCGTCAGTTCGATTTCTTTGCCTCCTCTGCTTACCTCTCTCGTCTGTTCATCCAGCTTTAGATTCCCTGCAGTCAGGCCGTCAGACACGCTACCCTTTTTAATTCTTAAGGATGCGCGGACGCGGGCCAGGAGTTCTTCAATCTGGAAAGGCTTTGTTACATAATCATTGGCCCCAAGGTCAAGACCCGTTACTTTATCTTCAACTGAATCTTTCGCTGTCAGCAGGATAACAGGGGTTTTATCGTCTCCTGAGCGGATCCTTCTTAACAGTTCGATTCCGGTCATTTCAGGTAGCATGACATCAAGTAAAATTAAATCCCATTGCTCAGAACGGTATTTTTCAAGTCCTTCATAACCTGTGAGCGCTTTTTCTGTTTCATATCCTTCAAATGATAATTCAAGTTCTAATACACGGGCGATTTTCTCTTCATCCTCTACAATTAAAATTCTTTTTTTCATATGATGATCACCTGTTTTTTTCCTCAATTGTAGCACAGCCAAAGCATTTTACACCTATATGACACGGTCTGGTGTTACACTGAAACAAGAATGTCTTTGGTAAAGGAGAATGTTTGATGGCAATCCATTCATTTCATTTAAAAGCAGACTGGCCCGGCGGACGTAACAGTGTCGGGATGATTAAGACTGAAAATCTTCACACAAAAATCTCAATCCCTCCTGAGATGAACGGTCCGGGAGTAGGTACGAATCCCGATGAAATGCTGCTCGGTGCTGCAGCAACATGTTATATTATTACGCTTGCAGCTAAGCTTGAGCGCGGAAAAGTAGAGATCGAAGAAATGTCGTTAACGTCTGAAGGGCTTGTGGAGGTGGATGATTACGGCGTCATAACGTATCGAAAGATCATTCACCGGCCATATGTTAAAGCGGATCAGGCTTCTCATAAAAAAATTATGCGCTATATGGAATCATCGGAGGAAAGCTGTATGATTTCGCGCGCATTAAAAGGCAATGTCACGATTGAATTAGAACCCGTTATAGAGAGCTGAATGTTCTTATAAATGTTTTGTCCTTCCTGTACGTGGAAAACAGAGAGTATTCCACATACAGGAGGATTTTTTTATGCAAAAACATAAGCTTTATATTAACGGTGAATACATGGATTCAACAGGCAACGAATGGATTGACATTATTAACCCGGCAACTGAAGAAGTTATTTCACAAACTCCCAAAAGTACTGAAGAAGATGTTAACAAAGCCATCGAAGCAGCTTTTGAAGCACAGAAGACATGGGAAAAGGTGCCTTCTAATGAACGTGGACAAATTGTCCGTAAACTGGGAGATAAGCTAAAAGAAAAAAGAGAAACCTTCATCTCGCTTTTAATAGAAGAGCAGGGAAAACCGAAGGACCAGGCTACTGACGAAGTCGATACTGCTGTTGAGTACTTCTACTACATGTCTGAATGGGCCAGAAGAATCGAAGGTGAAATTCTTCCAAGTGATCGTCCAAACGAAAATATTATGATTTTCAAAAAACCTATAGGTGTCGTGGCAGGAATCGTACCCTGGAACTTTCCGGTTTTTATTCTTGCCAGAAAGGTTGCAACCGCATTAATTGCAGGCTGTACGATCGTTTTAAAACCGAGTCAGCAGACACCTAATACAGCGGCAGAATTCACAAAAATTGTTGATTCAATGAGTGAAATTCCGAAGGGTGTGTATAATTACGTAACCGGTACAGGTTCAACAGTTGGAAACGTTATGGCATCCCATCCAAAGGTTGGTATTGTGACGATGACAGGCAGCGTTGGCGCAGGTGTAAAAGTAATGGAAGCTGCATCGAAAAATATTACGAAGGTCAATCTCGAGCTTGGAGGTAAAGCACCCGCCATTGTGACAGAAAATGCCGACCTTGATCTTGCAGTTAAGCATATCCTCACATCAAGACTGACGAACTCCGGTCAGGCATGTACGAATGCAGAACGTATTTACGTACAGGAATCCGTTGCTGAAGCATTCACGGCAAAAATGAAGGAAGCCATGGCCAATGCCAAGGCTGGTAATCCAGCAGAAGAATCAGACCTTGACCTCGGACCACTCGTCAGCAAAGACCGACTGGATGAAGTACATGAGATGGTAGAAAAGGCGATTCAAGAAGGTGCCCAAGTGCTGACTGGTGGTAAACCTCTTGACCGTGATAAAGGATTTTTCTATCCCCCGACGCTTTTGACAAATGTAAAACATGATCATTCCATTATTAAGGAAGAAGTATTTGGTCCCGTTCTGCCAATCGTCACTTATAAAACGCTTGATGAGGCGATTGAAATGGGTAACGATACTGACTATGGACTTTCCTCATCCGTTTACACAGAGAACTACCATGAAGCGATGAGAGTCATTAACGGCTTGAAGTTTGGTGAAACATTTGTTAACCGTGAAAACTTTGAAGCCATTCAGGGTTACCATGCGGGGATTAGAAAATCTGGATTAGGCGGTGCAGATGGAAAGCACGGTCTGGAGGATTTCCTGATCACGCATGTTGCTTACATGCAGTATAAAACCGAATAATGTAATCATTACCGCACTGAAGTCATGCCAGTGCGGTAATTTTTTCTCTAAAAAATGGTTTCCCTCTTGTTAAAATGGGAATAGATTACTATTACTTTATTCAGGGAGGTCGTAATCATGGGAGAAGAAAATGTTGTATATACGAAATCAGATATTTTAACAGGTCTGGCAGGCACCGGCGTGATTACTGCAATACTATTATTTCTGACAAATATTTAACAGCTATCATAATACTTATTCATTAACGGTTTCAGCTATCGCAGCTGGAACCGTTTTGCTTTCTAAAAATGAGTTTGGCGGAGCTTAATTCGTTTACAGAATCGCTTTCCCGTGATAAATTTATTCCCGATAAAACCAATTGGAAATGAGGGATTCAAATGACTCAGCAAACACAGGAAATACCTAAGGGCTGGATACCGGGGCGAACAACCGTCGTTACCAATTTGTCACCCATACAGAAACCTCAGGTCATACTTGGCATTATTGCCGCTGTTGCGTTATTCACATGGATTATCACAACGACTAACATGACGCAGGGCGTGCTGTTCATGATCGGATTGGCGCTGGGTCTGACCCTTTTGTACGCACGATTCGGATTCACCTCAGCTTTCAGACGTCTGATGGCTGTTGGAAACGTGCAGGGATTACAGGCACACATGGTGATGCTGGCCGTAGCATCCACACTTTTTGCCATTATCTTAAGTACCGGATTCAGTTTTACCGGAGTTGATCCTCAAGGGTACGTTTCCCCTGTAGGAATCAGTGTTATTTTCGGTTCATTCATATTTGGAATCGGGATGCAGCTTGGTAGCGGCTGTGCATCAGGAACGCTGTACTCAGTTGGAGGCGGTCAGTCCTCCATGCTGCTGACACTAATCAGCTTTATCGCAGGATCTGTTCTCGGTGCCTATCACTTCACCTTTTGGATGGAAGAGACATGGGCATTACCGCCAATTTCACTGGCAGAATCAACAGGTCTTGGATTTTTTGGCGCATGGGCTGTTCAAATGGCGCTGTTTGGTATCATTTATTATGTACTCGTGCTCATCGCACGCAAAAAAAATCCACCTATGATGAAGCCATTACCAACAACGACAGGCCTAAAGAAAGTGTTCAGAGGATCATGGCCGCTGTTAACAGCTGCTATCGTGCTCGCTGTATTAAATGCATTAACATTAACAGTCCGAGGTAACCCATGGGGTATTACTTCCGCATTTGCACTTTGGGGATCAAAAGGACTCGAGGCAGTAGGTGTAGACGTCTCACAGTGGGGCTACTGGCAGGCAAATGCAGCTCAGCTTGCGAACCCGATACTTGCAGATTCAACAAGCGTTATGAACTTCGGGATTATTCTTGGAGCCTTTATCGCCGCAACAGCAACCGGATCTTTCAAACCGGGAAAAATCAAGCCCGGTATCGCAATGAGTTCTATTATTGGCGGTTTACTGATGGGTTACGGCTCACGCCTTGCATTCGGCTGTAACATCGGAGCCTACTTTGGCGGAATCGCCTCATTCAGCCTTCACGGCTGGGTATGGGCAATCATGGCCATGCTCGGAACCGGCCTCGCCCTATTCATCCGGCCACTATTCGGCCTGAAAAACCCAAAACCAAAAGATTCGATCTGTTAATTATCTTGATTATGATTAAAGTGTACTTACTTTAAATCAGAAAAAAATAAGTTCTGTGAAACCTCTCAGAACTCACCAATTTATAAAAAAAGTCAAAAAGGGCCGTAGCGCATCCGAAGACTCCTGTGGCGGAAAGGGTCAGGTGAAACCGATGTGCAGAGCACAGCGGGTTCACCGCCCGGCCACGGAAAGCGTAGGATGCGCTACGGCCCGATTTATTTCCTTCTCGTAATCGAATAAAACGAAGCCCGCTTATAATTATCGATCCAGCCATTAATCTCATCCGGCGGCAAAGGCCTGCTGAGCAGATACCCCTGAAACCTCTTACAGCCAAGCTCGTTCAAAAGCGCCCACTGCTCTATTGTTTCCAACCCTTCAGCAATCACGCTAATATCAAGGTTTTCCGCAAGATCAATGATTGTTTTCACGATGGCCATGCTTTTATGGTTCGTCGTTAACCGCCTTATAAACTCTTTATCAATCTTAATTTCTTTTATCGGATATTCCTGTAAATACACAAAAGCAGAAAACCCTGTGCCAAAATCATCAACTGATAGCTGAATGCCCATGTCATCAAACAGCTTCAACCGTTCAATCACAAGGTCCTCTTCCTCCATTGCCACTGATTCTGTTATTTCCAGACAGAGTCTTTCAGGCGGAATATGATATTGCAACAGCCCTTCATTAATAATGGCAGGAAGCCTTTGATGGAGAAACTGCCTCGGCGATATATTAATCGACATCGTCACCTGATCCATACCGTTATCATGGAATTTTTTCAACTCTTTAATCGACTCTTTTATGACCCACTCACCAAGCGGAATGATAAATCCTGTTGATTCCGCCAGAGGGATAAATACTCCGGGTGGCACCAGACCAATCTCAGGGTGATTCCACCGGATCAGTGATTCAAATCCCGTTATCTCCCCTTCTTCCCCTTCAACCTGAGGCTGAAAATATAAAATAAACTGGTTCAGATCAAGCCCTTTTCTTAAATCCATTTCAATGGCAAAATGATCCTTGCTTGATTCCTTCATCTCTTCCGTAAACCATGTCACAGAGCTCCTGGCCGATCTCATCTTTCCTCTGTTAAGGGCAATCTGAGCACTCTGCAGAAGTTCTTTTGCCGGGTTTTCACCATGAAAGTGGCGGCTGACACCTGCGCTGAATGTTGCGGTCACATCATAGCCGGTTACCAGAAACGGCGGACTCATCAAAAAAAGAATATTTTTCAGCCTGTTTTCCACGTCTGCTTCATCAAGAAACAGCGCAAAATGATCATGGTCTGCCCGTGCAACTGTTTCGTTGCTTTTTAACACCCTGTTAAAACGGCCTGCAATTTCTTTAATAATCTGATCTCCCCCATCGTATCCCAACGCATCAATAATTTGATCCACCTGATCCACCTGGAGATAACATAAGACAGGGTTTTCGGCACGATGAATCGATCCGTTTACTTCGCTGTAAAACAAATTCAAATTTGGCAGTCCAGTCAGCTGATCATAGTAGGCGAGATATTCCAGCTTTTTCTCCATTTCCTGCTGCTGCAGACTGTCCAGAAGAAAACCGACAAGATCTGAAAACGTCCCGGCAAGCGATTCCTCAAGCCTGGTCCAGCTGCGGGCTATAGAGGATTCACAGCAAACCACACCCGCCACACCATTGGCTAAAACGATTGGAGCATCAATCATGGACTGTATATTGCCAGCCTTAGAGAAATAATCAGGATACAATTCCTTCACGCGCTCATCGTTCGATACATCTGAAATCGCGATCACTCTAGTTCCTTTCAAAAGAGTAAAATAGGCAGGAAACTGATGCTTGTGCAATCGCTCTCCACTCGTATGCATCCCATTATGCTGCTGATATACATTAAGGGCAGTTAACGAAGGCTGCTCATCATCAAACAGCCAGACCCCGATCCGCTCACACTGAATCATTTCAGCAATGCCTTCACATAGCTGTTCGATCGTATGCTGTAATTCAACGGAAGAAATTTTCTTTGATTTTGCAAGCTGGAATAGCTTTTGCTGCTGAAGACTAAAGGATGAATTCGAATCTTTGGACATGACGTTCACCTTCTTAATGTAAAATGCTTCATTATGTTCATAAACAAAGCAGAAAGACCCGTTTCTTTTTATATATATAAAACTATTTTACCACACACCTTATAAAAAACAGCCTGTCTGAAAGATTTTTTATTAGCAGGAAGCTTACTCTGATAAAATGAAAGCGTTATCAACTATACAGAGGGAAGTGGATTAAATGAAGCAAGAAAATGCCTATACTGATTTCAAGCATTCGATGACCTATTCTGAGTACTTATCACTCGATCAGGTTCTCGGTGCTCAAAAAAGGTTGTCCAGCCATCACGATGAAATGCTATTTATCGTGATCCATCAGGTGAGCGAGCTCTGGATGAAATTGATTCTGCATGAACTGAGAGCTGCCTGCCAATCGATCGGGACCAATTCTTTTGAAGCAGCCTTTAAACAGCTGGCACGCGTGTCCAAAATCCAGAACCAGATTATTCAGGCCTGGGACGTGCTGGCAACAATGACTCCATCTGAATACATTGAATTTCGGGATACGCTTGGTAAAGCCTCCGGATTCCAATCCTTTCAGTACAGGCAAATCGAGTTTCTGCTCGGACACAAAACACCGCACGTTTTAAAAATCTATGAAAAGGATCAGGAGCTGCTTGAGGTTCTGACGCAAGCCCACAGCACGAAAAGTATTTACGATCTGGCTATTGAAAAACTCGCAGAAGCCGGCTTTACCATTGATCCTCAAGTCCTCTCACGCGATGTCAGACAGTCATATGAATCGAATGAAAGTGTCAAACAGGCATGGATGAATGTGTACAAGAACAAAGAAGCGCACTGGACGCTGTATCAGCTGGCTGAAAAACTCGTAGATATTGAGGACTGCCTTCAGCAGTGGCGTTTCCGTCATATGAAGACAGTGGAACGGATTATTGGTTTTAAAACGGGGACCGGGGGATCGTCAGGTGTAAATTATTTAAAAAGCGTCCTTGAACAATCCTTTTTCCCGGAATTATGGGAATTGAGAACGGAATTATAGCCTAAGCCACACATATCCTGAAAAATAAAAATAGGCTGTCCAAAAAATTGGACAGCCTGCTCAAGCCGCTTTTGCCGTAGTTGAATTAAGAAAGTTTTTAAACCACCACTTCTCAAAGTGGGTGTTCGCAAAAGCCTTCATGTGCGTCCTCCTTGTCAAGATGACAGAGGCATAACAATCCCGCTTTTATTTAAAACTCCCTGTTACAGCTCAAAGGTTAAAACTTACTTAGAACTTACGCACAATGCAGCCTGAATTGAATCATAGCGCAGTTTACTCAAAAGTTCAATTGTTAAGCCTGCATAACAATATGTTATGATACTTGAGACAAATTATGTACTGGAGTTTAAATGATGGATGTTCTAACAAAAGATTTACTCGTCAACTTTTTACTCATGATTTTACCTTTACTGTTTATTCAGATCGTCTATTTTTATTCATACAGACAACGGCTCGAGAGCAGCAAAGAATGGCTCGCTGCACTGTTTCCGGCAGTATCAATTGTTTTGTGTATGCTTTTTCCCTTCTCTGTAAATGAGGGTTTCCTTTGGGATTTAAGAGGCGTTCCTCTCATTCTCGGTGCTTTATACGGCGGTTACCGTATGGCTTTTTTTCTCATTGGTGTCATGCTGATCACACGTATGATGATTGGCGGGGATGGCGTCCTGGTCATTAGTTATACACTGCTTTTAATGTCCATTCTTTTACCCGTTTCCATTAAATTTTTCAAAAACGCACCTCTTCTTGTCAAGGCAATGGTTTCCTGTGGACTGGTCACTGCTTTTGTTTTATCAAATGCGTTTTTGGCTTATCTTCTTTTTGGTGTCCAAATGGATCTTTTCATCTGGGCGGAATATATTTTCATCAATGTCACAGGGATGTTACTAGCCATTATTTTATGGGAAATCATCAGAACCAATTTTGTTATTCTAAATGACCTGATAAAAGCTGAAAAATTAGCTGTTGTCAGTCATTTAGCCGCCAGCATCTCACATGAAGTAAGAAATCCTTTAACAGTCAGTAAAGGGTTTATTCAAATGGCTATTCAGCAGGAAAAAGACCATCCTAAAACCGATGAATACCTTTCTACTGCCTTAAAGGAAATTGATCATGCCAGTGAAATTATTAATGATTATCTGACATTTGCAAAACCTGCTCCGGAACAGCAAAAAGATCTTGTGATTATAGAAGAAATCAATCAGAGTATCAACGTCATGAAGCCACTTGCAAATATGAACAAGGTTGTGATCCACCCGGTACTCAACTTGCCGGCAGATCAGATGGTGAAAACAGAACCCAAAAAATTCAAACAGTGCATGATCAACATTATAAAAAATGCAATTGAAGCCATGCCGGATGGCGGAAACCTTTATATTAGATGCGGAATCGAATCAAACTGTATTGTCATCAGCATACAGGATGAGGGGCTGGGTATGAAAAAAGAAGAACTTAACAGGCTTGGAGAGCCGTATTTTTCAACTAAAAATAAAGGAACAGGACTTGGCCTTATGGTTTCATACAGTATTATCCGCGCACTGAATGGACATATCGATGTATCCAGTGAACCTGGTAAAGGAACGATATTCACAGTAAAGATTCCAGTTGAAAACAATTCACTGCAATAAATAAAGAAAAACCCGTCTAAATTGAACGGGTTTTTCTTTATTTCAACAATACTTCCGGTGAATAAGGTGATAAATCCAGCACCGTTTCCTCTCCAGCTGCAAGTCTTGCCAGCTCCGCCCCTAGAAATGGACCGGATGTCAAGCCTGATGCACCAAGTCCATTCGCAAATAATAAATTTGTTATCCCGGGAAATTCTCCGATCACCGGTAAAAATCCCGGTGTAAAAGGCCGATAGCCAACTCTGCCTTCTACAAATTCAGCCCTGTCAAGAGCTGGAGCAATAGCAGTTGCTTTATCAAATACTTCACGGATGCCCGAAACTGTTAAGCGATCATCCATCGGCACATCATTCTCATGAGTAGCGCCCGCAACCAGCCTGCCCCCTTCAAACGCCAAAAGATACTGATCTCCCGGTGGAATCACAACGGGCCAATCATCTGTCTCATCTTCGATCTGCAAATGAAGAATTTGTGCTTTTTGATAAGTTACATCAATATCAATATTTTCCTCAGCAAACAGTTCTTTTGCCCATGCTCCCGCTGCAACAATTACACAATCAGCCTGAAAAAACTCACCTGAAACCGTTACACCTTTCACACTTCCCTCCTCTATTGCAAGGTCAGCGTGATCATAAATGATGTTTGCTCCTAATTTAGCAGCTGCTGACAGGAGAGAATCTCTTAGCTTCGCCCCATCCACTCTTGCCGCACCTTCAACGAAAAGACCTTCAAATTCACGATTTAAGTATGGAAAATACTTCTGCACTTCTGCTTTACCGATTGGCATCAGTTGTCCGATCTCAGGAGCATTTTCTCTTTTCTCAATAGCGCGATTTAGCATTTTATCTCTTTTTACCGAATCTGCATGCAGGCAGACCGCTCCTGTTTGTCTAAAACCATGATCCTCTTCACCTGCTTTATTCAGCCTGGGAATCAGTTCACGATAATAAGCCGCTCCTTCCTTGACCATCGCATACCACGCTTTATTCCTTCTTTGCGAAAGCCACGGACAAATAATGCCTGCAGCAGCCCCGGTAGCCTGTCCTTTATCTTTTCGGTCAACCACCGTAACTTTAAAACCTTTTTCAGACAAATGATAAGCTGTAGAGGCCCCTAAAATGCCTCCACCAATCACAACCATTCTCTTCATTTATGACAACCTCCGATAAAAATAAAAAAACGCTCATTCCACAGACAGAAGAGCGTTCATCTTAATGATTCCGACTGGTCTCGAACCAGCGACCTCCACCCTGTCAAGGTGGCGCTCTCCCAACTGAGCTACGGAATCATAATATGTAATATTAATCGACAATATTTATAATATCGCCAACATCCCATAATGTCAACGAAAAGTATAATGCCAAGAATATTTTCCCACACACTCATTTCTTGAATAAAGAACAAACGTTCGTATATAATGAACTTAAGGAGGGATTATAATGCAAAATCAATTAAAAAAATGGATGGCTGATGAGACACCTGTTGAAATGATTTATCTCGACCGGACAGGAACATTCACAAGACGTAAAATTGTCATTTATACTGTCGCTGCAAACTCCATACGGGCATACTGCTTCACCAGAAAATCCATCCGCACCTTTCAAATCGACTGCATCCTATCAGCCGCTCCCGCCAAACGAAAAAACCCATACCTGATCAGTTCATAATTAAACCTGTACTATCCAAATTGCTTTTAATATGACTTTACTCTGAGGTCCTGATTCATCCTCAAACTCCTATGTCTGAAAAGCCGAGGTGAAACCAGCCACGGTAAGCGAAGGGTGAGTCCTGACCGAATTAAAGTTACCCGTTCTACCCCACACAATATAAAAAGCCGGGACAACACCGTCCCGGCTTCGCTCAAGATCATATCATCAGGCACTCGCCGTCTGAAGCTTATCCTTATCTTTCCGCTTCCAGACAAACTGGAGCACCAATAAACCAACAAACAACGCGGCACCAAGAATATCCGTAATTCCTTCAGGATACACAAGCATAATACCCGCAGCCAGCGCAAGAATACGCTCAATTGGGTGTACCGGTCTGTACCAGTACCCAATCACAGCCGCTCCAATAGCAGTCATACCCGCCAGTGCTGTTACAACTGAAATTGAGATCTCAAATACATTTGTGTCAATCAATAGTAGCTGAGGAGACAGAACAAACATATACGGGATAATAAATGCCCCTATGGCAAGCTTGGCGGCATTGACCCCGGTTCGTATCGGTTCTCCTCCAGACACCCCTGAGGCCGCAAAAGCAGCAAGTGCTACAGGAGGCGTAATATCAGCCACAATTCCGAAGTAAAATACAAACAGGTGAGCTGCAAGCGGCGGTACATCAAGAAGAATCAGTGCCGGGGCAGCAATCGTTGCTGTAATGACATAGTTGGCAGTAGTAGGTGAACCCATTCCAAGAATGATCGCTGCAAACATGGTAAAGAATAACGTCAATAGCAGAATTCCGCCGGACAGTTCCACAATCCCATTTGCAAGCTTTAATCCCAGACCTGTTCGTGTTACCACTCCTACAATAATACCCGCACATGCAGTCGCAACTGCTACGGATAGTGCGGTTCTTGCCCCGTCAGCCAATCCATCAAAGAACTTTCTGATGTTGATTCGAGTATCTTTACGAATCATACTGACAAGGATCGTAATGACAATTGAATATAGTGCCGCTCGGATAATCGAGTTACCGTCAAGCAGCAGGAAGATAACCGCAAAAATTGGTGTTAACAGATAAATTTTCTTAAGTACAACAGACTTCTTTGGAATCTCACTGTCCGGAAGTCCGGTTAGACCGATTCTTTTTGCTTCAAAGTGAGTAATAATCCAGATGCCTGCAAAATATAACACTGCAGGAATCGCTGCTGCTTTAGCAATTTCCCAATACGTCACGCCTCCGATGAATTCGACCATCAGGAAGGCCGCTGCTCCCATGATTGGGGGCATGAGCTGACCACCTGTTGATGCAGCTGCCTCAACTCCACCGGCAAACTCTTTACGATATCCGAGACGTTTCATCATCGGAATCGTAAAAGACCCAGAAGTAACAACGTTTGCTACAGAACTTCCGCTGATTGTCCCCTGCATGGCACTTGAGAAGATCGCAACCTTCGCAGGGCCTCCAACGGCTTTTCCTGCAAATGCAACAGCCAGATCGTTAAAATACTGACCGATCCCTGTTTTAACGAGGAACGCTCCAAACAGCAGAAACAGGAAGATAAATGTTGCGGATACGTATAACGGTGTTCCGAAAATACCTTCGGATGATATAAATAGGGTATTCACAATTGATTCCAGATCCTGACCGCGGTGACGAAGAAAGCCTGGCATATAAGGTCCAAAATACGCATATCCAATAAATGACATAGCGATAATCATAATTGGTAATCCTACTGCACGTCTAGTGGCTTCAAGCACCAGCAGAATAGCGATCAGACCAGTCCAGAAGTCCATCGGAGATATGGACCCAATCGTATTAACGATTCGATCTTCATTTAATGGATAATAAGCTCCTACCCAAATTGATACAAGGGCAAGCACTCCATCATACCATGCCAGTTTATTGTGACCGATCTTCTTTTTGGATGCGGGAAACAAAAGGAATACCAATGATAACGCAAAACCTAAATGAATAGATAACAAGGTTTGACGCGGAATAGATTGAGTAATTGACGCATATATCTGAAAGACTGAAAAAGCAATTAGGCCAATAAAAACAACCCAGTTCAAAATCCCTTTATATTGTTTCGTCCTGGCATCCGGGTCATATTTAGCCAGTAAATCTTTTTGATCCTGTTCACTGAACTGTTCATTATTTTTATTTTCCAGTTCAGGGTTCTTATGATCTGACATTCATCTTCACTCCTCTCAACACTTCCCATAATGTAAAATCTTCCACTGAAATAGAAATCGCAGTCCCCGGTTCTATATAATCATCCAGAGCGTGTGCATCCTGATTATATCTGAATACATGACTGACCACGACCTGGCTTGTATACAAATTAATTTCAGGAAATAGCCTGTTCATATTTTCAATTCTGTATTTCCCGTCTTCCTGTACAAAGGTTTCTCCTTCAAATAAGGAATTGGATGGCATTCCGATCGCTGTATCTTCATATTCCAGCGCAGTTTGCCTGATCTGGTTATCTTCTGTCATTTCATAATAATCAATGACAGGAGACCGGTGAATAGAATGAGTGTATTCCAGCTGAAAAGCAGCATTTTCATTTACGGGGATATAAGCCAACAATTCGTTTGTCCGCTGATGATGAAAAGCAATAACGTGTTGAAAAGGCAGAAAAAACACTGCCAGGATGATGCCGGAAATGATTATCATTAAAGCCCATTTTATGTTTTTGGTTTTCATCTTCAGTACAACTCCATAAGAATGGGCAAACAGGTCCCCTCGGACCTGTTTGCCATTTTAAAGCTTATTGATTACTGTTCGTCAAAGTAGCGCTGGGCACCAGGATGAACATCAATGCCGATTCCTTCAAGGGCTGTATCAGCTGTAATAAATTCACCTTTAGGGTGAGTGATTGAATCTGTATTTTCGAAAATCGCTTTTGTAATATCATACACGACATCTTCCGAAAGCTCTGAAGATACAGCAAGCATTGCCTGAACGGCTACTGTTGGGACCGCTTCTTCAAGTCCGTAAGTTCCTGAAGCTACCTCATCTACAGAGTAGTATGGATACTCTTCCATTAATGCTTCAGCCATATCAGCTGCGACAGGAACGATGACAACATCAACCTGTGCTGCAAGACCCTCAACGGCACCTGTTGGCGTACCACCTGTAATAAATGCCGCATCAATGGACCCATCCTGAATACCTGTTGTAGAATCATCAAATGAGAGATTCTGTACGTCCATATCCTCAAATGACATGCCGTGTACTTCTAGAATCTGCTCTGCATTCAGACGCGTTCCTGAACCTGATTCACCAACTGAAACTGTTTTGCCTGCTAAATCTTCAACAGACTCAATTCCTGAATCAGCCGTCGTTACGATTTGAATGGTTTCAGGGTATAGCGTTGCAAGTCCCTGGATCGTTTCAATCGGGCCGTCAAACATTTGTGTTCCTTCGACAGCGTATGAAGCAATATCCGTTTGCACGAATGCGATTTCCGCTTCTCCGTCATTGATAAGGGCCATGTTCTCTGCAGATGCATTAGATGTAATGGCTGTTGTATCGATACCGGTTTCATCTTCGATTAGCGAAGCAAATGTTCCTCCAAGTGGATAATACGTTCCACCTGTACCACCAGTTGCGACATTAAGGAATTCCGGCTGATCAGATCCTCCTTCGTCACCGCCACTGCTTTCTTCACCGCCGCACGCAGCAAGAATCATAGACGCAGCAAGAATAGGCGCAACTGTACCAAAAATCTTTTTCTTGTTCATATTGTTTCCCCCTCTTATAAATTTACAAAACTACGTATACCATTTTATCATGCAATGTTACATTTATGTCAAATATCATGCCACAGGAACAAAAATACAAATGCGTTTAAACCTTGATATGATAAGGGTTAAACGCATTCATTTTTTTCGTATTATATCCTTATTTTATATTTCATTTACAATACACTCTGCACAATTTTGCATAGATTTTGCATGAAATCATTCGTCTTCAATAATTCTTCTTTCATTTTCAGGGAGATTTTCTTCTATATCTCTTAATTTGTGTGCAAGTCTGGAGGAAGCATTAGCGGCAATCGCAGCGACCATATCGTCAAGAAAAGTGTGGACGCCTCCGCCTCTTTTGGTATCAAGCTTTTGAATGATGCCGATCTTATTTTTATCCAGATGGCCGAACGTTGTCACAGCTATACTGCCATATCCAAGTGATGCCCCTAAGGCTATCGTCTCATCTACACCAAAAAGACCTTCGTCTGATTCCACAATTGATTGCAGAGGTTCAGTAAGCTTCTTTTGTTCTGCAAGACGGTCAAGCTCAACAGCCACGAGAATGGCATGCTGCATCTCTCTTTTCAGCAATACTTTTTCTACACTGTCTATACACTCATCCATTTTAAGCTTCCCGTTATAGGGTGACTGCATTTCAAACACAATATCAGCAATGTCCTCAATGCTGACACCTCTTTCGATCAGCGATTCATGAGCGGCTTTAGTTACTTCATGTGAATGAACTCGATTTTGATTCATTAATGATTACCCCTTTTCTGTATATATCGGATTAAAAAGCGTCCTCTCTAGCATGATATGATACAATCTATGTGTAAACGCTTCAAATTTTTTTGTCGAAACAGGAGGACTCGTTATGGCGAATACAGGCACAGTGAATGAACATACAATCTACAGTGAGGCCTTGCAGGAAGAGATCTCATTTCTTGTCTATCTGCCCTCAAATTACTCCCCTCTGTATAAGTATACCGTTGTAGTGGCTCAGGATGGTAAAGATTATTTTCAGCTTGGCAGGGTTCCCCGTCTTCTGGACCGCCTGCAGGCTGAAGAAAAAATAGAAAACATGATCTTTATTGGAGTGCCTTATCAGAATGTTAAGGACCGTTATGAAAAATATCATCCGGAAGGTACTCAGCATGAAGCATACATCCGGTTTCTTGCAAGAGAGCTGACTCCATATATTGATGAGCATTTCCCTACGTATCAGATGGGACTCGGCAGAGCCTTAATAGGAGATTCGCTGGCCGGAACAGTGTCATTTATGACAGCCTTAAAATATCCGAATACATTTGGCAGGGTCATTATGCAATCACCTCTTGTGAACAATCAGGTTCTGGAAGCCGCTTCAGACTTTAAAGATAAACATCTGATTAATTTCTACCATATTATCGGCAAACAGGAAACTTCCGTTAAAACAACGAGGGGTTCTGAAGAAGACTTTCTGACACCTAATAGAAAGCTTCACGAGCTGATGAGTGAAAAAGGATGTACTGTATTTTATGATGAATTTGATGGAGGACACACCTGGAAGTACTGGCAACCGGATCTTGAGAGGGTAATGGAAGTCATGTTCAGGAAAACGAACTATTAAACGCAGATTAACCGGAGAATGATGGCGTTTATGATTCTGGTGATTAAACAGCGTAAGTGCTGATTTTTTTGCTATAATAATACTGATGATGACAGATCTGACTAAGGAGGCTGAAAAAATGAAATTTGGAATTGCTGTATTCCCTTCAAAAAAATTACAGGACCTTGCTAATTCTTATAGAAAGCGTTACGATCCGCATTACTCGCTTATTCCGCCTCACCTGACCTTGAAAAACCCATTCGAGGCATCCGAGGAAGAAATTAATGAAATAGCACAAAAGCTTTCCGAAACAGCTAAGAAAACACGTCCTTTTACACTTAGAGCCTATAAAATCAGTTCCTTCCAACCCGTTAATAACGTAATTTATTTTAAAGTGGATGCTACACCGGAACTTTTACAGCTTCATGAGGAGCTCCATACTGAAGATCTTGGCGGAAAGCCTGAATATGCTTTTGTTCCGCATATTACCATTGCACAAAAGCTTTCTAATGACGAACACTCTGATGTATACGGCTCTCTCCGGATGGCTGGTGTGGATCACGAAGAAACAGTGGACCGTTTTCATTTGTTATACCAGCTTGAAAATGGATCCTGGACCGTATATGAAACTTACCGTCTTGGTGGTGCTGAAGTCTGATGATTGTAAAGGTAGCCGAAACAGAACAGGAAAAACAGCATGCGTTTGCTGTCAGAAAAAAAGTATTTGTTGAAGAGCAGCAGGTTCCGGAGGAAGAAGAAATCGATCAATTCGATCAAACTGCCACACATTTTGTCCTGTATGATGAAAACCTTCCTGCTGGAGCAGGAAGGTTCCGGGTAAAGGATGGGAAAGGAAAAATCGAGCGTGTCTGCATTTTATCTGAATACCGGGGAAAGAATGCCGGTGTAATCGTGATGAATGCTATGGAACTCTATGCAAGAGAACGAACCGTGCTGTCCCTTATTCTTAATGCTCAGACTCATGCTGTAGGATTTTATGAGAAGCTTGGCTATTCAGTTACTTCCGAAGAGTTTCTGGATGCGGGAATCCCTCATGTTTCAATGGAGAAAAGTCTTTGATAGTTTCATACAGCTTGAAAGCCCTTTGCAGATACGCAAAGGGCTTTTCTTATTAGATGGATTCATTGAAGTGTTGGCCTTTTCCAGTGTATTTCGGAATTAAGTGAGGTGGAATCGGTGCGGAATGATATAGTGGCAGTTCTTTTCTTCTGGTCATTTCTTCTGACTGTTCTGATCTGTTCATTTGTCTTTCGAGCTGGTCTTCAAAATCCCTGTTCGCTCTTCTGTAGGGCTGTACTCTGTATACAGGCGTTAACTGGTATGGATCGTAATCCTTCATGTTGACCCTTTCAGCATACTGCTGATACTGATAATTGTTAACCGGTGCGATATAACCCATTCTTCTCACCCCCTGTTTAGTAATAATATTACCGTTAAAAATATCCTTCAAACTTGATAATACATATTACGGGAGTAAAGGTTTTTTTCTGTGGGTTATTTTTTATTCATCATATTTGATAACGTATTAAAATCAATTGATTTTCCTTTTGCAGTAATCGTTTGAACAATTTTGTCTTCCATATCCTTTGCAACGGGTTTATTTGCCGCTTCTGATACCTGGCGAATCAGTTTTCTTACGGTTTTTTCATCACGGAAATCCGCGTTTTGAAACGCATTTGCAAGAGCAAACATTTTTTCCATACTAACGCCTGTTTTATTCTCCATTTTTTTAAAAAAAGCATCGTTCATAAGGGGTTCCTCCTTTAATCTTATCTGATATTCAAAGGATAAAAAGCGGAATCGTCAAACCCGATTCCGCCTAGTTCTCTTAAACGAAGCTCGCACCAACAATAATTAGCAGAATAAATAAAACCACAATCAGGATAAATGTTGAATATCCTCCACCGTAGCCATATCCACAGCCGCCATAACCATATCCGTAGCCCATCTCCTCACCTCCCTGCTATCTACATCATATGTAGCAGGAGTAAAGAAGAGTGGGCACTTTTACTTTGCTCTCGGTTTAAACACAAGTGCACCAATAAAACCAAAAATAATAGCTGCTGATATACCCGAGCTGGTAACTTCAAACATTCCGGTCATCACACCGATAATGCCATGCTTTTCCGCTTCAGCCATTGCACCGTGAAGCAGGGCATTGCCAAATGAAGTGATCGGAACAGTTGCCCCTGCTCCCGCAAAATCGATTAAAGGTTCATAAAGGCCAAACGCCTCTAATAAAGCTCCCGCAACGACTAATGTACTCAGTGTATGGGCAGGTGTCAGTTTAAAGGCATCCATCATAATCTGGCCAATTACACATATAAATCCTCCTACAATAAATGCCCACAAAAACATCATCCACATCAGGAAACGCCCCCCCTCTCGCCTGTAATGGCAACCGCATGCGCTATACACGGAATCGTTTCTTTTTGCTGAAAGCTCAGTGGGGATAAAAGTGCCCCTGTGGCAACTGACAATATTCTCTTGATATGTCCTGCTTTTAATTCATTCAGAAAGTGGCCATAAATCATCAGTGCTGAACACGCTGGACCACTGGCTCCTGCAAGAACTTCCGGACGATCTCCATAAATCATTCTTCCGCAATCAAGAAACTTTTCCTCCGGAATGCATACTCCCCGTTCATTCAGGATATCCATCGTGATTCCATGGCCAATCTCTGCAAGATCACCTGTAATGATGTAGTCGTAGTCCTCAACCGTATCCCCGGACTGATTAAAGTGCCGTTCAATCACATCTGCAGCAGCAAGTGACATGGCAGCTCCCATATTAAATGGATCTGATACATTAATATCCCTGACCCGTCCAATCGTTGCTTTTTCGATATAAGCCAGTGCTCCCCGACCTGCCTCTTTACCAACAAGTACGACGCCAGCTCCTGTAACCGTCCATTGTGCAGTTGGCGGTTTCTGACCTCCGTACTCTGTTGGATAACGAAACTGTTTTTCAACGGCAGCATTATGGCTTGATGCACCCGTCAGCACTTTTTCACAATATCCTCCATCAATTAATGCAGCTGATAGTGCGAGTCCCTGCATGGACGTTGCACATGCACTGAATAGCCCAAGATATGGAATATCGAATTGTCTGGCAGCGAATCCTGATGGAGTAAGCTGATTAATTAAATCCCCCATTAATAAAGCATCCACATCTGATTCAGCAGTCAGCCCTTTTTCTAAAGTAACTTTGATGGATTTTTCAATCAGACTTCTCTGAGCTTTTTCGAAGCTTTTCTCCTCATCATACAGATCATCTGAAAAGTAATCGAAATACTGCGCAAAAGGGCTTTCCTTTTCAAACGGACCTGCAGAAATACCGGCGGATAAGATCGCAGGCTTAGATGTAAATATCCATGTTTTTGTCATGAGATGAACCCCCATTGAATCAGGAGGGTTTTAATTAGCGCTAAAAAGAAAGCTGAAACAACGCCAAATACAATTACTGAGCCAGCAAGCTTAAAAATGTTTCCACCAACCCCAAGCACGAGCCCTTCACTCCGGTGCTCAATAGCAGCACTTACTACTGCATTTCCGAACCCTGTAACCGGAACGGCACTTCCCGCTCCTGCAAATTGACCTAATTTGTTATATAATCCAAATCCGGTCAGAAGCATTGATAGAAAAACCATAATTGAAACGGTTGGATTGCCCGCTGTCTGTTCAGTAAATGGAAAATAAATAATAAGCAGTACTGTGATCAGTTGACCAATTGTACAAATAAGTCCACCGATAACAAAAGCCTTGATGCAGTTTTTAAGTATGGGTCTTTTTTTATCATGCCGGTCTGTTTCAGACTTAAAAAGCGGTTTATTCTGTTGACTCATCGTTATGCAGCTCCCTATGTCAGCTCTTTCTTCAGAGAAATGATTTTTTTCATCTCACTTAAAGCCTCTTTTTCACTCATATTTTTTTCTGACCACTTTTCAAAAAGCTGAAAAGATTCAAGGAAAATTTTATAATCACTCGACAGTGTAATTTCATGATCAGGGTATTGATCTTTCAGCCAGGCCTCAAGATCTTTTTCGATCCCTTTCATATCAAAACGGTATAAGTGCTTCACTTTATAGCTGATCAAAAGGGAAGAATCCGCCGCAATGACAACCGTATCATATAATTCTTTTGTACTCTCCAGCCGTTCACCAATTTGTTTAATGGTCTCCTCCTGTGAAGAATGAATGACTGCATGAGAAGCTCCTTTTTCTTCAAACAAAACACATCCGGATAATATAGAACTAATCATCATGACGATTATTAGACTTTTTTTCATACCATCGCCTCTTTATCATTTGAATAGCTTTAGTTTGCATCACAATCGAACTTTTCATGCCCAATTTTTAAAATAACGGCGAATGACCACTCCATGTTATTCAGAAATGAATAACGTATAGAGAATCCAATAAAAGGAGGAGAAAAAATGGGTTGCTGTGGTAAGAATAATGATGTAGCCGGTGAGCGCTTTGATCGCAATTGTGTATGTGAAGTTGTTCGCGCGATTAAGGACATCCAGGATAACGCAGTTGATGTAGAATGCCAGCCTTGTTTAACAAACTGTTTTCTTGAGCCGCTGGGTGATCTTGTTGCCCCGTCAAGACGCCGTCGTGCAGACACGCGTGTATTTGTCTTAAAAACGAAGGATGGTTCACCATTCCACGCGTTTTACAGAGATGGAGACCGTTACGATCATGACTGTATCTCTGTGTTTTTCAGAGTGGAAAGTATTTTCGATGGCTGCTGTGCGACTTTACGAGTGCTTGAGCCGAAGGATAAGGAAGGGAAAGAAGTGGACCTTCTGAATGAGTGCGGAACGAAAATCAAGCTTGGAAAGTTATGTAAGGTTTATGATTTCGAATCAACTGACAGCTGTATTACGGTTGATTTGAGCTGCTTCTGCGCAGTGCAGTGTATCAAGGACGTATATCTCGGTATTTGCGACTAACGAAGGGAACTCCCTGATCTTTCTAAAAAAACCGGAATCCTTTTGGATTTCGGTTTTTTCAATTTTGTTGATATGTAAACCGGGCCGGATTCCCCCTTCGCTTTCCACGGCCGGGCGGTGAACCCCTTGTGCTTCGCACAATGGTTTCACCTGTCCCTTCACTGCCGTAGGAGTCTTCGGGGTAATCCGGCCCTCTGAATATCAGTTACCTTTCAAAATTAAACGTCATGACAACTAAGACAAAACGCAACAAAAAGTTTTTTATAAAAAAAGTATCACAGCTGATTATTGAATCATGATAGCTTGAAGATCCTTCTTTTTATATTCGGAGACATCTCCTGAGAGTGTTTTGATTTCGAATAGTTCTCCTTTTATTGAATGAAGATAGCCGTTTACTGGTTCTCCTTCGTTGAAAGTAAAAATACAGCTGTAAGGTGCTCTTCTTCCCGCGAAGGAATGAAGGTAATCCATTTTTTCTGTCAGTGTCATTTTGCGAAACGGTTTTAATTCTGTAAAGAAGGGAAGTGCTTTTGCCTTTGTTTCTTTTTTCTCGGCAACGGGCTCTTCAAACGGCTTTTTATGTTCAGGTTCTTTTTCTACAAATTCAAGTGGAGGTAATGGAACTTTCTTTTTTGGGACGGGCTTTTGCACGTCTGCTGATGACTGATAAACGTGCTGCATCACCGGCTTTACTGACTTGAAATCAGGCTGATTTACATACAGCAACGGTTTTCCTGATTGACTCTTCTGATCCATCAAGATCCCTCCTTGTATGGTACACGATATGCAGATTTTCAGAAATCTATTCAGCCCTTCAATTACCGACCCATTTTTTTTAAAAAAGCCGCCTGACACGATGGGTCAGACAGCTTTTGATTATCCTACGATATGATAGCCGGAGTCCACATGAAGATTTTCTCCCGTTAATCCTCTTGAGTAATCGCTGAACAAAAATGCAGCAGTATCCCCAACTTCTTCCGGAGTCGTGTTTCTTCTAAGCGGTGCTTTTTCTTCAATTTCTTTTAGAATTGAATTAAAATCGCTGATTCCTTTTGCAGAAAGTGTACGGATCGGACCGGCTGAAATCGAGTTAACACGGATCTGGTCTTTACCAAGATCTCCAGCAAGATAACGGACACTTGCTTCAAGAGATGCTTTTGCCACACCCATTACATTGTAATTTGGAAGGATGCGCTCTCCCCCAAGATAAGTAAGTGTAACAATACTTCCACCTTCAGTCATTAACGGACGTGCTTCTTTTGCAACAGCTGTCAGTGAATAGGAGCTGATGTTGTGCGCAAGTAAGAAGTTGTCACGGTTCGTGCTTAAGTATTCACCCTGAAGATCCTCTTTTTCAGCGAAAGCAATACAGTGAGCGAATCCGTGGATCACGCCTGCTTTTTCTTTAATAATGTTAAAGCATTCCTTAATTTCTTCATCATTTGTGATGTCACAAGGAAGAATCAGCTCGTGGTTTCCTTCAAGCGTGCTGACAAGATCGCGAACAGGTTTTTCAAATCTTTCCCCTGCATATGTAAAAATCAGATTGGCTCCTGCCTGATCAAGTGACTTAGCGATGCCCCATGCAATGCTGCGCTTATTTGCCACACCCATGACGACGATCGTTTTTCCTTTTAATGATAAGCTCATTGTTGGCCTCCTGTTTTAGAACAAGTTATTAGTACCTGATACTAATTTAGCATATTCATGATGATTTTATCAATGATATGTATTTATTTTTTGAATCGGCGCTTGTAACTTTCTTGGATCATCAACCCTATTTTAAAAAATATTAAATTAGAAACCGGGCCTGGTCGCATCCTACGCTTTCCGTGGCCGGGCGGTGAACCCGTCTGCGCTTCGCACAGTCGGTTTCACCTGTCCCTTTCCGCCACAGGAGTCTTCGGATGCGACCAGGCCCTTAAATTTGTGAACTTCCATTCCGTATTAAATAAAATATTCAAAATAATTAAGGTGAAAAATCCCATTTAATTACTGAGAATCCCATATACTTCTCTCAAAGGTTCCTCTTTTCCTATCAGCCTAAGGATCTCCGGGCACATTTATTCATGTGAAAATAACACGAATTTTTATTTTATATAAATCAAACTTCTTCACATAAAGGACCAGCCACACCCGGAGACTCCTGCGGCGGAGGAGCGACAGGTGAGACAGCGTAGGGTGTGGCTGGTCCGTTTTCTTTATTTATAAATGCTTCTCTAAAGTGATTTATTACAACTTATAAATAACTCATAAACGAAGTTGCGATTCCGAAGTAAATGAGAATACTGATAATATCGTTAATTGTTGTGATAAATGGGCCGGATGCAACGGCCGGATCGATGTTGAAACGGTGCATGACGAGTGGGACGAGTGATCCCGCAAGTGTTGCTACGATCAGTGAGGCGAAGATTGATATGCCGACCAGGACACCAAGAAATAGTGAATCCTGCCAGACGTAGACGATGCCGATTACGATGACACCACAGATGCTGCCTGTAATGAAGCCTGTTCCTGCTTCTCTTAAAATCAGCTTCATTTTACTTTCGTCTTTAATATCACCGGTTGCGATACTTCTGACTGCAACGGCAAGCGCCTGGGTTCCTGTATTTCCTGCCATTCCGGCAATGAGTGGAATAAATACAGCCAGGATCGCCACCTGTTCAAGGGTGTCTTCAAAACGGCCAATAAGATTAGCTGTCATCATTCCTAAAAATAATAAGGCAATTAGCCAGGGCAAACGTTTCCTCGCTGCACGTAACGGGGTACGGTCCCGTGAATCCATATCTGATACCCCGGCAAGCTTGGAGTAGTCATCTGAAGCCTCCTCTTCAAGAACGTCGATGATATCATCAACCGTGATAATACCAAGTAGATGGTTTTGAAAATCCACTACAGGAAGGGCAAGAAAATCGTAATCCTTCATGGTACGGGCAACATCTTCCTGGTCATCTCCGACCGATACCGATACAACCCGCTCTGACATGATGTCCTTAATTAGTACATCTTCATCAGATGTTATCAGGTCTCTCAGAGAGACAACGCCTACAAGCTTTCTATCTTCATTTATGACAAATGTATAATAGATTGTCTCTGCGCCAGGCGCTTTGTTTCTTAAGATGGCCATGGCAGATCTCACAGTGGAATGCTCAGGAATCGAGACAAACTCCGTAGTCATAATCGAACCGGCGGTGTATTCCTCGTAATGCAGGAGGTTTTTGATTTCTTCTGCCGATTCCTTATCCATGATCGTTAAGTAGCTTGCAACCTGTTCTTTATCGAGCTCATTCAGCACGTCAACCGCATCATCGGTATACATGTGAGAGAGCAGGTCAGCAGCATATTGAGGATTCATCTCTGCAAAAAGCGGTTCATAGTCTTCATCATCTGCATCGATGTTTTCCATGATTTCTCCCATTTCTTCGGGAGACAGGTACTCATATATTTTTACTCGTTGTGCAGGTTCCAGGCGGAAATAAAATTGTGCACGATCATAAGGGTGCAGATCAAAATATTCTTCCCTGAACGTATCAAAATCATTTTCTTCCAGTAAACTTATCAGCAGCTCTTCATCAAATACTTTTTGTTCATTATCCATTTGCTGTTCAGCCATTTTATCTACACTCCTTTCCATCCAAACATAATCATAGCAGGAGTTTGCTTATTTTTCACCGCATATGGTGGTAAACTGTATGAAAAGTGTCCATTTGCCTGATCAGATGATTTCATTGATGGTCTTTTCAGGTTCACCGTTATGAATTTTAATTGGAGGCTGTAAGATGAAAATTGATATTATTGGAGATATTCACGGTTGCAGGGAAGAATGGATCCAGTTAACAAAGGAGCTGGGTTACGACTGGTCCAGCGGTCTTCCTGTTCATCCAGAAAATAGAAAGCTTGCATTTGTTGGCGATCTGACAGACAGGGGGCCTGACTCACTTGGTGTCATCCGGGATGTATCTGGAATTGTGGAACACCTTGGCGGTTATTACGTACCCGGAAATCACTGCAATAAGCTTTACCGTTATTTCTCAGGAAATAATGTGAAAATTGTTCACGGTTTGGAGACAACAGTAGAGGAATTAAATCAACTCAATCCTGAAGATTATGCAGACATAAAAAACAAATTTATGTCCCTTTACGAAAATGCACCTCTTTATCATATAATTGATCGAAAAAAGCTCGTGATCGCTCATGCCGGGATCAGGGAGCATGATATCGGACAATCGAATAAACGGATCGCGACCTTTGTGTTATATGGGGATATCACGGGTGAGAAAAACGAAAAAGGCATGCCAGTCAGACGCGACTGGGCAAAGCATTATAAAGGCAGCTCATTTGTTGTATATGGTCATACTCCTGTTCATTCACCACGATTCAAAAACAAAACGGTGAACATTGATACCGGTTGTGTATTCGGCAATAAACTTACTGCATTAAGGTATCCGGAGATGGACATTGTTTCAGTTCCGTCCTCCATGCCTTACGTGCCTGAAAAGTTCAGAGATGAAGAGTTTGAAGAATAAAGTCATAAAGCTGCTTCTTTAGGGTTTGCTGAGCTGAAAAAAATTAAAACAGTCCTGATGAAACGTTACAACGTTTCATCAGGACTGTTTATTTTTGATAAAACCTGCTGCATGTCAGAAGGAACAGGAACAAGTATCTGAAGGTTTTCTCCAGTCACAGGGTGTTCAAATGCCACTGATCGGCAGTGAAGTGACTGTCTGGAGATCTCTGTTCTGCCACCACCGTAAAGATCATCGCCTGCAAGCGGGTGCCCTAAGTAAGAAAAGTGGACACGGATTTGATGGGTCCTCCCCGTTTCAAGTCTGATAAAAAGGTGTGTGAACTGATGTCCGGTACTCTGAACCTCATAATGTGTAATCGCACGTTTTCCGGAACTGTTCACTTCCCGCTCGATAATGCTGCTGCCTTTTCTAGCAATAGGTAAATCAATGGTACCGGACATTTGGGTGATCTCACCTTCTGCAATCGCTTCATACATTCTATTAATTTTCTTTTGCTTCTGCATTTCACTCAAAAGATGATGGATATGCGAATGCTTGGCGATGAGCATGGCTCCTGAAGTATCACGATCCAGCCTCGTGACAATATGAATGCCGGAATGAATACCGTTTTTCAGGTAGTATCCGGCAAGCAGATTGGCAACCGATCCTGATGGATGCTCCCTCGAAGGGATTGTATTCATGACAGGCGGTTTATTGATTACAAGGACATAGTCATCCTCATACACAATATCCAGCGGAACCTCTTCCGGTTTAAGCTGTTCACTGATCTGCTCTACAGGAAACCAGATTTTCACATGGTCATCCTGCTTCAGTACATAACGGACCGTAACCTCGTTTTGATTGACTGTAATCAGGCCGCCATCATATTTGATTGAGGTGAGTGCTCTTTTTGAAACGCCTTTTCCCCCCAGAAAATCTCTCAGCAGCAGTTGATCTTCCTGCTGATGAACCGTCCATTCGAGCGAAAACTGCTTATCCATCGATAAATGAATCGTGCACCCGCTTCCAGAATGGAAACGGACGGAACCTTGCAAATCTGATTTTTTCATCAGCAACGCGATACTGAATCGACTTCACATCTTTATGTACCAGGGTAAGATGATCAATGGTAATCATGAAATCAGAACGGTTCACAGGCTTCAGCATACACGTATGATGGGCAGGCATAATGAGCGGAGATCCGACGGTTCTGAACACCCTGTTATTAATCGAAGCCATCTCTGCAAGCTGAATGGACGGTAAAGAAGGGTGAATAATCGCCCCGCCGAGCGCTTTGTTGTAGGCCGTTGAACCGGACGGCGTGGAAAGACACAAACCGTCGCCACGGAACACCTCAAAATGCTGGCCGCGAATTTCAACATCCATTACCAGTGTTCCATCCACACTTTTAACGGTTGACTCGTTTAATGCCAGATAGCGCGTTTCACGTCCACCGCTCTTATAACGGATAATCGCTTCCAGAAGTGGATACTCAATAATCTGATAAGGCGTTTTGGCGATCGCAATCACAAGCTTTTCAATATCATCAGGTACCCAGTCCGCATAAAACCCGAGATGACCCGTATGAACCCCAACAAAGGCTGTTTTGGAAAGTCGGGAGCTGTAACGGTGAAAAGCATACAAAAGGGTTCCGTCTCCACCGACAGAAATAACAATCTCAGGTTCATTTTCATCATATTCGAGGTTAAAATCTTTTAAATATGTCCTCATTTTATGCATCAGGGCATTGGATTTGGCATCCCCTTTTGATGTAATGGCAAATTTCATATATAGCGCCCCCCTTCTCTCCAGCGATTCTGATCATGTTTTCGAATGGATTTTTCATTGCTGTCATCCTTCTTTTTCTGAAAAAACGCCTGAGCCTCCTGAATTTCCTCTCTGATCTCAGACATTTCCTCATCAAGACGGAAAGCGGCTTCCGCTGCGCGCTGAAGACGGTTCTGAATATCTTCCGGGAATTGTCCCTGATACTTATAATTCAGTGAATGTTCTATCGTTGCCCAGAAATTCATCGCAAGCGTTCTGATCTGAATCTCTGCAAGAATCTTCTTTTCACCATTAATGGTCTGAACCGGATATTCAATCACCACATGATAGGAACGGTATCCGCTTATTTTTTTGTTTGAAATATAATCTTTTTCTTCCACAATGACAAAATCTTTTCTCAGCCTGAGCAGCTTCACAACACGTTCAATATCATCAACGAACTGACACATCATTCTGACGCCGGCAATATCCTGCATCTCTTCCGCAATGCGGTCCATTCTGATATTCTTCTCACGGGCTTTATCTTTAATACTTGCTACAGGCTTTACTCTTCCTGTCACAAACTCTATTGGAGAATGGGTTTGCTCCAGTTGAAACTGGTTTCTCATCCCTTTTAATTTGATCTTAAGTTCATCAACGGCCTGTTTGTATGGTTCTAAAAAAGCCTCCCAATTCTTCATCCGCATCACCTCTTCAATTTGTATGCTGCAGAATTATTCCTCCACTTTCTTTTCAAGAAAAATGTCCTCAACCTGTTTGACCATTTCTTCTCCATAGTTACTGTTACCCTCAATATTGGAAATTAAATACTCAATTTCTTCCTCAAGATCCTTTAATTCAAGCTTTTGCCCTTGAAGAGAAACGTATACCGGATGGACACTGAGGGAACGTTTGAGATCCGTCCATAGAAAATCGGGGATGTATAGATATGTATAATGAGCTGAATTTTCTTCATCAGCCAGGTAAACAAAGGCCCTTTCATCTGAATCAACGATCATTTTCCCTGCTGGTGACAGCGCATCAAATGTATCATTTGATTCTCCCGTAAGAATACATTCATTTTCTTTTAACTCAAGGCTTGTAAGCCATACTTTTTTTATCATAATGACATGACTCCTTCCTGCTTATTTATTTTAGCACAGCCGGCTCAGGGTTTTCATCCCGGCATTGCAGTTTCTCACAAAACCATCCATAATTGAAGATATCATTAAAAGGGAGCGTATAACAATGTCACAAGAACTTGAAATTGAATTTAAGAATCTCCTGACAGAAGATGAATATCAGCGACTGCTGAATACATACGGGCATACATCTCCTGTTAAGCAGGTCAACCATTATTTCGATACTCCTCTTTTTCATTTAAAACAAGCTGGAGCCGCACTGAGAATCAGGGAAAAAGACAAAAGAGCAGTGCTGACCTTAAAACAGCCGGTTGAAGAAGGAGTACTTGAAACCCACCAGGTCATTACCTCACTTGATTCAGAAGATATGATGAATGGCGGGGGACTGAAGAGCGGCGAAATATCAGACCTGCTTGAGCTTCTTAATATCCCTGTAAGTGATATTATTCATTTCGGAAGCCTCACCACTGAACGGATTGAAACTGAATACGAAGGTGGTCTGCTCGTGCTTGACCACAGCTTTTATTTAAATAAAGAAGATTTTGAAGTTGAATATGAAGTCAGTGACAGGCAGGACGGGGAAAAGAAATTCATGTCATTACTATCTTCCTATGAAATTCCTGTCCGTGAAACCGATAGTAAAATAAAGAGGTTTTATAAGGAAAAAGTTCGCCTTATTCAATCAGGACGATAATCCACAACGACGACAGGAACCCCCTGTCATCTGAAGGAGATGCTATAAATGGACATTCAATCCCTTAACAAAATGCTGCAGCTTCAGGCAATGCGGACGCTTGGCTCCCAGCAGTCTTCCCAATCGGATACGATGGATTTCGGCTTAGGCTCATTCAGCCAGCTCATTCAGCAGGCTGAAATGAATCCAAACCAGCTCGGTTCCGTAGCAGGCCTGCTTGAGCAGAAAGAATCCATGATGCCGCTGATTTCACAGGCTTCTTTATTACAGCCTCCAGCAGTAGAAACGCCTGTAAGTGACATACCTAAGTCAGGAAACTCAATCGACCGGATTATTGCTGAGGCTTCCGCACGTTACGGCGTCCCTGAAAAATTGGTCAGATCCGTCATCAAACATGAATCCAACTTCAACCCGACCGCTGTCAGCCACGCAGGTGCATCCGGCTTAATGCAGCTGATGCCCGGAACAGCCAAATGGCTCGGTGTCAAAAACATTTTTGACCCGCAGGAAAACGTCACAGGCGGCGTTAAATACCTGCGCGACATGCTGAACCGCTACAACCAGGATCCAAAACTTGCCCTGGCCGCCTACAACGCAGGACCAGGAAACGTTGACAAATACAATGGCATCCCGCCATTCAAAGAAACAACCAACTATGTAAGAAAAGTAATGGATTCCTACCTGGCATAATTTACATTCAAGTAAAATCACAAACAAACACCAAAAAACCTTGCCAAACATGCAGCAAGGTTTTTTAATTTCTTAACTGTACAATTAAAAGCCTGCTGTCTTCTACAAAGGGCTGGTGTCAACCGTAGGCTACTTTGGCAGAAAAAATTATGGGCAAGGACACCACCAAAAATATACTCACAACCAAAAAATATCTTTTTTTCTTTATTTAAGAACTTTTTTATCTCATTTGTAAGACGGTTAACTACAATTCTAGGGGCGGTGTGATCCGTAGACTCCTATGGCGGAAAGGGTCAGGTGAAACCGAATGTGCGAAGCACAGGCGGGTTCACCGCCTGGCCTTAGAAAAGCGGAAGCGGGCGTTAAGGGACGTACAAACTGGACTGGCCCCGACGGAGATAAAGGAAACACAGCGAACGCAGTGAGCTGATGTTGACTTATCGGACGAGGGGACGGGAAGTTTGCTAGTCCCTGCCCGCATTAGCTAGACAATGGAAAGCGAAGGATGACACCGGCCCGATTCTTCTGTTTATATTAAGCATCAACTACTCCAAAAACTTCTTATATATACACACCTGTCTGATTCTCCCAAAGCGAGTTATTTGAGAAAACAATCCCCGGTTGCTACAATATACTTACAATCGACAAGAAATCGAGCGTAAAGGGGTTATGTATCATGGCTGAACAGACAGAAACACCATACGAGATGATCGGGGAAGCGAAGCTGACTGAGCTTGTACATGCTTTTTACGAAAAAGTCGGGAACCATCCGCTGCTTATTCCTATTTTCCCGGATGATCTGACTGAAACCATTCGAAAACAAAAGCAATTTCTAACTCAATATCTAGGCGGACCAGCCTATTACACAGAAGAGCACGGACATCCAATGCTGAGAGCAAGACATCTGCCACATGAAATTACGCCGGAACGTGCGAAAGCCTGGCTCACCTGTATGGATGAAGCAATGAATGAGACAGGTGTGGAAGGAGAATTCAGAGACTTTCTATTCTCCAGGCTTACGTTAACTGCCAACCACATGGTGAATACGTTTCCAGCTGATGAGGGTGATTTGGATTGACTGCAAAAAAATGGACTGAGGCCAATTGGTATACCCAGGACCAAAAGCCACTGGAGATCTATCTATTCACTGATCCGCTCTGCTCCAAATGTTGGGCATTGGAACCGAAACTGAAAAAGCTGATGATCGAATACGAACCGTATATCCGGATCAAATATATTTTAAGCAGTGACCTTTCCACTCTTAACTGCTGCACATCAAAAAAGCGAAAAGAATTAGCAAATGCATGGAAATCAACAGCAGAATATTCCGATATGCCATGTGATGGCTCATTATGGATTGAAAATCCTGTAGAGTCTCCATTTATCGCCTCCATTGCTGTTAAAGCAGCAGAACTTCAAGGAAAAAAAGCAGGCAGCCGCTTTCTCAGAGCGGTTCAGGAACAACTGTTTATGGAAAAACAGAACATCTCAACATTTGACGTTCTGATAGAGTGTGCAGAAAAAGCGCAGCTGGATACAGAAGAATTTATACATGATATCAATTCTGCAACGGCATCAAAAGCCTTTCAATGTGACGTTAAAATTGCCGGTGAAATGGACGTTGAAAGTACACCGACACTTGTATTCTTTAATGAAAATATCGAGGATGAAGGAATTAAAGTAGACGGTCTGTACCCTTATGAGATTTATGCGCAAATTGTTGAGGAAATGCTTGAAAGAAAAGTGGAGAAAAAAGAACTCCCTTCAATTGAGGATTTTATTAAACGCTACCGGCTCGCAGCAACTCCGGAAGTGGCCGAAGTTTATGGACTTACAACCGCTGAAGCTGAAAAATCCTTAAAGAAACTGATGTTCAAAAACAAAATAGAAAAAATCGAAGCAAAACAAGGAACATTTTGGCGTTATCTTTATTAATACAATTAAAAGCTGGAGTATTGAAATTCATCTGCGATTCCATTATAAGATTCAATTTACATTTCACATTTAAAACATCATGATTAAAAGGGAAAAGATATAAATGTTTTTTTAAAAAGTGCCAGTTCATTCCGTAGACTCCTACGGCAGAGGAGCGACAGGTGAGACAGATGTGCGGAGCACAGCTGGCTCACCGCGTGGCCATAGAAAAGCGGAGGCTGGCGTTTAGGGACGTACAAACTGGACCGGCCTCGACGAAGATAAAGGAAACACGGTGAACGAAGTGAACCGATGTTGACTTATCGAACGAGAGGACGGGAAGTTTGCTAGTCCCTGCCCGCCAAAGCTAGACAATGGAAAGCGAAGGAATGGCCTGGCACGATTTCTAAATTAAATAATCATGAAATAAAGCGAAAAGCCTTCATCAACAGATGAAGGCTTTTCATTACGAACAAAGGGGATGGGAGAAATTTTTCACGGTCAAACAAAGGGGTATATGTTTGCATGTGATCAATTTCACACGTCTAGCTTATCATGTATTTACAAGTGTGACAAGTCATTTAGCTGAATAAATTTGTTTTCCTTTTCATACATTGAATTGGGAGGAACTGCGATGAAATGGATTCGTCTGATTTTGTGTATTTTTGTGATTCCTGTTGCTTTTATTTTTCACCTTCTTGCACTGCTCGAGATCTACAGTGTTTTTATTTCATCAGTTTTTTTATTTTTATCTATTCTTTTTTTCATCTGGACATTCCACTATGGCAGAATATTTAAACGTTCAGGAGTTTTTTCGAGAAGACAATAAGTTGATTAATAAGTTGATTTTGGGTACAAAAAAGAAGCCGGATCGAACCGGCTTCTTTTGAAATCTGTTGAGAGTCTAAAACATCAAACGATCCTTATAACATTCAAATTCCCGGAGATAATAGAAATTTAAGACAGGAGCTCTTCCATTTCCTTCAGTTTTTCTTCAAACACTTTACATGCAGCTTCAATCGGTTCCGCCGTAGTCATATCTACACCGGCTTTCTTTAATACTTCGATTGGATAATCAGAGCTGCCGGCCTTTAGAAATTCGTTAATGTACTGCTCTACTGCAGGCTGCCCTTCCTGCAGAATTTTTTTGCTTAATGCTGTTGCAGCACTGTAGCCTGTCGCATATTGATAAACGTAATAGTTATAGTAGAAGTGTGGAATTCTCGCCCATTCCAGCCCGATTTCCTCGTCTACAATCACATCTTCACCGAAATACTTTTTATTCAGCTGGTAGTATTCCTCAGTAAGCGATTCAGCTGTAAGTGCTTCACCATTTTGAGCCTTTTGGTGAATAATATGCTCGAATTCAGCGAACATCGTCTGGCGGAAAACTGTCCCTCTAAATCCTTCAAGGAAATGGTTTAAAATATATAAGCGCTTCTTCTCATCCGTGATCGTATTCAACAGATAGTCATTTAAAAGTGCTTCATTACAAGTTGAGGCAACCTCTGCAACGAAAATTGAATAACCGCTGTCATGATATGGCTGATTATTTCTTGAATAATAGCTGTGCACACTGTGTCCAAATTCATGAGCCAATGTGAAGAGATTATTCACATTATCCTGCCAGTTCATAAGAATATAAGGGTTTGTTCCAAAAGCACCGGATGAATATGCACCGCTGCGTTTGCCTTTGTTTTCTTCGACATCGACCCAACGGTTTTCAAGTCCTTCATTAACAATGGCCTGATATTCCTCTCCGAGCGGTTTGAGGCCTTCAACCATCATTTGTTTTGCCTCTTCATAAGGGACCTTCATGTCTACATCCTTCACAAGTGGCGTATACAGATCGTACATATGAAGTTCGTTCAAACCAAGCACCTTTTTACGCAGCTTCACGTAGCGATGCAGCAGTGGAAGGTTTTTATTTACAGTATTAACAAGGTTCTCATACACGTCCTCAGGAATACTGTTCACAGATAAAGCAGCATGACGCGCAGAATCATAATTTCTTACCCGCGCAGAGAAATTGTCTTTTTTCACCTGACCGCCAAGTGTTGAAGCAAAAGTATTGCGATACTTCCCATACGTTTCATAAACAGCTTTAAACGCATCTCTTCTGACACGCGGGTCACTGCTTTCGAGGAAATTCACAAAGCGCCCATGTGTCACCTCGACTTCTTCACCTTTTTCGTTTTTAATCGTTGGAAATGTCAAATCTGCATTGTTCAGTGTACCAAACGTGTTTGAAGAAGCATTCAGAACCTCTGACGCTTCTGCAAGCAGACCTTCCATTTCGGCTGATAACACGTGCGGACGCTGTGCATTGATCACTTCAATCGAATGCTTGTAAGACTGCAATTCTTCCTTCTCTTCAATAAACTGATTAATTTTTTCTTCCTCAATCGAAAGAATTTCCGGTACTAAAAAGGCGAATGAGCTGCTTACCTGTGAAACCAGGTTTTTAGCACGGTCATCCATACCCTGATAAAACGAGTTGGTTGTTTCCTGATCAAACCGCATATGAGAATATGTATAAAGTCTTTCAAGTCTCTGCATGATCTGACTCTGGAAATCCAGCGCCTGATAAAAAGAATCCGCACCTTTTGATAGCGTGCCTTTTAAATCATGAGCTTTTTTTGAATCTTCAAGAACTGCCTTGTATTCCTCGTCCCATTTTTCATCTGTGGAAAAAATAGCTTCTAAATCCCAAGTTAATTCTACGGGTACCTCACGTCGTTCCTTCAATGTTTGTACTGCCTGTTCTGCCATTTATTTCGTCCCCCTATCATTTTCTAGAACTTTCTTTATTTTCTCTTTTTTTAATGCTTCTTGCAACTATCTGGCATTATATAATTCTATGATTTTATGCATATAATTATTCATAAAATGTTCGACGACTTTATTTCTATTCTCAACACAATCAATTTTGAAAACAATATGGTCAGGGTTTAAAGAATATTGGTCCCCTATTTTTATTACGATATGGCAAGCTTCCATCATTTCGAGCCATTCATTTACGGATTCAGCTACAAAACGACAGCTGGTATCAGCTTGATTCCTTCTTAGGGCAATAACCCCTTGTTTTATGAGCTTCTCCATATAGATAATTAGTTTCTTCTCAGTCATAATCCCTCCCTTTTTCATGTATAAATATAGATAAGTCTGCCACTCACAGGCATATGTGGTGAAATTGAGGTTTGAACGCATAGGAAGACCATTCCATGGGGGATTAAGCAAGATTGTTTCTTTGCCTTCATACAGCATTCTGAGAAATTGATCTTTTATGCCGACATTATATTTATAGCGGTTAATAATCCACTTTTCACGGTGGATTAGATATGAGGAGAAAAGTTCAGCATCCAGGCTGCTGAACTTCACTGGGATGTGAGGGAACGGAACACATTCTTGAGGCAATCGCTCTAGCCTCACAATAAATGAATATTTTGAAAGTGGGGCAATGAGATAAATGATCATAAACGTTGTCATTTCAGAGGAATATAAAAGAAGAAAATACTGCTTGAGGGCTTCTGAATATCGTAGAAACTGCTGATGGAACTCGGTCAGTTTAACAATCCTGCTTTCGGAAAGTTGCAGGGTCTCATACGAAAGAATCCAAAACGGGATAATGTTTAATGAGCGGTAATCCTTTGTACGCTCAGACTTGATGTAAGGAGCGATTGCTGAACATTGATATTCAATCGCATATTCCAGATTACCCGATTTCACACCAATATCCGCTCTCCTGCCGATTTCCTCATATACCTTTTCCAGCTCAGGGTTCAATCCAAGACTATGTAACCAGCTATACAAAGATTTTTTTCCATTTAAGTGGTTGTCTGTTTCTCCTTCTGAAGCAGATGAACAGTTTTTTTTGGCATGATGAGCAAAATGAGGAATTTTAATTCTTCCTATTTTCAGGATAACAGGGGCTTTACATGAAGAGCAGATGAAAGAGGAATTAGCGTGGATTTTAGTCAGTTGATCTCTCGAGTTAAATTGGAACAGGGAAACAAGTTCGTTTTTCTCATTTAGTGCAGTCAGCATTTTTTCACCTCAAAAAAATCTGCACAGCCTTACTGAATTCAATAAAGCCGTGCAGACAAAATTATTTATGCAAAATACTGTTGTACATTTTTAAAGACATTGTCACTCATGACAACCTTACCATATTCTTCAAGTCGGTGAATCGTGAGCTGTGTTTCCTGGCCATATTCCAGAAGGATGCTTGAAATGTTTTCAAGATCGCCTTCATCAAAATATTCCTCAGGAAATTCGACAAACAGGTAATAAATCTCTTCATATACAAAAAGCTTTGAATGTAAGTCTTCATGGTCAAAACGTTTGGATAGTGAAATAACATCTTCAAAATCCTTGAATCTCAGGGTAATGTTCATTTCCTGATCAGGTGAAGAATCATCATCCATATCAAAATGATCACCTAGATAGTCCTCAATTTGATTGGTAATCGATCCACTCTGATTTTTATCATCCGGCATTGGCAGCTCAAATTTCTCTCCATCTTTTGTTACCTGCGCTTTTGTAACAAGGATCTCTAGACCTTTTTCAAGTGCCTGAACCTGAATCCAAAGCGGACCTTCAACAGCAAAGTCCTCTTCCTGATGAACTTCATCCATCATTTCCCAGAAGAGCTCTTCACTTTTGTCCCGGTTGTACCAGATTTCTTCACGGTCGAACCCTCTATCTTCAATATCGCCATACGAAATGTAAAACTTTACGGTATGATCGTTAATGCGTTCTATTTCCATCTTTCAACTCTCCCTTCCTATGTGTTGGATGAAGGGAATCTCCCCCCTAAGTCATAGGTGATAATACCTTCCATTACTTGTGAGAATAGGGTGATCTTTCTATACTGTTATTGTATGATAATTACGCCTCAAAGGGAAATTATAAACGTCTAATCTTTTTAATGATTGTCACTTGAGTGTAGACTATTTAGCGGTTAATTTCAAGCATTCTGAATTCACCGTGTACGCTCCATCCTTATACAGCAGCCGGCAACGAAAACAGTAAGACCAGGGGACAAGCTTTTTAAAATCATAAAAATAATAAAGTAATAAACAATGAAAAAGACTTGTCCGGCAAAAAAACGGGACAAGTCTCAGTATCAATCATTAATTAACCATTTTTTGAGCTTCAAGAAGCTGGAAAGTTCTAACTTTCCGTGGCAGGAATCGACGGATTTCATCTTCATTATATCCAACCTGAAGACGCTTTTCGTCCATAATAATCGGTCTGCGAAGCAGCCCTGGATTTGCCTGAATTAATTCAAACAGATCCTGCAGCGGTAGAGATTCTAAATCCACATTAAGCTTTTGAAAAATTTTAGAACGCGTTGAGATGATTTCGTCTGTTCCATCCTCTGTCATTCTCAATACTTCTTTGATTTCATCAATGCTTAATGGTTCAGAAAAAATATTACGCTCTGTATATGGAATCTCATGCTCTTCTAACCAGGCTTTTGCTTTCCTGCACGATGTACAGCTAGGTGAAGTGAACAAAGTTACCATGAACCATTCACACTCCCTCAATGAAAGAAATTTAAAATCATTTTAATTCTCTGATACCTAAATTAAAATTGTTTTAACTAAGATATCTTAATTTTATTATACACAAGTGTACAATAGTTGAACAGGGGGTTAACGAAATTGTCATAAAAGTGATATAAAGCTGTTTGTTCTTATATGATCTTGCATACATCTAATATTCCCGAAATACTTTTTTTTAAACACAAATTTTCAATCAGGATGATCTATTCTCAATTACACGTAATGATTGAAAATATTATATTCCTTCCAGAACGTCTTTTCCATCCTCACGGTCATTCTTCAGCACTTTTTCAACCGGTTCATATTGTTCACCATATAACTCTTCATCTTTGTAAGTATGGATCGACTCATATGTTTTTTTCATGGATTCATAAATAATATCCTCTGATTCCCCGTTAGGTGCCCAGTAAAGAATCTCCATTGCATTAACTTCATTTGTAGCAAGTGAACGTCTGTTATATCCAATAGAAACAGCGTGTTCAAAGCCGGCTCTTTTATAAAAGCGTAACCTTTTTTCCGTATCTGTATCTTCGTAATCAACAGGCTCTACTTCAAGGATGATCGGCTTGCCTTTATCCTTAAGCTTTTGAATTAATTGTGCACCAAGTCCTTCGCCTCGTGCTTCACTTGATACAAACAAATAATCAATAAAAATAAATTCATCTGTCTCCACGTACATCATCACATGCTTTGGACCTTCATCTTTGTGATAAATATCGCCCTTATCTTTCAAAAGTATTTCCATATGTTTTTGTGATTTCATTTCTTCAACCGGAAAATAGTCTTTTAATTTTTCATACCAGTGCATGGGCATTCTCCCTTTCCATGGATATTATCTGTTGGGTTTAAACGGTTTGAGGGTAAAGTCGTGGGGTCATCTTTAACATCTTATAAATACCCTTTACGAAAAGTTTTAAACCAGATTATGAAAAATATTTAAAAGCTTATCTTTTTATTTGTATCTAAAAAAAACGGGACATAACGCCGCTGATCAGCGTTATGTCCCGTTTACTTATTATCAAGGTAAATAATTCACACCTTCAGTATAACTGTTGCCGGCATTCCATAATAAGAATTCATTGATCCCATTGTCATAAAGCGCCTGAATCTGCGCTCTTACCTCAGCTGCACCGTAAACCAGATAATTACCAGATCCAAGATAAGAGGCCGTAAAGTCCTGCAGCCACGGCCTTGATACTGGTGGATCTTTAAGTTCAGCCAGCTTGGCGTTTTCAACTTTTGAATATTCAGCAATAAGATTGTATGGTTCTAAATCAGGTTTTTCAATCCCAAAATATGAAGTCCAATGACTTGGATAGATCATGGAAGAAATAACGTCCACGCTTTCTGAAATGCGTGTAAAGTTTTGACCGATACCAGGTGCCTCAGGTAAAGTTGCAGAATAACCAAAAATATCAACAGACACATCTACATCATAAGGTTCAAGCTGTTTTGAAGCATACGCTACAAAGTCTGAAACAGCATCAACTCGCTTTGATACGTTGTCTCCTTCATCGTCTCCATATTGACCGGTTCCGTAAACAAGCTCGTCATCACGGTTCTCAAATCCTTCTGGAAAACGGACGTAATCAAACTGGATTTCCTGAAAGCCCATTTTAGCTGCCTCAATGGCAATCTCAACATTATAATCCCAGACTTCTTTCTCAAATGGGTTTACAAACGATTCACCACGTCCGTTCGCCCAAATTTCCCCGTTATCCTGAAAAGACAGATCAGGTCTTTTTTGTGCAAGCACAGAGTCTTTAAATACGACTACTCTGGCAATTGGATAAACATTATTCTCTTCGAGGGTTTCAAGTACTCCCCTCATATCTTTTATGTATGGCTGTCCAATATCGTAATACGGTGAATCCTCTTCAGGAACGTAAGTAAGGTAACCATGATCCTCTTTTACATCAATCACCATAGCGTTCAAATCTGTCGTATTCATCAATTCCAGCAGGGAGTTGAAGCGCTCTCCTCCTGCAGAGTGACCTGTGACGTAAATTCCTCTGACTGCGTCTGGATACTCAAATGATAAACCCGAGTCATAGATAAACCTTGGCATTGATTCTGGTAATACTTTGGATGTCTGGAACATCTCCCTGATCTGGTGATCTGTTTGATGATCTGCTTTATCTTCTGCCTGAACGGCTGACTGGAATGAAGATACGGCCAATAACGCAATTCCGGCAGCAGCTGTTAGTTTTTTCAATGACACGACTTATCTCTCCTACTAATCTGATTTTATGTACTATTTAATTTTAACAATGATTAAAGCCAAATGAAACGGCAGTTTAGCTTATTTTGCAATAATTTCGTTTTTGACACAAAACAGGCAGTCCAGCCTATTTTTCTCATATCAGTTATCCTTCATTTGAATGATGAAAATTAAATTTAAATGAAATCGAGTTGATAATTGAATTCTTCTTCTATTATAATAATAAGAAATAAAGTAACGGCAGTGATGAAGAATAGTACCTGTGAAAATGCTTAAGAGAGTCTGCGGCTGGTGAAAGCAGATGCATGGAAACAGCGAATGGACTTTTGAGCTCCGCGGTGAACCCCTTGTCGGGAATTAGCCTTAGGCGCGCCTCAGCGTTATGAGGAAATGAAGTGGCAGCATGACGCTGCAATCAAGGGTGGCACCGCGGAACAACCATTCGTCCCTTCCTATTTTTATAGGTTGGGATGGATGGTTTTTTATATTGTCTAAAACAGGAGGATAACGATGAAAACAATTTTTTCAGGTATTCAACCCAGTGGTACGATCACCCTTGGAAATTATATTGGAGCAATGAGCCAATTTGTCGATTTACAGCATGATTATAACTGCTATTTTTGTGTAGTAGACCAGCATGCAATTACCGTCCCTCAAGAGCGTTTAGAGCTCAGAAAAAATACAAAAAGCCTGGCAGCGATGTACATTGCAAGCGGACTCGATCCTGAAAAAGTAACTCTCTTTATTCAGTCGGAGGTTCCTGCACACGCTCAGGCAGGATGGATGCTACAGTGTGTTTCCTATATCGGGGAACTCGAACGGATGACTCAGTTCAAAGATAAATCGGATGGTAAAGAAGGCGTATCAGCTGGCCTTCTCACGTATCCGCCATTAATGGCTGCAGATATCCTGCTTTACAAAACGGATCTTGTGCCTGTTGGTGAGGATCAAAAACAGCACCTAGAACTGACGAGAGACCTTGCTGAGCGTTTCAATAAAAAGTTTAATGATATCTTCACGATTCCTGAAGTCCGTATCCCGAAAACAGGGGCCCGTATCATGTCATTACAGGACCCGCTTAAAAAGATGAGTAAATCAGATCCAAATAACAAATCATTCATTTCCATGCTGGATGAGCCTTCACAAATCACAAAAAAGATTAAAAGTGCTGTAACTGACTCAGAAGGTATCGTGAAATTTGATAAAGAAAACAAACCAGGCGTATCTAACCTGCTATCTATTTATTCGATTTTATCAGGTAAATCCATTAGTGAAATTGAAGAAATGTATGAAGGGAAAGGATACGGAGACTTCAAATCTGATTTAGCAGAAGTTGTCGTCAACTGCATTAAACCCATTCAGGATCGTTACAATGAGTTAATGAACTCTGAAGAACTTGACCGTATCCTTGATAAAGGTGCAGAAAAGGCGAATGCTGAAGCTACGAGAATGCTGAAGAAAATGGAAAACGCCATGGGACTCGGTCGCAAGAGAAAATAACCACAACAAAAGCCTGGAAATCACTCCAGGCTTTTTCTTTTAATCGTGGACAAATGAATCAGCAATAACCCCACCGGAATAAAATATGTCTCAGTATGAGAAAACATATAAGTAACATATTCCTCTTCCGTATACCCCGATGGAATCAAATTCAAAAATACCGCACTATGTACCGTACCAAAGCACAACAGCCAAAAACCAATCAAATATAAAATAACCCTTAGCATCCTCCCCACCTCAATACAATCTATGCAATAATACTTAAAATTCCCCGGGAAATTTTTATCTTTTAATATCAATTCAAATTGGATTTATATTTATAATATAGCAGAAAGATCTGAAAACTACTGCTGGCGAGTGAGCTGATGTTGACTTATCGAAAGAGAGGACGGGAAGTTTGCTAGTCCTGCCATGGAATATTAATTAAATCTAATATATTTTTGAAGCATTCAAAGGAGCTGGGACATCCGGAGACTCCTGCGGCAGAGAAGCGACAGGTGAGACAGATGTGCGCAGCACACCTGGCTCACCGCGCGGCCGCGGAAAGCGCAGGATGTCCCAGCTCCGGCTTCTATATACAAAAAAGCCGAGACAAAGTCTCAGCTTTTTCAAGAGAAAATATTATCGATTCGATTTAGGATTAAACGCATCCTTCAATCCTTCACCAATGAAGTTAATCGAAAGAATCGTTATTGTCAGGATGATCGCCGGAGGCATCCAGATCCAAGGCTTGTTGGCTAACACATCTGACTCCTGCGAAGCAGACAGCATGTTCCCCCAGCTTGGAATCGTTTGAGGTACACCGTATCCAAGGTAACTTAATCCCGACTCAGCGACAATCAGACCTGCAAATAGAATCGTTGCCTGTACAATGATTGTAGAAAGCACATTCGGTAAAAGATGCTTAATAATCACTTTTGATGGCTTACAGCCGATTGAAATCGCTGCAAGAATATATTCATTTTCTTTCTCAGCAAGGATTTTACTCCGTACAATACGGGCAACCCCACCCCAGCTGAGCAAACTGATGACGGCAATCAAAATGGTTAAACCGTCGATCTGTCCCTGGAAGATCGCACCGATAACGATTACGAACACAAGGAATGGGAAGTTTAGAACGAAGTCTGTAAATCTCATTAATGCTGAGTCAACAAATCCGCCATAAAAACCTGCAATTGCCCCAACGATTGTTCCAAAAAGGATTACAAGCGCTGTACACGACATTCCAACGAGAAGTGATACCCGTCCTCCGTACAAAATACGGGTGAAAATATCACGGCCTGATTTGTCTGTTCCCAGCCAGTGTTCGCCGCTCGGCTCAAGTGACATCTGGCTGATGTTTACCTTTGAGATGTCGGCCGTCGTAATATACGGGGCTAAAAACGAAATAATAATAACAGTCAACAGGAAGAAACTGCTGATCATAGCCAGTTTGTTCCGAAGAAACTTACGTCTGGCAATGGCCCAAGGAGACATATTAATGGTTTTTTCCTGTGACTTTCCTGTATCTGCTGTTACGTTCACCATTTACATTCCTCCTCCATCAATCCAGACGTATTCTTGGATCAACAACACCATACAAAATATCAGCAACAAGATTACCTACTAATGTCAGTGTTGATAGCATCATTGTAATAACCATTAATGTCGGGTAATCACGATTACCTACCGATTCCAGGAACAATTGTCCAATTCCAGGATAAGTGAAAATCGTTTCGGTAATGATCGCACCACTTATTAATGTCGCAATATCAAAGCCTAAGAAGGTGATAAGCGGAATAATTGAGTTTCTCATAATATGAACGTTATAAATCTTTGAAGTTGGCGTTCCTTTCGCACGTGCAGTTCGGACAAAGTCTTTCCGGCTATTCTCAATAATATCGTTTCGCAGGAATTGAGTGTAACTCGCTGTACCCAACAGCCCCAGAACGATTGCCGGCATTAACACGTGATGTACACGGCTTACATAATATTCAAAGGTCCCACGTTCAAGACCAACCTCGACAGATCCAGCATAAGGAATCCAGCCAAGATTAAATGAGAAGAAATAAATCGCAAATACCCCGGCAATAAATGATGGAATCGCAAGTCCAAGATAATTCAGACCTCCAATAATATTATCACCTATTGTATAAGGTCTGCGTCCCGCAAAAATCCCCATTGCAAAAGCCAGAACATACGTAATGACAAGTGATGTAACACCCAGGAATATAGTATTTGGCAATCTCTCCGCAATAAGCGTTGAGACAGGTACTTTATATCGTGTTGATTTTCCAAAGTCGCCTTGTAGGAATCCACTTACCCAGTTGAAATACTGTACTGGGAGAGGATCATTATACCCCAGCTTTTCACGCATTTCTTCAATGTATTGAGGATCTGTATTCAGTGGATCAATCTCCCCGCTAAGTGAATCTCCCGGCATTGCTTTCGCCAGGAGAAACACTACAAAGGAGATAAGGAGAAGCATTGGAATCATGCCGAGTAAACGGCGAATTGTATACTTTAACATAGATACTCTCCTTATCAAGCATTACTAGATTAAGTCTTATTGAGCGATCGACCACTCGTGTGGGCTGTTGTAGCCAGATACATCGAATGTAACGTTTTCTACACGCTCGTTAAGTGCTACGATTTCATCAAGCTCAGCGATAAAGATCATTGGTACTTCAGAAGCTACAAGTTGCTGCCACTGAACATAAAGATCTTTACGTGCCTGCTCATCAGTACCAACAATATCAACGTTTAGAGCGTCAGCAAGAAGCTTGTCAGACTCTTCGTTCTTGAAACGTGGGTAGTTCCAAAGCTGGTCAGATCCCCAAAGAGCTGTTGGATCCGGATCTGCTCCAGTTCCCCAACCGCCGAAGAATGTTTCCATTGCAGGATCATCTTTTTCGATCATTTCGTAGTAAAGGTTAACTTCAGTCATTTCAAGCTCAGCATTAATACCAACTTCCTGCCAGTACTGAACGATTGCCTGAGCACGTGTTTCAAATGTCGGGTTACCAGTTGCATAGTGAGAGAACTTCGCTACGAAAGGCTCTCCGTTTGGATCTTCAACAAATCCGTCACCATCTACATCAACATAACCAGCTTCTTCAAGAAGCTCTTTTGCTCTTTCTGGATCGTAATCATATGTTTCAAGATCAGCAGAGTCTGCTGCGATCCAGTGGTTAGATGGAACTGGTCCATCAATCGGCTTACCATAACCGAAGAAGAAAGCGTCTACCCAAGCCTGACGGTCAATCGCGTGTGCCATTGCCTTACGCAGGTTCAGATCAGCGTACTTATCTTTATCTTCTGTGATTTCTTTTGTTTCGTTGTTAAATGTACCAAGTTTGAATCCAATATAGTAGTAAGAAAGACCCGGGTAACGGACAACTTCTACATTATCAAGTTCTTCAACTTCAGGTGCATTAACAGGAGCAAGGTAAACCATATCGATATCTCCCTGTCCTAGTGCTCCTACAATTGTAGAGCTGTCAAGAACTCGGATATTGATTCCGTCCAGCTTAGGCTCGCCTCTCCAGTAGTCTTCGAACTTCACCATTTCTACAGCTTCACCAGGAATTACGTTTTCAACCTTGAATGGTCCAAGACCAACCGGCTTCGTACGAACCTGCTCAGATGCAGACATTTCTGCAACTGGAATGCCTTCGAACTGTGCACGTGACATTGGATAAGACCAAACGTTAACAAGGTTGTTAACACGAGCCTGGTCAAAAGTGATTTCGATTGTGTAATCATCGATTACATTAAGTCCAGCAATTGTATCAGCTTCTCCGTTACGGAAAGCTTCTGCTCCTTCAATTGTCTGTACATTTGCGTAACGAGATCCGTCATAATCTGGGTTTGCAATTGTTTCAAGTGCGAATACCCAGTCATTAACTGTTAATTCAACACCATCGTGCCACATTACACCTTCCTGGAAAGTGAATGTAAATACTTTGTTATCTTCAGTTTCCCAGCTAGCAATACCAGGCTCAGGCTGAAGGTTTTCATCGTAAGTAAATAATGCTTCATCAAATAATGAAAGTACTTCTGCATCTGTTGCGATTCCGTAAAATGCCGGGTTGAAAAGACCTTCAGGTGCAGTTTCAAATCCGTATGTTAGTGTACCGCCGGCTTGTGCTTCACCAGAAGTACCTTCTGTATCAGTGTCTGTATCTTCTGTATCGTTACCGTTTTCTGCAGGCTCTGCTGCATTGTCTGAGCTACATGCTGCAAGGAATGCTGATAGAATTAACAGCATTGCAAGCATTAGCAATAAGGACTTCTTTTTCATTCTGTTCCCCCCAAAAATGTTTGTTTGTTAATAAAGAATGCAAGCTACGTGATGACCAGGTTTCACCTCCTTTAAAGTAGGCTTGATCTGCGAACATTCCTCTTTCGCCATTGGACAGCGCGTATGGAACGGGCAGCCTGATGGTGGATTTTGAGGTGATGGTACATCCCCCTGTAGAACGATTCTTTCTTTTCGTTTCTTCGGATCCGTTTCAGGAATGGCAGAGATCAAGGCCTGAGTATATGGATGCAATGGTTCAGCATACAGACTGTCATTTGTCGCAACTTCCACCATGTTTCCTAAGTACATCACACCAATTCGATCACTCATATGTTTAACAACACTTAAATCATGGGCAATAAATAAGTATGTGAGATCGAATTCGTTCTGCAGCTCTTTTAAAAGATTTAAAACCTGAGATTGTACAGATACGTCCAGTGCGGAGACCGGCTCATCTGCAATGATCAGCTTCGGTTTAAGTGCAAGCGCTCGCGCAATACCGATACGCTGACGCTGACCGCCTGAAAATTCATGCGCGTATTTGTCATACGCTTCAGGTGGCAAACCTACTCTGCGAAGCAGCTCAAGTACTTCACTTTTCAGTTCTTTTTTACTGACTTTTCTGAAATTACGAATCGGTTCAGAGATAATATCTCCAACACTCTGAGTTGGATTAAGTGAAGCATAAGGATCCTGAAACACCATCTGGAAATCCTGACGTGCTTTTCTTAATGCTGAGCCTTTAATGTTCGTAATATCTTTACCGTCAAACAGAATTTTTCCGTCAGTAGGTGTCAGCAGTCTGAGGATCGTACGGCCCGTTGTGGATTTACCACAGCCAGACTCTCCTACAAGCCCAAACGTTTCACCTTTTTTCAGCTTAATATTGATATCATCAACAGCCTTTACATAACCGACAGTCCGCTTAAAGAATCCTCCTTTTACAGGGTAATAGGTTTTTAGATTCTGAATATCCAGAAGGACCTCTTTTTCAGTCTTTGGCTGGTCAACGGCTGTTTCTCTTGATTGTGTCATCGTCATCTGTCTCCCACCCTTTCTTTCGGCTTGCTGTTCTCATAAAGGAGACATGCCACTTCGTGCTGTGGAGCATCCTCAGCAAGCTCAGGTGTCACTGTAAAGCATTCAGGCATTGCCTGCGGGCAGCGGTTTGCAAATCGGCAGCCAACCTGAGGCATTTTCTGAATGGATGGAACAAGACCATCAATTGTTGCGAGCGTTTCAACTTTCTCATCCATTTTTGGAATAGCACCCATCAACAGCTGCGTATAAGGATGTTTAGGGCTTTCAAACAGCTCTTCCACATCAGTTCGCTCGACAATTTTACCTGCATACATAACAATGACCTCGTCACAAATTTCAGCGACGACGCCTAAATCGTGTGTAATCATGATGATGGACATATCATTAACTTCCTGAATATCCTTCAAAAGCTCAAGGATTTGGGCCTGTACAGTCACATCGAGTGCTGTGGTCGGCTCATCGGCAATCAGAAGCTTCGGTTGACAGGCAATCGCCATTGCGATCATGATACGCTGTCTCATTCCTCCTGAAAGCTGGTGAGGATATTCTTCAACGATTTTCTCAGGTCTTGGAATACCAACACTCTTTAAAAGAGCAATACTCTTTTGTCTTGCTTCTTTTTTATTAATATTCTCATGGTTCAGCAGGACTTCTTCAAGCTGATACCCGATTGTAAATACAGGGTTAAGGGCTGTCATTGGCTCCTGGAAAATCATTGAGATTTCTTTTCCGCGAATTTTGTTCATTTCCCGTTCAGAAAGCTTTTCCAGGTTCCTTCCCTCAAATTTAATTTCTCCTCCGCGTACTTTTCCGATCCCTTTCGGCAGGAGTTGCATAACGGACAACGACATTACACTTTTTCCACATCCGGATTCTCCGACTATTCCGACAATTTTGCGGCGATCTACTTTAAATGAAACTTTCTCAACGGCATTATAGTAATCTTTTCCGATTTTAAATCCCGTCTGGAGTTCATTTATTTCGAGAAGCGGTGTGTCATTTTGTCCTGATGATTGTCTAACCATTTGAACACCTCTAATATTTCTTATTTTCAATCAATTTATATTATTTGTATAAAATACTATTACAAATAGATTACATTTTCAACTTGTTTTTTCTAATTTCTTTAATTTTTTCTTTTCATTTACTCGCAATCCCTTGATACACAAGGATTCTCTCTGATAAAAAAATCTCAAATTCTTTCTGAAATTGTTATTTTCGACAAGTAAATTTACAATTTTTTTATATTTACGTTATACAAGTGGGTAAAATGAATTATATTACAATAAGGTGCATGAATATTCATTCATTTGGATAAAAAATAACAGGGTGTGCGGCTGCACACCCTGCATAGGTATCGCGTCTATAGACTCATGATTAAGCTTTATACGTTTTGAATACTATGGTTGCATTATGACCGCCAAATCCCAACGAATTACTCATCGCAACCTCTAAATCTGATTTCCTTGATTGATTTGCAACATAATCAAGATCACATTCAGGATCCGGTGTTTCAAGGTTAATCGTTGGAGGAAGCACCTGATCTTTAAGGGATAATACGGTAAAGATCGCTTCTACTCCACCAGCTGCGCCGAGCAGGTGTCCCGTCATGGATTTTGTCGAACTGACAGCAAGTTTATAAGCATGTTCACCAAATACTTCTTTAATCGCCATCGTCTCGTATTTATCATTATAAGGTGTACTTGTTCCATGTGCATTAATGTAACCGACTGTTGATGGATCAAGACCGGCATCCTCAAGAGACTGTTTCATCGCACGTACTCCGCCTTCACCACCAGGAGCCGGCGCTGTAATATGATACGCATCTCCTGTTGAACCGTAACCCACAATCTCAGCGTAGATTGTCGCATTTCTCGCTAAAGCATGCTCGAGTTCTTCAAGAACCAGAATTCCTGCACCTTCTCCCATCACAAATCCATCGCGGTTTTTATCAAAAGGACGGCTTGCCTTTGCAATATCCTCATTCAATGTGAGAGCTGTATTGGCAACAAACCCTGCCATCGCCATTTGTGAAATAGGCGCTTCCGTCCCACCGGTGATCATGGCATCTGCATCACCGCGTTGAATGACCTTGAACGCGTCACCAATTGAATTGGTTCCACTCGCACAGGCAGTAACGGTACATGAGTTCATCCCTTTTGCACCAAGAGAAATCGAAACCTGTCCAGCTGCCATATCCGGGATCATCATCGGGACAAAAAATGGACTTACACGCTTATATCCTCTTTTTTGGAATGTTTCAAACTGCTTTTCAAACGTCTCCATACCACCGATTCCTGAGCCGATCCAGACACCGACACGTTCTGCATTTTTACTGATATCAAGCCCTGAATCTTTTACAGCCATTTCAGAGGCAACAACTGCATACTGCGTAAACCGGTCCATTTTACGCGCATCTTTTTTCTCCATATAATCTTCAATATTAAAGTCTTTCAGTTCAGCAACCGCTCTTGCAGGAAACTCCTCCTGATTAAGCCTTGTCAGCTCTCCAATCCCTGATTGACCATTTACGATATTATTCCATGAAGTTTCCACATCATTCCCAACAGGCGAAACCATTCCAAGACCTGTTACTACTACTCGTCGCTTTGTCATACTGTCATCTCCCCGTTACCTGTATGTTTTATTTACCCCAGCGCATGGCAATCGCGCCCCAAGTAAGGCCACCGCCAAATCCAACCATGACCAGTAAGTCTCCATCCTTCACTTTTCCGCTTTCCAGATCTTCTACTAATGAGATCGGAATCGAGGCGGCAGATGTATTTCCGTATTTATTAACCGTCATTGACATTTTTTCAATCGGAAGCTCAAGTCTTTGTCTTGACGCTTCCATAATCCGGATATTAGCCTGATGCGGAATCAGATAATCCACGTCCTCTTTCGTCATCCCGGCTTTCTCCAATACATTGATACTTGATTCACCCATCTGACGAACCGCAAACTTAAATACTTCCCGGCCATTCATGAAAATTCCGTCATCAGCCTGGTAAAGGTGTGATCCGCCTGAACCGTCAGCACCAAGTTCAAAAGATAAAATCCCTTTAGAATCATCAACAGGTCCAAGTACCATGGCACCTGCGCCGTCACCAAACAGCACCGCCGTATTCCGGTCTTCCCAGTTTGTGATTTTTGAGAGCTTTTCAACCCCTACAACCAAAACTCTCTGATATCCGGCATTTTCAATAAACTGTTTGGCTGTCACCATGCCGTACATAAAGCCCGCACATGCTGCAGATAAATCCATCGCTGAAGCCTTTACAGCACCCAGTTTATGCTGAATGATTGTGGCTACTGATGGAAACGGACGATCCGGCGTCACGGTTGCAACAAGGATCATATCGAGCTCTTCAGCCTTCACTCCTGCATCCTCTAGCGCTTTTTCCGCTGCCCTTAATGCCATGTCAGAAGTATCAATATCGTCACCTGCGACTCTTCTCTCTTCAATTCCAGTGCGGGTGCGGATCCATTCATCTGATGTATCCATTCTTTTTTCAAGGTCTGCATTGGTTACGATCTGCTCTGGTAAATATCTGCCGATCCCCCATACTCCTGCACGCATATATCTTCCTTCTTTCTGTGGTCTATTTTCATGCTGGTAAAATTATATGATCAATTATTATGACTTGGTACTAATTTTATCGGATGTTTTTACTTTTTTCAACTGGAGAGTCGTGGAGTTGTTTTATGATCCATGTAAAATATTTAAAACAGACGGACAGGAAGCCCCCTGCGCTTTCCGTGGCCGGGCGGTGAACCCGCCTGCGCTTCGCACAGTCGGTTTCACCTGTCCCTTTCCGCCACAGGAGTCTTCGGGGGCTTCCTGTCCTTAGGTATTACTTTATCGATTCTATGTAGATTTAGAGTGAACGCATAAAACATTTCAGAGGAGTTTTGCTCCTTATCTAAATGGATTCCTGCGAAAATCGGATAATACTAAATAGAATTTGGATTTTGCTATTTCGACTGTTTCAATGATCAAAGTTTCGCATCAATTCTTCATTAAAAATACGATTACAGCATTTATAACAAGAGGACAGGACTCATCCGTAGACTCCTGCGGCAGAGAAGCGACAGGTGAGACAGCGTAGTGCGGAGCACTAGCTGGCTCACCGCGCGACCTTGGAAAAGTGGAGGTGGGCGTTTAGGGACGTACAAACTGGACTGACCCCGACGGAGATAAAGGAAACACAGCGAACGCAGTGAGCTGATGTTGACTTATCGGACGAGGGGTCGGGAAGTTTGCTAGTCCCTGCCCGCCGCAGCTAGACAAAAGAAAGCGAAGGATGAGTCCTGTCCGGTTTTTAATAAGATTTTATTACAAATAAAACAAGGACCAACGCTGGTGGGCATTGGTCCTGTTTGTGGGGGTTATTGATTGGATGCGTCCTGTTTGCCAAGCTCGTAGGCGTCGTTCATTGCTTTTGCGAAGATGGACATGAATGGCTGAAGCGCTTCGATTGATACTTCGATGCCCGCTTCCTCCATTTTTGCTTTTGCTTCAGGCAGATATTTCATTGCGATTTGCATAAATTCCATTGTTTTGTCCTGTGCCATGTTATTCTCTCCTTCAATTTGAAATACTCAACGGTATCATCTTACCGCAAATTTATGAACATTTCATGGATTCGACATTTCTTTTGCGCTACACTATGGTAAAATGTAAGCGATGTATTGTTTGAAACGGGGTGAATCGGTTGGCATATTTTATGACTTTTTTCTGGACTGCTTTACTTGTTAATATGACTGCTTATGTAGTTGGATCCATGAACTCGACACCTTATGAGTTCACAACGGCGATGATTATTTCTGTCATTGTTACAGTACTTATTTTTGCGCTTGGTGCGGTTATTCCAAAACCACAGCCTTCAGAACACCATTAAAAAGCATGATCCCGGTCATTGGGATCATGCTTTTTTTTACGTTCTTTGGCTGTTAAAGACAAATCTGTCATCCATACGGTCAATCGTGACTTCACTGTGAGGGTGAATGGTTCCCTGAAGCAGTTCTTTCGCCAATAGTGTTTCGATCTCTTTTTGAATGAAACGCTTTAAAGGGCGTGCGCCAAATGCAGGGTTATACGCGGTTTTCGCGATAAATGAGATGGTGTCATCTGTCAGGGACAGCTTGATATGCTGATCGTTAAGTCTGTGCTGAAGCTCACTGATGATCTTCTGAACAATTCCCTTCATATGCTTTTCTGTTAATGGACTAAACAGCACGATGTCATCTAAACGGTTTAATAGCTCCGGTCTGAAATGACGATGAAGTTCTCCCATGACTCTCTCTTTTGCCTGTTCAGGAGGAAGTGCCTGATCAAGTAAATGGTTTGAACCGATATTGGACGTCATGATGATAATGGTGTTTTTGAAGTCTACGGTTCTTCCTTTAGAATCGGTAATTCTACCGTCATCGAGCATTTGAAGCAGGATGTTGAACACTTCCGGGTGCGCTTTTTCTATCTCATCAAGCAAAATGACGGAGTATGGCTTGCGTCTTACCGCTTCAGTGAGCTGTCCGCCCTCTTCATATCCGATGTAACCGGGAGGCGCACCGATGAGTCTGGCTACCGCATGTTTTTCCATGTACTCTGACATATCAATTCTGATCATCTGGTCTTCACTGTCAAAAAGAGTAAAGGCAAGTGTCTTGGCGAGCTCTGTCTTTCCGACACCGGTTGGTCCAAGGAAAATAAATGAACCGATTGGACGATTCGGGTCTTTAATTCCTGCTCTCGCCCTGAGAACGGCTTCACTGACTGCCGTTACGGCTTCTTTCTGACCGATCACGCGCTCTGACAATGTATCTTCGAGTCTGAGAAGCTTCTGCCGCTCCGCTTCCATTAGTCTGTTTACAGGTATACCTGTCCATCTCGCTATGATTGAAGCGATTTCCTCTTCTAATACTTCTTCACGCAGCAGGCGGTTTTCATCACGGGTATTTTCGTTCTCTTCTTCAAGCTGTTTAATTTCTTTCATCAGCTCCGGAATGTGTCCATGCTTTAATTCCGCAGCTTTTGATAAATCATAGTTGTTTTCAGCATCTTCAAGCTCGCGGCGAAGTTTATCAAGCTCTTCTTTTTTCTGCTGAATGACAAGGAGTGACTGTTTCTCCCGCTCCCATCTCGTTCTCATACCGTCCGCTTTTTCCCGTAAATCAGCGAGTTCGCGTCTGAGAATATTGAGTCTTTCCATACTTGCCAGATCCTCTTCTTTATCAAGTGCCGCTTCCTCAATTTCAAGCTGCATGATCCGGCGTAATGCTTCATCCAGTTCCTGTGGCATGGAGTCGATTTCTGTACGGATCATGGCACATGCTTCATCAATCAGATCGATCGCTTTATCCGGAAGAAAACGGTCTGTAATGTAACGCTCTGATAATTTCGCAGCAGCTACAAGTGCTCTGTCGTGAATCGTCACACCATGATGAAGTTCAAAACGCTCTTTCAATCCTCTTAAAATAGAGATTGTATCCTCTTCATCCGGCTCCTGGACAAGCACCTGCTGAAATCTTCTTTCAAGTGCAGGGTCCTTTTCAATATACTGACGGTGCTCATTTAACGTTGTGGCACCGATACAGTGAATTTCACCTCTTGCTAGCATTGGCTTCAGCATATTTCCAGCGTCCATTGCACCTTCTGTTTTTCCGGCACCAACGATGGTGTGAAGTTCATCGATAAATAAGATGATTTGACCATTACTTTTCTTTACCTCAGCAAGGACCGCTTTCAGTCTTTCTTCGAATTCGCCGCGGAACTTGGCACCGGCAACCAGCGCGCTCATATCAAGTTCAAATACAATCTTGTCTTTTAAGCCTTCCGGAACATCTTTTCTGACGATCCGCTGAGCAAGCCCTTCGACAATCGCTGTCTTTCCAACACCAGGCTCTCCGATTAAAACCGGGTTGTTTTTTGTTTTTCTCGAAAGGATCCGGATGACATGTCTGATTTCAGCATCCCGTCCGATGACCGGATCCATTTTCCCTTTCTTCACTTCTTCCACCAGATCCCGTCCATATTTGGTAAGCGCTTCGTATTGAAGCTCAGGATTTTGTGTTGTCACGCGTCTCCCTCCTCTTATTTCATCTATAACCGTTTTAAGTTCTGTCTCTTTAACGTTTTGTTTTGATAAATAAGATACGGCTGGCTGGCTCGAAAGTTTCATTAGACCCAGTAACAGATGTTCTATAGAAAGGAATTCATCCTGAAATCCTTTCATAAACTCTTCTGAGTGCTTCAGCCATTTCGCAATATCATTTGAGATAACAGGGTTGTACTGATCTGCATGGATCGTCGAGAATGAATCAATTCTTTGTTGAAGAAAAAGATTGAATTCTGCAGTATCCAGCCCCGATTTTTCTAAAATCTGATTGGCAAAATCATTGTTGTTCAGCATTGCAGTTAAAACATGCTCTATTTCAACAGAAGAATGACGACGGTTTTCAGCTATTTCTTTTGCACCGACAAACGCTTCCTGAACGCTGTATGTCATCTGTTCAAGTTTCATCCCGACACTCCTTTGACCTTTTTTGACCTTTACTGTATCGTAGCATGTTTTTCATTAAATTGTAAAGAAGATTCGCTTTACATCAGGTGTTTTCGGTGGTTAAATAAATACCATGTGACGAAAGAATGTGGAGGATTTTATGGATATTGAACAGTTGTGGATCATCTTAAAATTTCTATTTTTAGGTCTGTTTCAAGGGTTAACAGAACCGATTCCGATTTCTTCGAGTGGACATCTTCTACTCGCTCAGTATTTTCTTGGTGTTGAGATCGAGGGAAACTCATTTACTTTTGAATTGCTGGTCAATTCAGCTTCCTTAATTGCTGTATTGATTATTTACCGCAATGACATTGCAAGACTGATTGTAAGAGGCCTCGGGTATATCAAAACAAAAAATCCGGAAGATAAAACAGAGTTCAACTTTATTATTTTCCTTATTGTCGGTACGATTCCTGCCGGTTTGATCGGTGTTCTTTTCGATGATGACATCTCACGTTTATCAAGCCCTCAAACCGTTGCAATCACGCTGATGGTTACAGGGATTGCCCTATTTTTAATTCGTAACCTTCGCGGAAAACGCGGGGAAAACGGGATGACCATGAAGGATGCTGTCATTATCGGTTTTGCACAGGCGGTAGCGCTGATTCCCGGGATTAGCCGAAGCGGGGCGACTATTGTCGCGGCGATGGCCAGAGGTATTCATCAGGAAACGGCACTTCGTTACTCATTCCTGTTATTTATTCCGGTAAGTTTAGGCGGGACCGTTCTGAGTTTGTCTGATTTCCTTTCCGATGATAATATCGCAGAACTGTGGTTCCCATATTTATTAGCATTTCTTGGATCACTCGTCGCTTCCTATTTTTCGCTGAAGTGGTTCATGAACATTATGGCTAAAGGAAACCTGATCTATTTTGCGATCTACTGTCTCGTTGTTGGGCCGATCGTATTGCTGGTTCTCACATTATCGTAATGAGGAATGGAAGAGATTGATTTTTCTTTACGCAAAAAAGCTGGAACTGACACGAAGTCGGTTCCAGCTTTTTTATCAGGTAATCCCTAATGCAATCTTTGCATAGCGGGACATATTATCTTTGCTCCATGGCGGACTCCAGACAATATTCACATCTACTTCTTTGACTTCAGGCACGTCAGCAAGTGCTGCTTTTACCTGATCCACGATCACTGGTGCCAGCGGGCATCCCATTGATGTGAGGGTCATCTTCACTTCTGTATTTCCAGCGTCGTCCATCGTTACATCATAGACTAGGCCAAGGTTTACGATATCAATACCAAGCTCCGGGTCAATAACCTGCTCGAGGGCGCCCATGATGCTGTCTTTTGTATCCTGATCCATCGAATCACTCCTTTTGCGCTTACTTGTTTTTATCATACCAGAGTTTTCAGCTGACTGAAACCGTTAGGCCTGCATGTGCCTGTCAAACCACTTAACCGTCTCAAGCAACCCTTTACGTGTCACCTTATGCCCTTCCGTTTCTTCTGCAATAAAGCGCAAATGATCCGGGTTTTTACTGTAGGATGGGTAAATGGATTTAAAAAATGCATAGGTCGGCTCAAAAGGAACGACTGTATCGGCCTTGCCATGCCAGAATAGCAGGGGACGATTTTGCAGACGGTCCGGATGAAGGCTCAAATCATACTCTTCGAGAACCTGCAGCTGCTCATCTATTTCCTCTTCACTCATCGGAAGCTTAAAGCCATTTTTCTCAAAATGCTGAATCTGTGCCTTAGCAAAACCGACATAGGCGGGTGAGCCCATCAGACTGACACCTGTGTGGATCCAGTCATATTTCTTTAAGGCGCCAAGGGTTGAAATACCACCCATGGATGTACCTGCAACCCCGATTTTGTTTTCATCGGTCAGCCCGTCAAATAAAAGTTTTTCCTTCAGAACTTTTAATTCCTCAATCATACGGATGACAATTTGCCAGAAACGCGTACTCATCACCATTTCGTCAGATCCGTCAGACCGCTCCCCGTGATAAGGCGCATCAGGCAAAATGACTCTGAATCCCTTTTCAGCGAGCAGATATGCGTAATGCAGATTATGCTCTTTCGCACTCATAAAACCGTGAATAAAAATAACCGCCGGACGCTTTTCATCTCCTGGTTTTGTTATATGTAGATAAGGAATACTACCCACTTTTTCATTATGTACTTCAATCATTGCCGGTCTCCTTTCATTCTTTCACTATAAAATCGTATCACATATCCAAATAGTGGCACAGTGATTTGATTGAACCTTGACGTAAAATTTATGGAACGGTCAAATAAATGTTACAATAAAAATGGAAAGTCCAACCGGGTTTAGAAGGAGCGAATATTCAATGGAGAAACATTTAATCGTGCTTGACCTAGACGGCACACTGCTGACTGATGATAAAACCATCTCAGACAGAACGAAAAAAACTCTTCTCAAAGCAAAGCAGAATGGACATGAAGTAATGATCGCCACCGGGCGGCCTTACCGTGCCAGTGAAGCTTATTACAGGGAACTTTCACTTAATACACCTATTGTTAACTTTAACGGTGCATTCGTACACCACCCGCTCAATGATAAATGGGGCATTCACCACGAACCGATGGATTTAAGCGTCGTCAAAGAAATCGTTGATGCCTGCCACGATTTCGATTTTTATAACATTGTGGCTGAGATCCTGGATGATGTGTATCTGCATTACCATGATGAAAAGCTCCTGGATATATTCAGCTTCGGCGATCCTGTCATCCGGTCAGGAGATTTAAGAACCTATCTTCCTGAAAATCCGACCAGCATGCTGATCCACGCCGAAGAGTCACAGGTGGAGAAAATCAGAAAACACCTCAGCGATGTCCACGCGGAAGTTATCGACCACAGGCGCTGGGGCGCACCATGGCACGTGATTGAGATTGTTAAAACCGGTCTTAATAAAGCCGTAGGAATCCAGAAAGTATCCGATCACTATGGAATTCCAAAAGACCGTATCATCGCTTTCGGAGACGAAGACAATGACCTGGAAATGCTCGAATTTGCCGGCACAGGCGTCGCAATGGAGAACGGGATCAACTCCGTCCACCAGACTGCCAACTACATCACCGGCTCCAACAACGAAGACGGTATTGCCGTATTCCTTGAAGATCGTTTGAAGCTGAAATAAACGCAAAAGATCCTGTCCGGGTGGCAGGATCTTTTTTTGACATTTGAAATGGATGTACTGCGGATGAAGCAGCTTTGTTAGGTTATTTAACCACTCTTTATCTTGATTCAACCACTCTTTTCACTTATTTGACCACACTTTACCTTGATTCAACCACTCTTTTCACTTATTTGACCACTCCAAGAGATTATTAAACAACTTTCCCTAACAAACCTGCGAGCAGCCTCGCAGGATGAGATCGGCCCGGTTTTATCATTCCCATCAATAATTTGAATGATTAGGATGATAATCAGGGCGGCATTCACCCGCAGACTCCTGTGGCGGAAAGGGACAGGTGAAACCATTGTGCGAAGCACAAGGGGTTCACCGCCCGGCCACGGAAAGCGGAGGGTGAATGCCGCCGATTTCACTTTTCTCATAAAAGCAACGGGAGTCAATTTAACCAAAGGGCCGGTCTCATCCGGAGACTCCTGCGGCAGAGAAGCGACAGGTGAGACAGCGTAGCGCAGAGCGCTAGCTGGTTCACCGCCCGGCCACGGAAAGCGGAGGGTGAATGCCGACCGGTTTTACCAACAATCAATCATCCTTCCTGAAAAACCCGAAAATACCCGTCGTCTGAATAATATTCGTAAACGCATACGGATCCACCTTATGAATAATCCGCTCCAACTCAAACAGCTCGTAACGCGTAATCACGATAATAAGCATCTCCTTCGGCTCATCCGTAAACGCACCCTTCGCAGGTACAATCGTAATCCCCCGCACCAGCTTCTCATGAATCGCCTTTTTCACCTCAGCAGACTTATTCGTTACGATCATCGCCGTCAGCTTCTCATGACGTGTATGAATCGCATCGATCATACGCGTAGACACATATAAAGTTACGAGCGTATAAAGACCTTTCTCCCATCCAAACAGCATACTCGCTGCCAGAATAATGACCGCGTTCATCATGAAGAAATAAATTCCTACGGGTTTATCATTCAGCCGAGAAAGAATCATCGCAATAATATCCATTCCTCCGGTGGAAGCCCCCCATTTAAGTGTAAATCCGACTCCGACACCCGCAATCACTCCGCCAAAAACAGCATTCAGTAAAATATCAGGTGAGACCTCCACAACCGGAATGATCTCCAGCGCAATCGTTGTAAATCCAACAGACAGCAGGCTGTATACCGTGAACATTTTACCAACCCTCAACCAACCAAGAATAATCGCAGGAATATTTAAGATCAAAAGCAAAATCCCTGTGGATAAAAAAACAGGTGTGAAATCTGCCAGTATATTTGAGATCAGCTGAGCAAGCCCTGTAAAACCACTGGCAAATACATTTGCCGGAATAAGAAAAAGATTAAGTGCAATCGCATTTAGGACTGCTCCAATGATTACAATGGTGATCTTTCTTGTTTCTAACCAGAGTGTTTCATTTGATACTTTTTTTAATTGAAAAGAAGAAGCTGATGACAATGGATTCCCTCCCTTTTACTCAGTTATGTATGTTCATTCAGCACCTTACGTTACTTCATATCCTCTTTTCCCTTAACGTACACCAATTACATTGTAAATTCCAACTAAAATCGCTAAACTTGTACCATAAGACTTATTTAAAAGGAGCAATCATATGACCATTCAATTATTTGCAGACAGCGCCTGTGACCTTCCTGCTTCATTTTTTGAAGAAAACCAGGTGACCCTTCTTCCTTTACATGTACATATTGGTGAAGATGACTATGAAGATCTGGTCACGATCCAGTCAAAGGAAGTGTTCGATGCGATTCGAAATGGTGCGCATCCAAAAACATCACAGGCAAGTCCTAAGAAAATGGAGGAAGAATTCACCTCCCTCGCTAAAACGGGTAACAAAGGGCTTTATATCGCCTTTTCTTCACAGCTTTCAGGTACTTATCAGACAGCCGTCATGATCAGAGACCAGGTAAAAGAGGAGTATCCGACACTTGATTTAACGATCATTGATACGAAATGCGCTTCCCTCGGTTATGGATTAGTCGTATACAAAGCTGCTGAGCTGTTAAAATCAGGTGCAGCCTTTGACGATGTTGTAGCTGAAAGTCAGTTTCATGCTGAGCATATGGAGCACCTGTTTACCGTAGAAGACCTTGATTACTTAGCAAAAGGTGGACGCGTCTCGAAAGCATCCGCTTTTATCGGCGGGCTTCTGAATATTAAACCGCTGCTTCACGTTGAAGATGGAAAACTTGTCCCTCTTGAAAAGCTGCGGGGCAGAAAGAAATTGATGAAGCGTATTATAGAAGTTATGAAAGAACGCGGTGATTCTCTGGATAGCCAGCTGATCGGAATCAGTCACGGAGATGAAGAGCCTCTTGCTGAAGAAATGAAAAAGATGATTACAGAGGAGTTTGGAACTCAACATTTTTACACTGGTATGATCGGTTCAGCTGTCGGTGCCCACGCCGGACCGGGGACGCTTGCGATCTTCTTCCTGAACAAGCAGCCAGACCGCAATTAAACAGATAACAGGAGGCTACACATCATGAAGAAAAAAGTTCTCGTAGTCGGTGGCGTAGCAGGAGGGGCAACGTTTGCTTCCCAGCTTCGTATGCTCGATAAAGAATCTGAGATCATCGTATTCGAAAAAGACGGTACGATGTCGTTTGCCAACTGTGGTCTTCCTTATTATCTTGGAGGTTTTGTAAAAGACAAAAAGCAGTTAATCGCTGCCACTCCTGAATCCTTTCAGAAGGATAAATCCATAGAAGTCCGGATTCTTCATGAAGTGACAGGTATAAAGCGTGATGAAAAGAAAATCATCATTCAGGACCATATTAAAAACGAACGCTATGAAGAATCCTATGATGTCCTTCTCTATTCACCTGGAGCCGTTCCCATTAAACCGGATATTAAAGGTTTGAGCAACGGGAATTGCTACAGCCTCCGTTCATTCAAAGATATGCTGAAGCTTGATGAACATATAACAAAGCGGAATTATCAGTCTGTCTGTCTGGTTGGAGGCGGTTTTATCGGACTTGAAATGGCTGAGAACTTTAAAGCAAGAGGCCTGGATGTACATCTTGTTCAAAGAGCTGATCATGTACTGAATCTCCTTGATCAGGATTTATCAGCAATGCTCGAAGAAGAGCTTAAGGAACAAGGCGTCCATATTCATTTATCTGCAACAGTAGAAGAAATTAAAGCAGATGGCAAAATGCTTCAATTGTCTGATGGGGATGAAATTTCGGCAGATTTTCTTCTTCTCGCGACAGGCATTAAACCTAATCACTATTTAGCAGAGCAGGCCGGTCTTGTAATTGGTGAAACCGGAGGCGTAAAAGTAAACGAATTTATGCAAACAAGTGATCCTGATATTTATGCGGTTGGTGATGTCATTGAATCATTCGACTTTATTACCAAAAAACCAAAGCGCGTTCCTCTCGCCTGGGTCGCACACCGCGAGGCCTATATTGCTGCCATGCATATAACAGGCAGCCATCTTCCTTTTAAAGGCATCTTAGGCACTGCCATCTGTAAAGTATTCGATTTAACCGCTGCCTTGACAGGTCACAGTGAAAAGTCACTGCAAAAACAGGAGATAGATTTTGAAACCGTCAGCCTGACAGCGAGACAGCACGCCGGTTATTACCCTGGTGCTGAAAAATTCACCATCAAAGTCCACTTCTGCCCCTACACCGGAAAGCTATTCGGTGCACAGGCAGTCGGAAAAGACGGCGTCGACAAGCGTATGGACGTGCTCAGCACAGCGATCTCATCAGGCCTGACGATCACAGACCTTCAGGCGCTTGAACTCTCCTACGCACCACCATACAGCGCACCAAAAGATCCAGTCAACATGCTCGGCTACAAAGCCGTCCCAAAACTCAAAAAAACCTTCCCGCAATAATTCGGGAAGGTTTTTTACTTATCCATTTAAAACAACTAATTGAGACGGGTCGTAATCCTTAAGGATGCGACATGGTCCGGTTGCTTCTTTCTAAAAACAAAAATAAGTGTGCAAGTATCTCAAAGGTCCGGGTCGCATCCGAAGACTCCTGCGGCAGTGAAGCGACAGGTGAGACAGCGTAGTGCGGAGCACTAGCTGGCTCACCGCGCGGCCGCGGAAAGCGTAGGATGCGACCCGGACCGGTTTTACTTCACATGCTCAGTCGAAAACCTCGACACAATCTGATGCGGCACCGTAATCCTTGTCGGCGGCTCATTCGGATTCTCAATACGCTTAATGAGCTGACTTGAAGCCGAAAACCCAAGCTGAAAAATATTAATATCCACCGAAGTCAAAGGAGGCCTCGACATCTCAGAAAATAACGCATTATTAAAACTGATAATCGAAATATCATCCGGAACCGCAATATCCAGCTCACTCAGTGTATTCAGCACGCCAAGAGCCAGCAGATCATCCGTCACCAGCAACGCAGTCGGCCTTTCATCCAGCGGAAGCTCCATCAGTGCGCAGACCGCTTCTTTTCCACCTTCAAGCAGGAAACTTTCATGAAGAACATACTGTTCACGATAAGGAATTCCCGCTTTTTTCAGCGCATTTTCATATCCCGATAGACGTTCAACGGTTACAACAAGCTTTGCATCTCCACCAATATAAGCAATCCGCTCATGTCCCATGCCGAGTAAAAACTCTGTTGCATCCAATCCGGCCTTGAAATTATCGTTATCAACGTGTGTAATCGCCTCAACGAAATTATACGGCTTTCCAATCATGACAAATGGAAAGTTCCGCTCGCGCAAATACTGCAAAATCCTGTCTTCCACCTTTGAATAAAGAAGGACAATTCCATCAACACGACCACCCTGAACCATCTGCACAACCCCGTTGTATATATCCTCTTCACTTTGTCCGGTCACAAGCTGGAGAGCGTATTGCCTTTCATGCGCTCCTTCACTTAACCCCCGGAGTACGGTAGGGAAAAATGGATTTTGAAAAAAGACGTCAGATGATCCAGGGGTAACAAGACCAATAACCTGTGTTGACTGATTTGCCAGGCTTCTTGCAATAAAATTCGGATGATAACCCAAAGTATTCATTGCTTCTCTTACTTTTTCTTTCGTCCGCTCACTAATTCTCGGGTTATTGGCTATCACACGGGAAACAGTTGACGGAGCGACGTTTGCCGCTTTGGCAACATCTTTTATCGTAACGGACAATACACTCACCCCCTATATGTTGACGCTTACACAAAAATCAGTACTGTCTGTCAGCAGAGATCAAGTCCTCACACTCTGCTGACAGACAATTTATGATGCCATGCTTTCTTTCTTTTTACCCTTTTTTCTCATGAAAATAAATAATCCGATAAAGAAAATCCAAACGGCTGCAATGGCTGCAACAAACCAGTAATTGATCCCTGTTTCATCCGCGACAACATATATTTCTGCCACTTCACGGTCCAGCGTAATCCTGAACTGATCATTTTCAGCCCGCACGAGATCTCCACCAAGAAGTCCGCGCAATTCACTTGAATCCTGATAATCAGCTGTTGCAAGATCCACAGATTGCGTTTCACTCGTATTATTGATAGCGATGACCGTCGTCTCATCCTCATACTCTCTCTCATAGACAAGCATACCGTTATCGTTATAAAGCACTTCAAGTGTTCCACGCGTCAGTGATGGAAGCTGCTGTCTCAGTTCTCCAAGATTCCCGATATACTCCTGCAGCTCTTCATCCACATTCAGATCCATCAGTCTGCGGTTATCCGGATCCTCCCCGCCGTCCAGCGCGATTTCAGATCCGTAATAAATAATCGGGATGCCCGGTACTGTATACATAAAGGCCGTTGCCATTTCCCATCTCGTGCCTGGGAACATGTTATTTTCAGAGGCAAGTCTTGTAAAACGTGTCATATCATGATTATCAATAAACGTTCCCATTACATAAGGATCGTTAAAAAACTGCTGATTGTAGTCCCAATAATTGAACAATCTTGACGTATTCTGATCTGTATTCTGGAAGACTGTTCTCATCTGTTCAGCCAAAGGGAAATCAACAAAACCGTCAATCCCGGTGTCAGCGTACTCAGCGATTTTTCTTATGTCTGTATCATAGACTTCCCCTATTAAGTAGAAGTCGTCCTTCACAGATTTTACTTCCTGTGAAAATTCAGTCCAGAATTCAGCCGGAACGTGCTTAACTGTATCAAGTCTGTATCCGTCTATGTTTGTTTCTTCAATCCACCATTTAGCGGCGTCAAATAAGTATTCCCTGACTTCCTGATTTTCAGTATTTAAATCAGGAAGACCGTAAATCCATCCGTTCTCAAGCTGCTCAGGATCATTATTATCTCTGATTGGCTGTTCTGGGTGGTACCAGTCCTCACGCTCAGGATCATTCACCCATTCATGAGTTGGTGCAGTATGATTGACGACAAAATCAAGAATCACTTTAATATCCCGTTCATGCGCCTCATCTACAAGCTGCTTAAACTCTTCAACGGTCCCAAAATGTTCTTCTGTCTCGTAAAAATCCTCGATCCAATAGCCGTGATAACCCATCTCCTGATTTTCGAAAATCGGTGTCAGCCAGATGGCAGTAAAGCCCATGTCCTTAATGTAATCGAGTTCGTTGATAATCCCCTGGAAATCACCGCCATGGTAAGCTCGCGGGTCCTGCGTGTTGACTGTGATATCATTCGACGAATCTCCATTGTTAAAACGATCCACCATCAAAAAATAAATTGTTTCATCCTGCCATTTTCTCTCTTCCTTTTCAACAGCGTCAGCCTGACCTGAAAAAACGCTATTAAAAAGGAGGATAGTGATGAGAAAAAGAGCGCTTCCGACTCTTCTCACCTCTTCCCCTCCTCCTTTATATGGGTATATTCCATTTAACATCGTAAGCTTTCGATCTGCTGTATTCAGAGTGGCAAATCAGACAAACGGTTTAACCTTTTGTTCCACCGGCTGTCAGTCCTGAAATCAGGTAACGCTGGGAGAACAGATAAACGAGTGCGATTGGAACAGCAATCAGAATCGAACCTGCTGCAAATCGCGTAAAGTTATTGTCAAACTGATTGCTGATAAAGTTGAACAGCCCAAGTGCCAGCGTAAAGTTTTCAGGATCCCTGAGAATAATTCGCGGCAGCAGGAAGTCAACGAACGGCGCCATAAAGTTAAACAGCGCTACTACTCCTAAAATCGGTTTCGCAAGCGGCAGCATAATTTTGAAGAATACGCCTAAGTGACCTGCTCCATCAATTCTTGCAGCTTCATCTAGCTCCTTAGGTATTGTATCAAAATAACCTTTTACGAGCCAAGCATTAAACGGTATCTGACCTCCGATATAAATAAGTGTCAGACCCACCAGTGAATCAAGAAGGTTGACCATATTTAATAGAAGGTAGATGGCAACCATCGCCATTAAAGCCGGGAACATTTGCAGTAACAGGAATGCATACAGTCCGTATTTACGCCCTGTGAATTTGTAGCGGGAAAAAGCGTAGGCTACAAATGACGTAATCACAACTGAGAAAAAGGCATTGGCAATCGCAACAATGACGCTGTTTTTATACCATGTCAGGTAATCACTTGATGGATCCGTAAACAGCCATTTATAGTGAACGAGTGACCAGTTTTCAGGAATCAGCTGTGCAGAATAAAGACTTGTACCCGGGTTCAGTGACATACCAACTGTCCAAAGAAGAGGATAGCCGATTACAACAGCCATAAAAGCTAAAAATAGATAAATGAGCGTGACTTCCAGTGTAGACTTAGCTTTTTTGCTCATTAAATATTCCCCTCCTCTTTAAATGAACGTGTTTTTCTGAATTGATAGAACGCAAATCCTGTAACAATCAGTCCGAGAATCAGCGTAATTGCTGCAGCCATACTGTATTGGTTTAATTCAAATGTTAAGTCGTAAACCCATGAAATCAGGATATCGGTACCGCCCGCGTTTTGACCACGCACAGCAGGTCCACCTTCATTAAACAGGTAAATAATATTAAAGTTATTGAAGTTCCCAGCATACTGCATGATCAGTAATGGAGCTGTTGCATACAGTACGTGTGGAAGTGTGATGTTTCTGAATTTCTGGAACCGGCTTGCTCCGTCCACATCCGCTGCTTCGTACCAGTCCTTTGAAATACTCTGAAGAATACCGGTAAACAAAGCAAAGACAAATGGGAATCCAAGCCATGTCTGTATCATAATTAATGCAATGCGTGTCCAGAATGGATCCTGAAGCCACGGGATCGCAAGGTCAAACATTGCGAGAATATCCGTATTTATCGCACCGAAACGATCGTTAAACATCGCTGCAAATACAAGGATCGTTACGAATGCAGGAACTGCCCAAGGAAGAATTAAAATCGTACGGATTGTCCGCTTAAATTTAATACGCGGATCATTTACAAGTAAAGCCAGAAATAAACCTAAAGCGATTTGCAGAGTCGTTGCAACGACTGTCCAGACAATCGTCCAGGTAAATACACTGATAAATGTATCCTGCCAGATATTATTTCCTGCTCCGCCTGTCTCAAAGAACAGACGTGCAAAGTTATCAAAGCCAATCCAGCTTAACAGGCTACGTGGTGGCTGGTTGTATTGTGTGTAATCTGTAAATGCCAGTGCAATTGTAAACATCAGTGGCAAAATAACGATAAAAGCAAGCATCACAAGCCCTGGTGTTACGAAGAAATACGGGAATCCTACATCCCATACATTACGTGCTGCTTCTTTAAATGTTGGTGTTTTTTCCCCGTTACGCAGACGGACTGCATCTCTCTTAGCATCCTTTACATTCGCTACGTAAAGAATAATAAAGAAGGCTATAAGAATCACAGAAATCAAACCATAGATTAATAGAAAAACAGAGTTATCAACACCCTCAAGTGTACCGAGTGTTCTCAGCCCCCAGATACCAGTATTAAGAAATCTCCCAAGCGTCAGGATAAAGGAAACTTCGAGGATAATGAAGAGTATTCCCTTAACGTATCTGCGGTTGTACAACTGGCCTAAGCCGGCAAGAAGAATGGATAAAATGACAGCTAGTCTGGGGTTATGTGAAGTTTTAGCTGTCGAGTTAGCAGTTGACATGTCATCGCCTCCCTAGCGAGCGTTCAGAGAACAATATCTCTATAAAGTGAGTGGATAGAAGGAGGGAATCCTTCTATCCACCATCGTCATGAATGTGAAATTACTGTTGTGCAGCAGCGATATTATCCTGAATCTGCTGTACAGCTTCATCTAATACTTCCTGTACATCATCACCTTGTGCGATGAACAGAAGTGCGTTATTAATTGGCTCCCAAACCTGCTGCATTTCTGGAGCAGATGGCATTGGCGTTCCGAACTGGATCTGCTCAGCAAATGGAGCGATCAGTTCGTTAGAAGTTACAGCTTCACCTTCAAGTGCTGCCTGGTTAGCTGGAAGCTCCCCTGCATTCTCGAAGTAGAAAGTTGAATTTTCTTCGTTTGTAAGCCAGATCGCAAGGTCAGTTGCAGCATCTTTGTTTTCTGAGTACTCAGAAACCATCCATGATTTTACCCCTACAAATGAAGTTGCGTTGTTTCCGTCAACCGTTGGAAGGATTGCTGTTCCAAGGCTGTCACCAAGTGCTTCAGAGTAAGCAGGGATGTTCCATGGTCCAGTGATTGCAACGCCGACTTTACCATCAGAGAATAGACCGTTCATGATGTCAGGGTTGATTTCAACCGGGATATATCCATTTTCGTACCAAGACTGGATAAGCTCTCCTCCAGCTACAGCACCTTCGTTGTTAAGACCGATATCCGTTACATCATAAGATCCACCTTCGTTGTTGAATACATATGCGCCGTTAGCGCCGAAGAATGGATATGAGAAATAGAAGTTTGCAGCTTCCATTAGGAAACCGTAAGTTTCAGATGCCTGGTCTGTCTGCTCTTCAGCAATTGCCATCAGATCATCCATTGTTGCAGGTGCTTCAGGTACAAGGTCTTTGTTGTAGAATGTTGCATACGTTTCAACTACTAGAGGAGCTCCATAAGTTTCTCCATCATAAGTGATTGCTTCGATTGCAGTTTCTGAATAGTCACCTTCTGCTTCACCAAGATCGATTGGTGCAGCAAGTCCTTGAAGAACGATGTTTCCGATTCTGTCATGCGGCTGGAAGAATAGATCCGGACCGTTACCTGCAGGACCGTCAAGGTTAAGCGCTTCCACCTGATCCAGCATGTTCATTGGCGTTGTTTCAATTGCAATTCCTGTTTCTTCTGTGTAACGAGCGAATAATTCATCAAGCGCAGCTTTTTGCTCTTCGCTGTCGTTTACCCATACTTTTAGTGATTCCGGCTGCTCAGAAGTTGCTTCTTCTCCATCTCCGGATGCGTTTGAGTCCCCATCGCCTGAACCTGATGTTTCTTCACGTTCAGGTGCACAAGCTGCCAGTACGCCGATTAAAAGCAGTACCATGGCAAAAATCGAAATATACTTTTTCAACATTGACCCCTCCTAAAGGTTGTTTTTTCTTGAGCTTGTACAAACGTTTGCACACTATCTCTAAAAAAAGAGCGATTAAAAATATAACCGCTTACATTTATATTGTGAAAACGATTGCACAACCTACTTTTATTATAATCAAGTTTTTTCATATTACAATAGATAAAATGCATTTTTTTAATTTTTGTTATTTTCCCATCAAGAGTTGCCAACAGTCATTGACTTTAATTCTTCTTTCGAATAAGGTTGTAAGCAATTATTCTATTAACACCGCAGTCCGTCTTATCTCTATTACATAAATACCGGACTGTAACAATGAAGGAGTTGTGCTTACATGATTAAATCCGGAATCCACCACCGGGCAGACCGGTCACAGGCATATGCCGTTTCATCTGAAGAACTGCATATTAAAATTAAAACAGCCAGAAATGATATTACTTCTGTCTCTCTTGTCCTCGGAGACCCTTACGACTGGACAGATGGTACATGGAACTTCCAGAACGAACCGATGGAATTTGCAGGTTCTGATCAAGTATACGACTACTGGGAAGCGTCTATTAAGCCCGAGTATAGAAGACTTCGCTACGGCTTCAAGCTGACGGATAAAAAAGAAAGCGCCTTCCTGGGGGAAAAAGGATTTCATCCGGAACCACCTGAGGATATTGGTGAGTACTTCTGCTTCCCATACATTAATAAGGCGGACTTGTTTCAGGCACCTGATTGGGTAAAAGATACGGTCTGGTATCAAATTTTCCCGGAACGATTCGGTAACGGTGATCCTTCACTTGACCTTCCCGGTACAATGCCATGGGGAAGTCAGGACCCTGAAAGAGATTCTTTATTCGGGGGAGATCTTCAGGGCGTTATTGACCATCTCGACTACCTGCAGGATTTAGGAATCTCAGGGATTTATTTCACACCTATTTTTAAAGCTACTTCAAATCATAAATATGATACAATTGATTATTTTGAAATTGACGAGCAGTTTGGATCAAAAGAAACGTTTAAACTGCTCATTGAAGAATGTAAAAAACGCGGTATCCGTGTCATGCTTGACGCTGTATTCAATCACAGCGGATTCTTCTTCCCTCCGTTTCAGGACGTGCTGGAAAAAGGTGAACAATCGCGTTATAAGGACTGGTTTCATCTGTGGGAATTCCCGGTTCAGACTGATCCCGTACCGAACTACGACACATTTGCTTTTACCCACATGATGCCAAAACTGAACACCGAGCATCCTGAAGTGAAAAACTATCTGCTCGAGGCGGGCCGCTACTGGGCTCGTGAATTTGATATTGATGGCTGGCGCCTTGATGTAGCCAACGAAGTCGATCAGGCTTTCTGGAGAGAATTCCGTGCAGAAGTTAAGAAAATCAATCCTGATCTCTATATTCTCGGTGAGATCTGGCACGATTCAATCCCATGGTTAAAAGGCGATCAGTTTGATGCGGTGATGAATTATCCGTTTACAACAAACATCCTTCAGCTTTTTGCCAAACAGGAAATCAGCGTGGAAGAGTTTGTTGATAATATGACAAAGGTTCAGCAAATGTATCCTTCACCGGTAAATGAAGTAACCTTTAACTTAATCGGCAGTCATGATACACCAAGGATCTTAACAGAGTGCGGAGAAGATAAAGAAAAACTGAAGCAGATTTTTACCGTCCTCCTCACTTATTACGGCACCCCATGTATTTATTATGGTGATGAAATCGGCTTAACAGGCGGACAGGACCCGGGCTGCCGGAAATGTATGGAGTGGGATGCTGAGAAACAGGACACTGAGCTTTTCGAAACTGTAAAGAAGCTTATCACGCTGCGTAAAGAAGAACCACTGCTTGCCAACCGTGGAGATTTCAGCTTTTTCCCGTCTGATGTGAGCACCAAATCACTCGTTTATAAGCGTTCAGGTGACGGTGAAACCATCATTGTAGCGATCAATACGAGCAGTAAAAAGGACAGCTTTAAGCTCCCTTACACGATCGGAAAACAGCAGGTAACTAACCTGTTGACCGGTGACCCACATAAATGGAAGAAAGGGAAAATAAAATTAAAGGCAAACGATATACTGATTCTTAAAATTCATTCATAAACAGATGCCTTTTAAATTGAGGGTGTGACAACTCCTAAACGGATTTGGTCCACCCTCTTTTTCCTGCGTTACGATTATTGCCAGACAGTTGAGAACAACCGTCAGGAAAGGAGCCTCAAACACCATGAGTAAACAGGCTAAAAAAATGACTCTCTTTGCACTTACCTGGCCTATTTTTATAGAAATTTCCCTGCACATGCTGATGGGAAATGCAGACACGCTCATGCTAAGCCAGTATTCGGATGACAGTGTAGCAGCAGTTGGGGTAGCAAACCAGATACTTTCATTAATCATTGTCATGTTCGGATTTGTTGCTACAGGAACGTCTATACTCGTCGCTCAGTACCTTGGAGCTAAAAAAGACAGAAGCGCTGCAGAAATTGTGGTGATTTCAATCGTGGCGAACCTCATCTTCGGACTTGCGCTGAGTTTGGCCATTGTTATCCTGGATCAGCAATTATTAAGACTGCTCGACATTCCGGCTGAACTGCTTCCAGAGGCGACTGTCTACCTTCAGATTGTCGGTGGATTATCATTTATACAATCGGTCATCATGACAATCGGTGCGATTTTAAGAAGCTACAGTTTTACAAAAGATGCGATGTACGTAACGCTCGGAATGAACATCCTGAATGTTGCAGGTAACTACCTCGTGATTTTCGGTCCTTTCGGCTTTCCAGTACTTGGTGTTGAAGGTGTAGCCTATTCAACCGCGATCAGCCGGGTCATTGGATTATGTGCTGTTTTCTATCTTTTACTGAGAAGAACAAAGTACAGTCTTCCATTCAGACAGTTATTCTCTCTTCCTGCCGGACATTTAAAAAACCTTCTTAAGATCGGAATTCCATCTGCAGGAGAACACTTATCTTACAACGCTTCACAGCTTGTCATCACCGCATTTATTGCAGCGATGGGGACTGAAGCACTGACGACAAAAGTGTATACACAGAACCTGATGATGTTTATTTTCCTTTTTGCCGTAGCCATTGGTCAGGGCAGCCAGATCCTGATCGGACATATGGTTGGGGCAGGTAAATTCGAAGAAGCTTATAAAAGATGTATCAAAAGTCTGAGACTGGCTATATTAATTTCTCTGCTCATGGCCGTGATTTTTGCTATTTTCTCCAGAAATCTTCTTGGGATCTTCACATCAAATGAAGATATTTTAGCGCTCGGATCCATCTTGATCTTCCTGACCATCATTCTTGAACCGGGAAGAAGCTTTAATCTCGTTGTCATCAATGCACTGAGAGCTGCAGGAGACGTAAAATTCCCTGTATATATCGGCATTTTATCCATGTGGGGAATTGCTGTTTTCTTTGCTTATCTGCTTGGTGTTTTTTTCGGGCTCGGTCTCATAGGAATCTGGATCGCCTTTTCTCTTGATGAGTGGATTCGGGGGATCATTATGCTGAAACGATGGAAAAAACGAGGCTGGATGGAAAAAAGTTTTGTTAAACCTGCTTAATATTCTGAAAATAATAATGCGCTTACATGGTTGCAATGGAAGGATTCGTGACACGCGAATCCTTTTTCTTATGTTATAAAACCTAACATGATAATCGTTTTTTTCTAAAAAACACTTGCATTCTGTTAGTTTTCTGAATATTATTATATCTATAAGTTATCAAATGTTAGAAAACCTAACATAAGGAGTGGTCAATGTGAAGAAGATTGAAGCAATCGTTCGACCTGAAGTGTTTCAGGAGCTCCGTGAAAAACTCGTTCATATCGGAATAGGAGGCCTGACCGTATTTGAAGCAGCAGGCTGCGGGAACCAGAAAGGCAAGCGTGGAGCATTCAGAGGAACTTCCTATGAGCTTCCCCTCGTTTCCCGGATAAAGGTTGAAATGGTAACAGAAGAACACCGTGTAGACGAAATTGTTGATGCGATCCTGGAAGCCTGCGGAACCGGCCAGGTGGGAGACGGGAAAATCTTTATCTCTCCTATCGAAGAAGTCATCAGAATTCGCAGTGGCGAAAGAGGAAAGCAGGCTGTTTTATAAACAGACTAATTTTGGAGGTGCTTCACAATGAAGAAGAAAATATTATCTGTAACAGCAATTGGGAGTTTGTTTACAACAAGCGCATTTGCTGCGCCTGTCACAGCTGAAAGTGTCCAGCTGTCATTAGATACGATGTGGGTTATGATTGCAGCAATTTTAGTATTTTTTATGCACGCAGGGTTTGCCATGGTGGAATCAGGTTTCACCCGGGCTAAAAACACACTGAATATCCTCATGAAAAATATTTTGACAATCTCTATTGGTTCCGTCCTTTACTTTTTAGTCGGTTATGGCATTATGTTCGGAAATTCAAACGGATTTTTCGGCACAAGCGGCTTCGCCCTATCTGGTGTTGAAGACGTAGGGTTCTTCTTATTCCAGGCCGTGTTCGCAGCTACCTGTGCAACGATCATTTCCGGTGCCGTTGCTGAGCGCATGAAGCTGAGCAGCTACCTGATCCTTACCGTATTAATGACTGGTGCCATCTATCCTGTAGTCGGTCACTGGGTATGGGGTGGCGGCTGGATCTCCGAGCTTGGATTCGTAGACTTCGCTGGTTCAACGGTGGTTCACTTAACCGGAGCAGTTGGTGCACTGTTTGCCGTCCTGTTTCTCGGTTCACGTATTGGAAAATATGAAGGCAAAAAAGTTAATGCGATTCCGGGACACAGCATTCCATTAGGTGCGCTTGGGGTTTTCATTCTTTGGTTCGGATGGTTTGGATTCAACGGAGGAAGTTCTCTTGCAGCTGACCCGACACTGGTTCCGATTGTCATTTCCACAACTCTTTTATCTGCTTCTGCCGGTGTAATTTCTTCAGCATTGTATTCACGTATCCGCTTTAAAAAGATTGACCCTTCAATCACTTTGAACGGAGCACTTGGAGGCCTTGTAGGGATCACTGCAGGCACGGCGAATGTTTCACTTGTTGGCGCAATCGTGATCGGTCTGATTGCAGGGGTCATCCTTGTAGAAGGAATCCGTTTCATCGACGTTGTTCTGCGTGCTGATGATCCAGTTGGAGCAGTAGCGGTTCACGGAATCTGCGGGATCTGGGGAACACTCGCTGTTGGATTATTCGACACAGCAAACGGACTGTTTTATGGTGGTGGCGCTGGATTGCTTGGTGTTCAGGCAATCGGTGTAGGTGCTGTCATCCTCTGGACCGGTCTTGCAGTAAGTGCTGTCGTATTCGCCATGAAATCACTTGGCGGAATCCGCGTTACCCGTGAAGAAGAGCTTGCAGGTCTTGACTACTCTGAGCACGGTTCAAACGCTTACGAGTTTAAAGAGTCTCTGATGTCATCAAGCTCTCCACAGACTGCTAACGCAACAGGTAACCTTGTTGAGCGTCTCAACCAGCTTGGCACAACCGTTAAACAGCCCGAAACTAGAAAAACAGTATAACTATAAAAGCAGAATGTGCGGGGGCACATTCTGCTTTTTGCTGTTTTGGATTAACATTTCATCAGTTTTATAAACAATGTGAAAGGTATCCAAATGATCCCGGACCGGCTCATTTTAGAAGCCCAAATAAAATACCTCAGCACCTAAGCGCTGAGGTATTTTTACCTGCCTTAATAACCTATGATGATAGCAACCTGTCCTTCTCTCTCGAAGACACATAGTTTTTAACCGTAAACACATTATACTCATTTTTCCGTATTTCATCGAGAATCGCACGATACAATACAGCAGCTCCTTTTACAGGTGGCCTGCTGTAAACCGGATAAAGGTGCATCTTCGCCATCGCAGCATCATAATGCTGCTCAGCAAGCCCCGCAAGCTCCTCCCATACAGCATTAAACTGTTCACCGCCGATACGCTCATATAACCGTTCCTCTGAATATTGATGACGGTTCATGACGTCCTTCGGCAGATATACACGATTTCGCTCCAGATCTTCTCCAACATCTCTTAAAATGTTGGTAATTTGCATCGCATATCCAAGCTGGACTGCACTTTCCCTTAACTCTTTTTCGTTGTCAGGGGCAAGCACAGGCAGGAGCATCAGCCCTACCGTACTGGCTACGTGATACGAATAATCCAGTACATCATCAATGGTTCTGTAATCCCTGTGAGCAAGGTCCATCTTCTGCCCCTTCACCATATCCTGAAAAGCCTGGACATTCATATCATATTTTGAAAATACATCAGCGAGGGCGACCCACCTGGCATTTGAAGAATCAACGTGTCCATTCAGGAAATTGGCGAACTCCTGTTCAAAGATCCTTAACTCTTCTTCCGGGAATTCACTTTCATCCACGATGTCATCAACCGTTCGGCAAAAGCCGTAAATGGCCCACACGGCTCTCCTCTGATCGCCGGGAAGCAGAGAAAATGCACGATGAAATGTTTTGGAATGCTCTTTTATAATGTTCTCACATTCTTTATAAGCTTTCGTCAGTTCCATGCTTGATCTCATCCTTTCCGTGAACCATTTTTTCGATCCCATCCGCTAATAACTTCGCTCCCTGCATCACAATCGGCACACCGCCGCCCGGATGCACAGACGCTCCGACAGCAAACACATTTTTTAATTCCGGATACGGCTGAAACTGAGGCCTGAATGGACCCGACTGAAACAGTGTAGGAGCAATACCAAAGCTTCCTCCTGCATACAACCCTTCCATCTTTGCCTCTTCCGGTGTCCTGATATCCAGCCAATTCAGCCGTTCTTTTAAATCTGTAAACCCCTGCTTCTCCATTCGGGACAACACCTGCTCGGCAAGTCTGTCCTTTTCCTTCTTCCAGTCAATTGTATCTCCTGACGGAACAGGGATGAGTACATAGAGAACGCTCTCGCCTTCAGGTGCCAGAGTGGCATCAACAATTGAAGGGTTGAAGACATAATAAGACGGATCTTCCGGAATCCTCTGTTCCTTAAAAATCTGGTTCATATTACGTTCAAAGTTCTCACCCATATAAAACTGGTGTATCTTCTTTTCGACATAACTCCCCTTAATTCCTGCATATAAAAGCATACAACCTGAAGATGGCTGATACTGACGCCCCTGCTGTCTGACCAGCTTTTCTGCAATTGGAAAATCACCATTTAATACAACGGCATCTGTTTGTTCAAGAGTACCGTTATATTTAATGTAGGAAGCCTTTCCAGCCTCAATAACAACCTCTTCGACATTTGCTTTTTTGACGATGCGAACACCCTGCTTATCCATTGCACGTTCAAGAACGTCAATAAGACTCGCATAACCGCCTTTTACATAATAAATCCCGTGCTCATGTTCACTGTAGGATACGAGCGAATAAATACCCGGTGTTGCAAATGGATTGCCTCCTATATATAACGTCTGGAGTGCATAAGCCGTTTTCAGACGGTCGTCAGTAAAATACGTCTGAAGCTGTTTTGATACTGAGCGGAATGCTTTCAGTTTTCTCAGTGAGTTAAGCGTGGCTGGCTGAATGGTCTGCCATCGCGTTAAAAAGGACTGCTCCAGAAAACGCGGCTTACCCTCGTTAAATCTGTAAGTCATATCCGCCATAAACTGTTTAAAACCAGTTTCCTCTCCCGGAAATACCCTGCTGATTTCCGCCATCTGTTTGTCTTTATCACGATATTTCGTGTAGGTCGTTCCGTCAGCGAAATGAATATCGTAAAGCGGATCGCATTCAATCAGTTCGTAGTCATTTTCATGAACGCCCGCTTCCTTTAAAATAGCTTTCAGCATATCAGGAAGCAGAACAATCGTTGGCCCCTTATCGATTTTAGCGTCACCATGATGGTGAAAAGCCAATCGCCCACCTAATGCAGCTTCCTTTTCAAAAAGCGTCACGTTAAACCCTTTAACAGACAAAAGTAACGCAGACATCATGCCGCCTATTCCGCCGCCTATAATTGATATGTTTTTCATACAGCACCATCCGCCACAGGTGCATGCTGTTTTCTTTCCTGTGTAAGTAAGTTTGTCGTAATTCTTGCTGACTCCAGTATGGTTGGCAGTCCGCTTCCCGGATGGGTTCCTCCACCGACAAGCCACGTGTTTCCAAGTTCCTCGAATTTGTTGTGCGGCCGTAGCGTCATCATCTGGCTTAGCTGATGGCCGAGGCTGAATGTTGCCCCTTTATACACATTAAAGTCCATTTCCCAATTGATTGGACTGATGATTCTTTCTGTTTCAATATGATCACGTAACCCTTTAAACCCTGTTTTCTTCTCAACTGAATCAAGCACAAGATCACGGAACGTATCCTGATGCTGTTCCCAATCAAGCTTACTCATGTTATTCGGTACCGGTGCGAGAATATAAATAGCTGATTTCCCTTCCGGAGCGAGTGTAGGGTCCGTTACTGAGGCGTTTTGAATATAGATGGAAGGATCATCGGACATAACATAGTCCTGCATAATCTCATCCACATTCTTTTTATAATCCTCAGCAAAAGAAATCGTATGGTGAGGTAAATCATATGTTTTATCAACACCCAGGTAAATCATAAAAGTAGAGCAGGAGTATTTTTTGGCCTCGAGCTTTTTAGGGCTGAATTTTTTTAACTTACCTTCGTCAACGAGGTTCGTCATCACGTGCGCAAAATCCCCATTAATGACCACATCATCCGCTTCCACTTCTTTCCCGGACTCAAGAATAAGACCTGTTACATTGTTCTGATTATCAAAAAGCAGTTTTTTCACACCACTGTTCAAGTGAATGCGCGCACCATGTTCTTCAGCCACCTTCGCCATCGCCTTTGACAGCTGATTCACACCGCCAATCGGGTGGAAAATGCCGTATTCATGCTCCATAAAGGACAGGATGGAAAATGCACCAGGGCATTCCCATGGTGACATGCCAAGATATTTAGCCTGAAAAGTAAAGCCGAGCTTCAGCTGTTCATGCTGAAAATATTTACTTAATACATCATACAGGCTTTTACCGAGAGACAGCTCCGGCAACGCCTTCAGCACCTTTAGCGTCAGGTAATCGGAATAACGGTCCATTTTGCTTTGAAGAATCGGGCGGAGCGCATCCATTTTCTTACGGGTATCATTCATAAATGCATCATAACCCTTTTCATCCCCGGGAAAGAAATGACGGATCTGTTCCTTCATTTTCTCGGGATCACGATACATTTTCACCTGTTTATCAGGAAATACGAGCTCGTACATCATGTCCAGCTCCTGAAGATCCACATAATCGTGCAGATCCCTCCCAGCCTCCTGAAATAGCTCTTCAGCGATCTCCGGCATGCTTAAAAATGTCGGACCTACATCAAATGTATAACCGTTTTGTGTAAAAGAACTGTTTCGCCCTCCTACAAACGGGTGTTTTTCATAAACATCTACTTCATATCCCTTTGAAGCAAGCAGCATGGCTGCCGCGAGACCCCCCGGTCCTGCTCCGATCACAGCGATTGAGCGGCTCATATTTTTGCCTCCATTTCTAACGAACATTTTGTGTACATAAATTATACATATGTTATACAGATAGTTGATGTTATTAGTATACACACGTGTCGGGTTGAAAACAATTCTGAATGCAGGCCTTCTAAAAGTTAACAAGTATACAGAAAAAAGCCGCTAAATAAGCGGCTTTTACATTAAAAAGTTGAATCCTAATGGCAGGCTGAATCCAAAGTAAAGCGTCACTAAAAGCGCAACGGCAAATAGAATCCACATTACTTTTGTCGGCTTTTGCTTTTTCGTTCGTACAAGGATCATTTCCATAAACCCAATTACAAGAATCCCCATCAGGAATTTGACGCCGTAAAGAGCAGCATCGAACTGTGAGTTCAGGAAGAATAACCATGCGCCTGTGAAAACGATCAGAATATAAAGAAGGCGGAGAATCATATGTACAATCTTAGCGCCTTTTGCATTGGCTCCTTTATAAAGTGCTAATGCAACGAAAAATAGAATAATACCTAATACCCACGTTGTGATGTGTAAGTGTGTGTTGTCAAGCATCCCAAAACCTCCTGATACATAATAGTGAACTATCTCTATGCTACCATATTCCCTTTTTGTTTTGCTCAAAAACATTGACAGGATTTTGTCTAATGTTTTTGAGGGGATTATTGTAAACCGGGTCTCAGACACCCTACGCTTTCATTTGTCCAGCTCCAGCGACTAGCCCCTCGAGGTCATAAGTCAAAGCTGAACGAGGGCGAAGATCAGCCCTCTTTTCATCTTCGCCTTATGCTTGTCGGGGCTGAACGAGTCGCCTCCGCTTTTCTAAGGCCGGGCGGTGAGCCAGCTAATGCTGCGCATTACGCTGTCTCACCTGTCGCTTCTCTGCCGCAGGAGTCTTCGGATGTCTCAGCCCCTCAATAAAGTTTTAGAATGTAATTAACAATTACCGTTGTCTTATGGATTCCAGACAGTGTTGTTAAATAAAGCCACAGAGTGGTTAAATAATCGAAAAGAGTGGTTAAATACTGCGAAAGAGTGGTTAAATAACCACAAAAAGTGGTCAAATAAATGCGTGCGTACCCTCTCAGGTATACTTATCATTACCAAAAAAACAGACACCCCATCACGGAGTGTCTGTTTTTTACTCATTATTCACCAATTTCATTTGTCAGTGTCCCGATACCCTGGACAGACACTTTGACAACATCGCCCTGTTTAAGGAATTTAGGCGGGTTGAAGCCTTTTCCTACTCCTGCAGGTGTTCCTGTTGCGATGACGTCTCCTGGCTCAAGTGTCATCCCTCTTGAAAGAGTAGAGATGATGTTTTCGACTGAGAAGATCATGTCTGATGTGTTGCCGTCCTGGCGGATTTCGTCGTTTACTTTTGTGACGATGCTCAGTTTGTTTGGATTTGGAATTTCATCCTTTGATACAAGGAATGGTCCCATCGGGCATGTTTCATCCAGGCTTTTGCCGAGGAAGAATTGTTTATGTTTTTTCTGAAGGTCGCGGGCTGTTACGTCGTTTACGATGGTGTAACCAAATACGTAATCAATGGCCTGCTTTTCAGGAATGTTTTTCCCTCTTTTACCGATGACGATGGCCAGTTCACCTTCGTAATCCAGCTCATTCGTCAATTCCTCGTAGGAAGGAATCAGGCTGCTGTCGCCTGTGATGGATGTTGATGCTTTTGTGAAGACCACAAGATCCTCCGGCAGATCGCTTTCCAATCCCATTTCAAGCACATGGTCACGGTAGTTTTTGCCGATACACATCACGTTTTTCGGGGTGCGCGGTACTGGCGCTTCCCATACGAGGTCATCAAATTTCACTTTATAGCGGGAAACATGATCGCTTTCTTCTGCTGCACGGATGCATTTTCTCACTGTTTCCTGCAGTTCCATTCCGCTTTGAATACCTTCTAAAAGAGTTGCAGGCACCTGTTCGTTTGGCAGCAGTTCTTTATGAATGCGGACAATATTCCAGGCAGCTTCCTCTCGCTTTACTTTTACTCCGTAGAGCAGTTTGTCTTCAAAACGGAAAGATAAAAATTTCATTTGGTGTACACTCCTTAAAAGTCTGAATTGTTCTTCTATTATACATGCTTTCTATTATACTGGCAGAACTATTTTGAGATTTTTTGAGTTTTCGGATATGTTAATTTCCTCCAGAGACTTTCCATTGGTCCCTGTTTAAATTTAGAGAGCCAGATTTCAGACAGAATGACCTGCATAATAAAGATCCCAAGGGCCATTAATGTCCCTGTCAAAAGCGTCACTTCGCCGTATAAACCGAGTCCATAATTGTAAAAAATCAAGGTTCCGAGCACAGACTGCAACAGGTAGTTCGTCAATGACATTCTGCCGGTTTTAGCAAGCGGGCTCAGAAGCTTCGCCACCAGACTGCTTGTCACAGCCAGTGCAATAATCGCCATATAAGCAAGAGAAAGCAGCGGTCCTCCTACAAAGTCCTGCATAAAGTCATAGGCGAGATTTGTCTCTGCCCAGTAAGGAATTGTTTTAACTGCAAGACCTGCTGCCAAAAAGACAACCGCAAGAACCGCAATCCATTTTTTATTCTCTGAAACTCTCCGAAGCAGTCCCGTTTTGGCAATACCCGCACCAATCATCATAAGCGGCAGGATCGCAATGACGATGGAAACAAATCCAGTCGTATTGTTGGCAACCAGCCAGTCATCCATTCTCTGATTGAAAATCTCACCAAAGGTTCCTGCACCGTAACTGTTGATAGAAGATTCAATCCCCTGAACCGAGCTGAAGTTCGTCACCGTTGTAGGATCAACGGCCGAAGCGAAAATCAGAATAACTGCCAGCAGTGTCTGCGGCAGAAAATAAATGATAAAACCTAAAATCAGCAGCATTTTACCGCTTAAAGTCAGCATCCAGATTAAAAAGAATCCCGTCACTGCATAAGTAATCAGAATATCTCCCGACCATACAAGAAAGGCGTGGATGATTCCGATGACCAGTAATACAGCGAGTCTTTTTATGGCAAAGCCGGTAAAACTCTGCCCCTTCTCTTTCATCCGGTAGTACTGAATGGCAAGACCCGCTCCGAACATCATCGCGAAAATCGGATAAAAGCTCGCCTGGACAAACACATTGATAAACCAGTAAGTCTGTGCATTTACCGAATCTCCCCACCATGAGTATGGATCATAATAATAAATCGGTGAGTGAAATGAAATCATGTTAACGATAAAAATCCCGAGCAGTGAAAATCCTCTCATGACGTCAAGCGCCTGAATTCTGCCCTGCTGTTCCAGTGGCTGAATGCTCACTTTCATCCCTCCGCTTTCTCTATTTCAGCTTTGCCTGATGCCCTGTCCCTACGCATGACAAGACTTAACTCGGCGCCGCTCAACCTGACATTATTCCTCCATTTTAATAACCATTTCAGAATGGAAGAAATATAAATACGACTCATTAATGTTCCTGTTCAGGCTTTTTTCGAGAGCCTTTTTATATAAGTCAACCTGAACCCGGTATCGCGCTGCAAGTTTTTCCTCTTCTAAAGGATTGCTGCGGTCTGTAAAATCCGTTTTGTAATCCAGTAATACCAAGCCCTGTTCATCCTCAAACAGACAGTCGGCAATCCCTTGAATAATAATGTGGTCATTCACTTTACCTTTAAGCCCTGCTTCTTCAGGAGAGGCAGCGATCGTAAATGGAACCTCCCTGCTGACACTTTTAGCAGATAACAGCCGCTTGCCAAGAGGACTGTCAAAAAAGCCGAGCAGCTGGTTGATTCTGACTGACTTTGCCTGTTCCTCTGTCAAAATCTCTTTTAACACGAGTTCGCTTAATAGTGTTTGCACAGACTCCCGATCAGGCTTTTGCGTTAAAGGTATTTGCTGCATAACTGCGTGCATGACCGTTCCTCTTTCTGCAGCAGTCATTTTTTCTTCCTGCATAAATGCCGGTCTGTCATACAGTTTTTTTCGATCTTTTTTCACGACCTGATCCACACTGTATTCGTCACGGACTTCATTTTGCCTTTTAATATCAGACACAGACTGTTTTGACCGGGTGACAGACGCATTCTCATACGCATAGTGCCAGGTCAGTCGGTTAAGTACCTCTTCTTTATAAGAGCTATCCACATGAAGCGGCTCATGTTTTTGCACATGCTCAAGGTCGGCAGAAGCCTGCTCATCTTTTTTCTCATTTTGCTGAAGTTCTTCCTTTAAGATCCGGTTTACTTTCCATTTCGATGAATCCGGCAGAACGCGATCCGACTGGACTTCATGAAAATCCTGATGGCGGACGAGTGCAGCCCCGACCCAGTCAAGGTAAGAGCGCGCTCCTTTTCTCGTATAATCCGGCAGCAGCCAGTCCGCATGATTTCCTGAAGCGGACCACTTTTCAAATGCTTTTTCCGCATCGGCTACCGTACCGATCAGGATGAGCTCTTCTTTTGCCCGCGTCATCGCCACATATAGAATTCGCATTTCCTCTGCCAGGTTCTCCAGACGCTTCTTCTCCTTAAACGCCATTTGAGGAAGTGTATCATAGCTTAATCTGGCCGTTGTATTTACATAAGGCATGGCAAGTCCAAATTCCTTATCGAGGAAAAACCTGCCCCTAAGATCCATTTCATTAAACTGCCTTGCCATTCCGGAAATAAAGACAACCGGAAACTCAAGCCCTTTGCTGGAATGAATGGTCATCAGTCTGACCACATCTTCCTGCTCGCTGATCGCACGTGCTGTTCCAAGGTCATTTCCCCGATCACGCATTCTTTCAATAAAGCGCAGAAAACGGAACAGCCCCCTGAAGGAAGTCGACTCATATTGACGGGCACGGTCATAAAGCGCACGCAGATTCGCCTGGCGCTGCTTTCCACCAGGCAGACCTCCGACAAAATCGTAAAATTGTGTATCGCGGAACAATTGCCAGACGAGCGCTGATACGGATCCCATCCGCGCTATTGACCGCCACTTTTTCAAATTCTCCAAAAATCTGCCCAGCTTATCGTGAAGCCCTTCATCCTTCGCTCTCCCACCCTGGTGATAAAACGCCTGCAGTGCATCCCAGAACGTTCCTGATGAGGCAAAGGTGCGTATCGTTGCAAGCTGCTCCTCTGTACATCGCATCACCGGTGACCGGAGAACGGACGCAAGGGGAATGTCCTGCATCGGGTTATCAATCACCTTCAGTAAAGACATCATAATCGCTACTTCTGTTGCGTCAAAATACCCCGTTGATAAATTGGCATACAAAGGGATACCGGCCTGTCTGAATTCATCCATAATGTCCGGTGTCCATGTCATCGATCTCGTCAAAATCACAATATCCCTGTACGCAAGGGGACGGTACCTTTTTTGTTTTACATCATATACCTGTCTGTTTTCATCAATCATCTGACGGATTTCACGGATCATGTATCTCGCTTCAAGTACGGACCGCTCAAGCTCTCGCTCATCCATCACCTCTTCGGCCGTTTCCTCAGGCACATCCGGGTCTGCCTGATCAATCAGCGCAAGCTTTACCGGTGTCGTTTGTTCCTTCGGATAAGGAGCACCATTGACAAGCTCTGCATCCTGATCGTAATCGATTTCCCCGACCATTTCACCCATGATCTGACGGAAAATAAAGTTGACCCCGTCAAGCACTTCAGGACGGCTTCTGAAGTTCATGGAAAGGTCAATTTTCAGTCCGCTGTCAGGCTGCTGAAAGCTTCTGTATTTCCCTAAAAACAAGTTCGGCTCTGCCAGGCGGAAACGGTAAATGGACTGCTTCACATCACCAACCATAAACAGATTCCCGTTCTTTTCAGTTCCTGTTTTGACAAGCTGGAGAATCGTTTCCTGCACCATATTTGTATCCTGATACTCATCCACCAGCACTTCTTTAAATTGATTGCGGTAATGGATCGCTGCCTGGGACGGATCATTTGTTCCGGGCTCCCTTAAGATATCAAGACAAAAATGCTCCAGGTCATTAAAGTCCACAAGTCCACGCTCTTCTTTCGCTTCACGAAATCCGTGTTCAAATTCCTTCACGAGCTCAATCAGCGTTGAAAGCTGCCCGGTCATTTTATTCATGTCCTGCAGCAGCCGGTCTGGCGCTCTTGAAAAAAAGCTATCTTTGAGTGCATCGATCATTTTTTTCGCCTGATCGCGCCATTTTTTTGCCTGCTCCACAAGATCTTCGTTATAGTCGTCTCCTTTACACGGCTTCAGCCTTGTAAAAGAAATCGCTTGTAAAGCTGTTTCTGTTTCTGCCCATCCTGATGCGCTTTTCAGCATCATCAGCTGTCTGAGATCATCGTCATAGTTCACCGCTCTTGGTGCCGGTCCGCCAGGCTCACGGGAAGATTGCAATGCCATTTCAATCAGCTGAATCGCCCCTTCTATTTCAAGCTGGACATGAAACAAAATATACCCGGCAAGCGGATGATCATCGATGTCCATTCCGTCAGTCTGGTGTAGTTCAATAATCCGGTCCAGCCACTCATCCGGATTGGCGTGAGATCTCGAGAAGGTGTGGAGCCTTCTGATCAGCTGGTGAAGTGCATCGTCACTGCGATCATTTGTGACCGCTTCGACAAGTTCATAAAAAGAATCATTTTCAGGTATTCCGTACTCTCTTTCAAGAAGCTCTTCGATCACTTCATCTTTTAACAGCTCAGCTTCTGTATCATCCGCGATTCGAAATCCGGGATCGATATCAATCAGATAATAATATTTACGGATCACATCAAGACAAAATGAGTGCAGCGTTGAGATGGAGGCTTTATTTAACAGACTCATCTGGCGTCTGAGACGTCGTGATTCAGGATTTTCAGCAAGCGCCTTTTCGAGCGCTTCCCCGACTCTATGCTTCATTTCAGCTGCTGAGGCATTGGTAAAGGTTACGACAAGCAGCTGATCAATATCTGCCGGGTCATCCGGGTTCAGCACTTTTTGAATGAGCCGCTCAACCAGGACAGCTGTTTTTCCTGATCCTGCTGCCGCTGCAACGAGAATATCCCGGTCTTTTTCCCATATTGCCTTCCACTGATCATCGGTCCACGTGGCTTCAGCGGGTTTCACTGGAATCATGTGTATCCTCCTTCATGGCACTGAATAAATCTTCTGCTTTTTTCGGCTTAAGCGACCGGTACCGGTTTTCCTCAAGTCCAGTATCAAACTGGCATACAGAACGATAGGAACAAAACTGGCACGGCGTCCGCTTTTTATATTCATAAGGATCAATCGACACATCCCCGTTTACAATCCTGTTCCCGGAATGTTTGAACATGTTGCGAGTATGTTTTCTCATAAATTCAAACTGTGAGCGGCTTGCTGTTTTTGAATCTGAACGAAGCTTTCCGTCCTTTTTAAAGCCCGCAGAGATAATGGAAGAGTTCCCCTGTTCAAGTGTCAGGTCCATTAATTGAACGACTTCTTCATCACCGAGTATCAGGCCTTTCATTTTATATTTTTTCAACATCTCCTGTTGAAGTTCCTCATCGCTTAACGGCTTCTTCGTTTTAATCAGCGGATTATGAAGATGGAAATATAAAACCCCGGCTGGCTCCGCCTTCTGCTTAACAAGCCGGTCGGCATTTTCAAGGGCGACATCGAGATACGTCATCATCTGAAGTGACAAACCATAATAAATCTCAGTGAAATCAAGGTCCTTGACGCTTGATTTATAATCAATCACTCTCAGGTAAACGCGATCCCCTGCCCTTGCCTGATCGACGCGGTCAATCCGTCCCTGCAGCGCCATTTCACTGCCGCCATCCAGTTGAACGTGAAGTGGCGGAAGCTCCTGACGCGGACCAAATCCAAGCTCTACTCTCAACGGTTCAAAATCGCCAGCCCGCGCATGCTCACTTAGAATATAAGATGCCTGACTGATCACTCCCTGAAGCTTTCTTGCAATATAACGATGCTTATTGGAGCTGTTTAAAATGTCATGCTGAAGCTGAGGGCCAATATGTGTGACTGCAGCCTGTGCAAGCTCTGCACATTCGTTACGGCTGAGTGATTTCCAGCTGACTCCTTTTTTCAAAAGCTCTTCAGAAATCCATTTTAATGCCGCGTGGAACAGCTCTCCGATATTAGGCGCTTCAAGCCTGTAGATACTCCGCTCCTGAAGCTTCAGACCGTGACTTGAAAAATGGGAAAAGGCACAGCTGTTGAGCCGCTCCATTCTCGACACACTTGCAAGAATCGATGATCCGTAAAGTTCCTTTGCCGCTTCCATTGACAGTGGATTCGCGCGATTTTCATAAAATAATCCTGACAAAATGGTTCTGCTTTTCTCTTTCCATCCGTGATCACGCACATAGAAATTGTACGTTTCACGCCAGCTGTCGTGGATCGGATAATCCTTTCTCAGCTGCTGAAGCTGAGATGTCAAAAAGGAAGCGGTCGGAACAGGATGACAAATATAGTCAATCTGCTCCGCTGTGGTGATTTCAACCGGATCATTAACGGCAAGCTTCTGTTTATGATCGGGCAGTATATCCGTTACTTTTTTGATATACGGCGATACAATCAATGACTTTCCTTCCTCATCGGCAATCGGGTAGCTCATGATCAGCTTTTCAGATGGTGAAGTAAATGCTCTGTAGGCAAGAAAATCCTCACCGGAAAGACGCTCTCTCACACCGGGAGCAAGCTTCATTCCTGCCCTTTCCAAAAATACACGATCGTCCTCAGCCAGGATTCCGTCATCCTGAATACGGGCAGGCAGTACGCCATCATTAACACCCATCACAAATGACGCTTTGACTGCAGGCAGCCTCGAGAGTTCCATATCTGCCACAATTACCTGATCAATGGCTGGCGGCACGAGCGAAAACTCAAGCGCTTCAATTCCTGCATCAAGCACACTGCTGAACTCATTCACTGTCATCTTTTCGTCACCGGAGATTTCCACAAACTGATTCAACAGGTCCATGACAGCATCCCACGCCTGATCATGCTCTCTTGCAGATGCAACATCACCCTCGCCTTCTGCCTTGACTGACATGGCTTCGAGCTTCTCCGGCACCTGGAGATGTTCCAGGTATAAAAACAGCGATTCGCAAAAACCTCGAATGGTTTTTGCCTGAGACAGCTGACTGATCAGCTGTTTAAGCGGCTCAGTGACGAGCTCTCTCATGTCATTCAGCTCGTCCTGAATCATTCTCTCATCATCCGTCTGTGGCAGGTGCACAAAATCGAGTCCCTTAAACCGTTTATAATAAAATCCTTTTTCATTCAGCCAGCGGTCTCCCTGAATCCCCTGCGCAAGAACGAAATTCTCCAGGCGGTCCATTTTCCCGCGGAGTATTTCTGCATCCGCTTCAGGCGGGAAGAACATCTCCGTCTTGATTGCTCTGAAAACCGCTTCATATCGCCAATGTTTTGTGACGATTTCAAGCGTTGAGCGGATAAATTCAATCAGCGGATGATTCAGCATCGTCCGTTTTTTATCTATGAAATACGGAATTTCATAATCATTAAATACAGGTTCGATGACCTCATGATAGGCTTCTCCATTACGAAGCAGAACGGCTATATCCTTATAACGGTATTGTTCATCTCTTGCAAGTCTGCGGATCTCACGCGCAACCGCTTCAGCCTCTGCCCGGCGGTTGGCCGATTCAATTACCAGCAGATCTGCCTGTTCTTCAAATGACTTCAGCGGCTGATCAAAAAACCGCTCCAGAAATTCAAGACCGCTGCCCCGATACTTTTCGTTTTCGGTAAAGCGCTCCATTTTAAATGAGGATCCCATTTCCTCTGCAATGTTTTTTAATGTATAAAACGTTTCTGTTGTTTGTCTGAACAGTGCAGGATCTTTAAAATCGGCATCGACAGTGAGTGCCGCTGTCACCTGTTCCGACTGTTTGATCAATTTTTCAATAACCAGATACTCCTGAGGTGTAAAGCTGTGAAATCCATCTATGTATATCGTTGAACGTCTGATCAGATCCGACTGTTCTATTTTTTGAGCCAGAAGCTGTAAATAGTCCTCGGAATCTATATATTTATCTTTTAAGTGGCGATCGTAACCCTCGTAAATACGTTCAATATCCTTCAGCTTATCCACCAGTGATTTCGGGGCAGATTCAGCAGAAAGTTCAGCTGTTTTTTCAAGCAGTTCAGAAGGACGCACGCAATACCGTCTCAATTCCGTCAGCATTTTTTCAACATGCCCGGTAAATCCGTGTTTACGTGCGGCTTTATTAAACATCACGAGATGATCTTTTTCTTCTGAGATTAATTTTCTCACGAGCATATTCGTCCCGGTACGGTTAATATGCTGCCGCGCCGCTCCTCCCGTCTCCTGCAGCACCCGCCACGCCAGCCGGGTAAAGCTCATCACCTGAACCCTTACCATACCGCCCGTCTCGAGTGCAAGCCGGTATTCAGACTGAAACGTCATTTGCTCAGGTACAATCAGGAAAATCGGTTGTCCGGACGGATCTGCTTTTACAGCAGATGTAATATCCCGAATAATCGAATCCGTTTTTCCCGTTCCCGAACGTCCCATTCTTATCTCCATTTCCATGACAAAGCCCCCCTTTATTTTGTCATTATGACATATGAATTGATCTCCACTCACGGCGCAACAAACCGTATAAATGCATATCGTAGTGTTTTCCATCACGTTCAATAAATTCCCTGTATGATCCTTCCTTCGTGAAGCCAAGTGCAGCGTACAGGCGGATGGCGGGCTCGTTATAAGAGAATACCGTCAGCTGAATACGATGGAGATTCAATTCTTCGAATGCATAATGCAGACAACACTCCATCGCCTCTTTTCCATAGCCTTTTCCCCATTCTGACGATTCACCGATCGCAATGGAGATCCACCCGTTACGCTGATTCCATAAAATGCCGTCCAGCACAACGAATCCGATTAATTTGTGACTGTCCTTCATCCTGATACCAAACTTATAGGACGTATGTTTTTCACCCTGCCACCATTTTTTGATTTCATCTTCTGTTTCAAAATAATAAGGTCTTGCGTTTAATCTCCTGACAAGTGTTTCATGGCGATACCAGTCTGAAACCTCACTGAATTCATTTTCTTTAACAGGACCGAGATAAATATGATCATTTTCCAGCAGCATACCTTCCCCTCCTTTTACTCATTTCGCATTCTATTGTAAAAAAAGCTGTCCTGTGTTCAGGACAGCTTTCTTATTGATCAGTCATAAAACCGGACATCAAGTTCATCTAAAGGCCAATAGCGAAGGTCCACTTTTCCAACTACAGATTCCTGATCAACGAATCCGAAAATACGGCTGTCCAGGCTTTCCTGTCTGTTATCTCCAAGAACAAAAATCATTCCTTCAGGGACTGTTGTCTGACCCGTCAGCTCCTCAAGTGTAAAATCACCTGTCAGACGGCCATCCGCATTTTCTGCATGGAATTCATCCAGATACGGCTCTTCATAATACTCACCGTTTATATACAGTTTATCGTCTTCATAGGTCACCTCATCACCAGGCAGCCCAATCACACGCTTTACATAATCTTCTGACTCGTTGGCATGAAAGACAATTACATCAAAACGGTCAAGTTCACCAATCTGATAACCAATTTTATTAATAACAAGCTTATTTCCATCCTGTAAAGTCGGCTGCATTGATACTCCTTCTACTACATAATTCGAGAAAAGGAAAATGCGTACGATCAATACGATCACCACACCAACAGCTAGTGCTTTGAGCCATTCGAAGCCTTCTTTTTTCCACGATTCCATTCATTCTCCAACCTTTCATTTCCTGCGGAAGATCGCTTGCGATTCTGGGTGTCATGAATCATGATATCCCGTTCCATTTTTTTATTAATCCGTGCTTCCACTCGTTTTCCTACAATCCATAACACAACTATAACACCTAACACAATCGCCGTCTTGACTGGTTCCCTGATCAGGGATACAAGATCAGCTCCAATAAATGAAATTGTCGAGATCATGACAAGTTTTCCTGTTATAACAGCAAGCATATACTGCATAATACTGATTCTCGATAAACCCGCCACCACATTCACAACAGCAGAAGGGGTAAATGGAAAACACAGAAGAAGGAATAATGGACCAAATCCGTGTCTCTCCACCCAGTTTGTCAATTTATTAATCTGTTTCTGATTACGGAGAAAGGCCAGAAATTTTCTGTCCCCATATTTACGAATCAGCAGAAACACAAGCAGAGCACCTGTTACAGCACCTGCCCATGACAGCAGAATACCAAATAAAATTCCATATGCGTTTGCATTCGCCACTACAAATGCTACAAGCGGCAAAAATGGAAGAAACGCTTCTAAAATCGGGAGTATAAATCCAATGATTGGTCCGAATGACCGGTATTCCTGAATAATCTCCCTCAAATTTTCTACCGTCAGCCAATCCAAAAGAGTTTCCAACGTTATTCCAACGCCTCTCTGTTCATGATCACCAATGTGCGGTTACTGTATCAGTATAGCATATCCTGACAATTCCGCACATTTAGCGTGCCTATATTTTTCCCTTTTTGACGTTTGATTAAACGATGGATTTTTCCCGTACCCATTCATCAGGTATTCACAAACCGCGTCCATAAATACAAAATCCCCGTAAAATCAGTTTTGATTTTACGGGGATTTTCCTGTCATTCAAATCATAGTTGATTACAGATATTCTGAAAACCAGCCTGTAATATGATTCAGCCTTTCCAGTCTTAAATGAGGTTTTCCTGTCCGGGAAAGGTTGTGATCTGATTCAGGGAACCGTACGAGCCTCGTTGTTTTTTCTTTTCGCTTAAGTGCAATATACAGCTGCTCTGCCTGTTCAATTGGACAACGGTAATCCTTTTCACTGTGCAATATCAAGAGCGGCGTTTTAATATTGTCGGCATAAGCCAGCGGAGAATGCTTCCAAAGCGTGTCGATATCGCCAAGGTCCGCCTGGATCTGCCATTCACTGAAATAATAACCAATATCGCTGACTCCGTAAAAACTGATCCAGTTACTGATACAGCGCTGGGTAACAGCAGCCTTAAAGCGGTCCGTCTGTCCTGTAATCCAGTTTGTCATAAACCCGCCATAGCTTCCACCTGTCACGCCAAGACGCGTTTGATCGATAAAATCAAATTGCTCAAGTGCACCGTCCACCGCAGCCATCAGATCACGGTAATCTCCCCCGCCGTAATCGCCGCGTACGGCATCAACAAAGGTTTGTCCATAGCCGTGACTCCCGCGTGGGTTAACGTACAACACGGCATAGCCCCGTGCCGCCAGAAGCTGCATTTCATGGAAAAAGGTATTAGCGTACATCGCATGCGGACCACCGTGAATTTCAAGAATAAGCGGATACTTTTTCCCTTCCTCAAAACCGGCAGGCTTCATCATCCAGCCTTTTACGGTAAACCCGTCTGTACTTTCATACTGTACGTCCTCCGGCTGGACAATTTCCACTTCGTTAAGAAGCTTTTCATTTACGTCAGTCACTTTTTCATTTTTACCATTTGGGATATGCAAAATATGCAGATCTCCCGGATTTGTATTCGTACTGATCGCGGCTGCCACCTGCTGAGTTGGACCATGCACATCAAAGCCGTATACGTGATGGCTTCCTTCCAGAGCCGGATATACCTCTCCTTCCAGAGAGCCGTAGTACAGCGCGACATTTCCCTGGTCACTCAGTACAAAATAAAAACTGTTGTTATCGTTCCACACAAGCCCCGGAACACCAGCACCCTGTTGAATGTCAGCTACTGCATAATCTCCAACTGGTGCATCAATTCCTTCAGTCAGGCACTGCGATGTTTTCAGTGATGGGTCATATACCCAGATTTCAGAATGAGTGGCATTTTCATACGTACGTCCACTTGCTGTATAAGCAAACTTACTTCCATCAGGTGACCATTTCCCAAAACCTGTATATCCTTCTGCTGTTTTCACTTTCTGCTTTTCACCGTTTTTAAGCGAATGCAGATATAGTTCATTATTAAAAGAGAAGTCCTTGTTTTTTTCATCAGCGTCCGTTACATAAGCGAGCCATTCACCCTCAGGAGACCAGTCCAGCAGACTGTAGCTGTTTTCACCTTCTGTTATTAGCTCTGCTTCTTCTGTTTTAAGATCCAAAACAGCAATCTGTCTTTCCTTCTCATCAAGAAGCCCTGCCCCGTCCGCTTTATATTTCATCGTATCTGCCACATAAGGTTTCAGTTTTTTATCTTCTTTTTCATCCTTCTTTTCCGCTTTCAGTGAATCACCGGGTTTAACCGATACGTTAAAAGCAATTTTCGTTCCGCACGGAGCCCATACAGGATTTGAAACGCCATGATCCGTATCAGTCAGCTTTCTGGCCTCTCCTCCGGATTTTGAGAGCACATAAAGCTCGTTCTTTCCGCTGCGGCTTGAAAGGAAAACGATCTTCTTTCCATCCGGGGACCAGCGCGGTGAAGACACTCTTTTATCCCCATATGTCCATTGGGTTGACTCTCCTGATTCCACATCAAAATGAAATAAATTAGAAACGTATGTATGCTCACCCTGATCAATATGTGTTTTTACATAAAGAACTTCTTTTCCATCCGGCGACCAGCGTGGATCGGTAAGCGATTCAATTAAATACAAATCCTCTGCCGTCATTTTTCTTTTTTCACTCATGATTGACCCTCCACCTCATTATTTCGGCTATCGAGATAACCAACTTGTTCTATTATCAGATTTTTTTGTGAATAATGCAAATAATGTTAGATTCAATCTGCCTCTGAAGAGCACATAAAAAAAGAGCCGAAAACCGTGATCAGCGTTTTCCATGTTCTCATTTATAATCTCAGATCGTGAAAATCCTCAATTGGAAATAAATTTGTATTGTAACTTTTTAAAATCTGTGTAAAATAAAATAGAACATATGTTCGTTTAAAGGAGGAATTGCTTATGTCAAAAATTCCACCGGATGATCGTGACTGTCTGGAAAATGCCTTTTATCTCCCTATGGTACTCCAGGTGCTTGAGCGTGACAGGCTTATTATTGAAAAGAGTCCCTTTAAACTCCCAAGACCTTACCTTGAGCTTTTGGAAGGGACCATGATGGCTGTTCAAAAGGATCTTGCCGCTGTGAAAAAACAAATGAAAAACGAGAACATGAAGGTCATCAGAGTGAATCAGGATGATGCATTTACTACTTACTTATTTATTTATAAAGGATATGAAGAAAAACATAATTATTTTAATCCGCGACTGCGAAATCATGTTGAAAAACTGCTTCGCTATTACTTATTCGATCGCCTGATGTCCCGCTCATCTGATACCTCCAGACCGCCTTCTGCCGGCTTGACAGGCTCCTGAGCATCGGCCTGTTCGATTCTGTTTAAATACTCCACAAATAAGTATCGTTTCTGATGCTGCGTTGCTTTATAGGAATCCTCGGACTTTTCCCTGATCTGATCCAGGTTTTGAGTCAGCTTCCATGAAAGTACAGCGGCCTTCAGATACTGCTGATGCATGGCGTTGCGTGACAACGGCAGCTTTATTTCCACGTTACCCGACAGCGTCACAAGCGCTTCGGCACTTGAATTGCTGGAACCTACTGCAATGACATGTGTAAGTGAGATCCAGTGGTTGGACGGGTTGGAATCTGCATGGGTTGAAAAGAAATAGACGCTTGTAACGGGGTCAATCACAATGGGAGGTTTGTGGCTGATTTGAGTGAGGATTCTGGATGAGGTTTTGCGTCCTTCGTACGTTGAAAAATAATAAAGACAGGAATGCTCGATAATACTGATCGGAGTCTGATCCACTTCGAAGGGTGGAGATCCCTTTTCATAGACCACGGTGCCCGTTAACGCCCCTTCTTTTATAACAGGTGAAAGCATCATGGTCGCCGCATTAATGGTATACATGACTGCTTCTTTTTGAAGCTTCATCTTTCTGATTTCCATTTTATCACTCCTTTGATCTTTTATGGAACTATCATACATCAAATTTCACTTCCATGTATAGAATAAAATAAGAAAATATTTGATATTTTAGAACCTTATAACCATTTGATAAACGGTAACAAAAGTATTATTGTCAAAAAATTTAAAAATTTCAGTTGATATTGTTCGTGATATTCTCTATAATGAAAAAAAGCGGCAGAGGTGATGAAGATGGAAAACAACAAATCGTTCGCAGAATTTATGAATGAGTCAACCGTCCCTCAGAAACAGTCAAGCGAAATGACGATGATGGAGATTTACGTAGACATGGTATTAAATGAAATTCTTGTCCGTCATCGCAAGGAAAAACTATTGAAGCTAATTAATGAAGCGTTAGACAACAAAGATCAGGACGCTTTTATGAAGTACTCTGATGAATTAAATAAGTTAGAGGATACACACGGTGTGTAGTACTTGAACCCCCTGCAGAAAAGTAAAATGAATGCAGGGGGTTCAAGTTTTGTTGTCAGAAAATCGTCAGCGATTGAGAGTGGCAATCCTGTCCATTATCGTGAATAATGAAAGTAGTAAATTTACGTATTAAGGAGCCGTCTCAATATGATTTCTGATTTAAATCCGACTTTTTTATTTTTTATGGAATGGGGATTTGTCCTGGCAGCTGCTGTTGTCATTTTATTTCTCGTACTGGCAATCAGACGTGCCCCCCGGATGAAAGCAGCTTTTCTATGGCTGATTGGCCACTTAACTCTGACGATCATTGCCTACCTCACTTTCTGGGCAGGACTGGGTGCAGAGCCAGGTTCATCCTCTATTGAGAACATTTCTGATCAGGTCCAATTCCTGTTCGGCGTGGCAGGACTCGTCTGGTTGACCGGCATGCTCTGTTTTGTATTAGGTGTTCAGATGCTGAAGGATCAATTTTCAACGAAAAAATATACACCAATCCAAAAAGAAGAAGGCTGATGTGCCTTCTTCTTTTTTGCATGGCTGTAGAAAATCAATCCAGCATTCTTCTTCTCTCTTCCACAGTAGGAATACCGCAGGCCTGTTTTTTACCAAACCAGTGAAAACGATTTTTAGCAATGAAGCCGTACACGAGATCTCTTAAAGGCTTCGGCACTGCAAGAAAAACGGGAAGGAACCCTGCTGGACCTGTCAGCGATTTGCAAATCGTTAATACTGCAGTCGACTTTGTATAGACTTTATCATCCTTTATTAACATCACAGAATCAATAAGAGGGTCAATTCCGTATGACGCCCTCATCTTGCTCCCGACTTCACCCTGGAGCGAGGCAAAATGAAAATGCCCTTCCGGATCTCTTTTCATAATAAAACGTACGCTCCAGTCACAGACGTTACAATCCCCATCAAATAATACAACATCAGGCATTCTGATCACTCCCGTCTCCTTCATTTCCATATGCATTCAGTAAAGCGCCAAACAGCAGCACGAATGCGGTCAAATAAAACCAGATCATTAATACAATGACCGATCCAAGCTGTCCGTATAAACGGCTGTAATTTCCGTAGCTCACAAACACTGAGAATCCTTCTGAAATCACCTGCCAGAAAACAACGGCAAACAGTGCCCCGGGGAGAACGTCCCTCCATTTGAGCCGGTGCCTTGGAAGGTAACGGTACAGCACCCAGAAGAATAGAAACAGCACAAAGGAGCCGATCCCCCATCGTATCGGTGTCCAGATATCAATCCAGTCCACCTGAAATAAAAATGTTTCCTCTGCAATCCGCTGTATCACTTTTTCAATTAACGGAATTAAAATCGTTAAAGGTAAAATGAATACAAAACCGATTGTTAAGAAAAAATCGCTGAATAAACCTTTTATAAAACTTCCCGTTCTTTCTATTTTGTAAATACTGCTTAGTGAACGAACCAGAGATTGAACAGCCATTGAAGCTAGCCAGAAAGTGGAGATAAAACTGATCGATAATACCTGCCCCTGGCCTGAGTCAAGAATGGCTCTCAGGTTGGTTTCAATTAATCTGTATGTCCCCGCAGGTGCATATGGCTGAATGATCGCAATCAGTTCTGTCGATGAGATCGGCAGAAAACTCGCGATGGAAACGACCATGAATAAAAACGGAAACATCGACAGCATAAAATAGTAAGCTGTTTGAGCCGACTGGTCATAAAAACCTTCTTTAAAAAATCTGGAGCCGGCATATTTGAAACGGCCTGTCACGCTTCTAACCCCTTTCCCTAACATTAACGCGCACCTTTTTATTCCCGCTTTTCCAAAAAGCTAATCAGCACTCAGCCTATTAACATGTAGACAGACAGGACCACAATCGATCCTAAAACGACCAGCATCACATCCGCTCCGATAGCCGCAAGAATAAATGCGGCAGCAGCACCAATTACCCCAAACAGAATATTTTCCGGCTGAATCAGAAGAATACCCGGAAAGATCAGCGCTCCGAGGACGGCGTAAGGAATATTTTTCAGGACGCCCTGAAGAAAAGGCGGCAGTTCTTTCCCCTCAAGAACCGTTAATGGCAAAACGCGTGGGATATAAGTGACAATTGCCATGCCGACAATGATCCAGATCATACTCATAACAGTCCAGCCCCTTTTCTGAGCCGGCCCGCTGCTTCAACCACAACAGCAGAAAGCAGTGAGGCAGCAGCAATCGCCCATCCGGTATTTAGCAATCCGGTTAACACAAACAGGCTGTTTAATGCTGCAGCGAGTCCGGCGAGATACACGACCTTCAGATCTTTTTTAGCGGAAGGAACGAGTAGTCCGATAAACATGGCATAAAGTGCAATCGACATCGCCTGTTGAAGGAAAGATGGTAGACTTGCACCTATGAGATGACCGATACCTGTGTTGATCACCCAGCTGCCATATGCGATGAGCATAACACCAAAAGCAAAACCCGTGGTCGACTTCCCTTCTTTCGTCGCAATAACGGTGAAAGTTTCATCTGTCAGACCAAATGCATAGACAGCTTTTTTCATTCGCGTCTCTGGCTCCATTTTTTCATTCAGTGAAGCGGACATTAAAAAGTGTCTGATGTTCACAATAAATGTGTTGAAAATAATGATCGCCGCACCTGCCCCACCCGCAATGAGTGACAGCGAAATGTATTGAGCAGCTCCGGCAAAAACGAGCACACTCATCAGAACCGCCTCAATGACGGTAAGCCCTGTGGTTTTTGCAAGCAGACCAAACGTCAGGGCTACAGGCAGATAACCTACTGCAATGCTAATTCCTGCCCGCAGTCCTTCTTTAAATCCTGCTTTTGATTCTGCTACAGCAGACATTTGCATCATGATGCTCCTTCCTGACATGAACGAGGCTGAAAAAATCAACCTATCTGTAAACTGATTATATCTGTATAGAATTGTAGCAAAATTCTGCGGGATCCGAGTGAAAAAATTTTCCTCACAGCATAAAAGCTGCCCGGAATGAGCTCGGACAGCCTTTTATAACCTTTTATGAGTAGCGTGATTGATGATTCTATTTCCCTTTGAAAACCGGCTTTCTCTTTTCGCTGAAAGCGATCAGTGCTTCTACCCGGTCCTCTGTCGGAATCGTGATTTCATATGCTTTACGTTCAATTTGGAGCCCTGTCTGCAGATCCGCTTTCATTCCTGTTTTAATGGCGTATTTCGCCTGCTGGAGGGCAATCGGACCGTTCGCAAGCATCGCATTCAAAAGAGCAGATACTTCAGAATCGAGCTCCCCTTTTTCCACTGCTTTTGTGATCAGACCGTATCCCGCTCCTTCTTCAGCTGTAAATCTTTTAGCAGTGAGGATCAGCTCAAGCGCTTTTGCTTCCCCGACAATTCTCGGCAGACGCTGCGTTCCACCTGCCCCCGGAATGATGGCCAGGCTCGTTTCCGTCAGCCCCATCAGCGTATCCTTTTCAGCAACCCGGAAATCACAGGCAAGAGCAAGCTCCATTCCCCCGCCAAAAGCATATCCGTTCATCGCAGCAATGACAGGCTGCGGCATTGCTTCAATGGCACTGAACACTTCTCCGATTTTATTAATGTTGCGTTTAACCTGCTGCTCCGTTAATGTTTTTCGTTCCTTCAAATCTGCTCCAACGCTGAACGCTTTTTCCCCGGAACCTTTAATGACAACTACCCGTACATCCGGATTAATGCGTAATGACTCAGCTGCCTGTCCGAGCTCTGTCAGCATTTGATAATTAAAAGCATTCATCGCATCAGGGCGGTTCAATGTTACTTCCGCCCATCCCTCTTTTTGTCTGATTGTGATTGTTTCCATCTGAAATCCCCTTTGCTCAAAAAAATTTATGTAAACCCTTTCACTATTGTATCATTGTCAAAAAACGGACGCACATTGTTAATCGTTTAGATTCCGGGTGCGGTGGTAAACTGTAACTATGCGATGGGCAAGTATGGAAGAGGGTGATCAGCACGAAAAAAGTTGCCGCTTATCGAATTTATAAAATTGTTTTTATGTCTGTTAAGTTCTTTCTTCAGGTCTACTTTTTCCAGAGGAAATATCAGGGAAGATGGGATGCAACCACCGAAAGAAAGTGGGCAGAACTCGCCGGAAAGCAGGCCAGAGAATATAAACAGACTGCCCTGAAGCTTGAAGGGCTGATGATTAAAATGGGCCAGTTCTTATCAACACGTGCTGACATTATGCCGAGGTCCTTTATTCTCGAGCTGGAAGGTCTGACCGATCGCGTGCCTCCCGTTCCGTGGGAAGAAGCTAAACGGGTGATCGAGGATGACTGGAATACGGCATACGGAAATATCGTTCATAAAATTTCAGAAAATCCGGTCGCATCCGCCTCTATCGGCGATGTTTATCACGCCTGGCTTCACAATGGTGATTCAGTTGCGATCAAGGTTCAGCGTCCCGGCATTGAACGCATTATCCGGACTGACTTTAAAGCAATGAAAATCGTCATCTGGCTTGCCAAGCGTTTTACGCGGTTCGGCAAACAGGTGGACCTGGACGCCCTATACCGGGAAATGACGATCGTAATAGGTGATGAGCTTAATTTTAAGAAAGAACTTCAGAATGGTGTCGCATTTGGTGAGCGTTTTAAAGATACGCCGGGTGTGATCGTTCCAAGATACATTGAGGAGTATACAACCAGAAGAGTGCTCGTCATGGACTGGATCGAAGGCTCAAAAATCACTGATCAGTCATTCCTGGATAAACACGGACTGAATCGGGAAGAGCTGGCTGAAAATCTGCTGCTGCTTTTTATCGAACAGCTGCTGAATGAAGGCATGTTCCATGCAGATCCACACGGAGGCAATATTCTAATTAAAGAGGATGGAACCATTGTATTAATTGATTTCGGTATGGTAGGTGTCATTCGCAAAAAAGATGCTGAAGCTGTTCAAAGGGCGGTTGAAGGAGTTATTTTTGAACGCTACAGCGAGGTTGTTGAAGCGCTTGAACAAATGAAATTCCTTCTGCCTAAAGCAGATAAAGACATTCTTGAAGATGTTGTTGAGCGCGTAGTGCAGGTGTATAAAAGCGGGGAATGGCAGGATGGCGAGAGCCTGATGATGGAGAGCCTGCTTGAAGATATTCAGGATATTGTCCGCACCCAGCCGATCCAGCTTCCTACGGAGTTTGCGTTCTTCGGCCGGGCGATTTCCACCTTTACCGGGGTTATTTATACGATCTATCCGGAAGCCGACTTTATTGAAATGGCAAGGCCAACGATTGTGAGATGGGCTACTGCCCGTAATGACGACCGTGAAGACAGTGCACCGTGGCAAACTGCTGTACGTTACATACAGCCACTGCTTAGTGCCCCTTCAAAATTTTCAGATGCCCTTGATGAGCCGAAACGTTACAGACGGATGATGCAGTGGAGCAATAAAAAGGACCGCACGTTGCAGGAACTGACTGCCAGACGGAGAGACATCATCATCATTACTGCAATTCCTTTTATTAGTCTCCACGCAGGTATTTTGATTGAAAACTGGCTTTTAACAGGTATAGCCGGCGCACTGACAGCTGCAGGAGCGCTGCGGTACCGATCTATATCGGGTAGAATTGCCCGTGAATCTGAGGAGGAATATTCATGATGGAAGAACCGAAAATCGAACGCGAATATAAAACGTCAAAAGGACCGTTTGAAGCAAAATTCGAGGGACTTGAAAATGGCTACCGTGTAACGCTTAAGGGAGATCCTGAAAAACTACGGAGAAAACGCCAGGTGAAAGCTTCTTTTGTTGATTTTCTTAAAAAAGCGGATGTTGCCGGCTATCCGATTTTGTTTCCTTTTAATCTGCTGCTCAGGTTTTTCGCCCGGTATAAAAATCCGGTAAATAAATAAAGTGAAGCCGTAACCCTTGTGATGGGTTACGGCTTTTTTGGTTGTTTTAATAAGCCGGGGTGGGACCATCCTTCGCTCGTGGCCGGGCGGTGAACCCATCTGCGCTTCGCACAGCCGGTTTCACCTGTCCCTTTCCGCCACAGGAGTCTACGGATGGTCCCACCCCTTTAACATATTAATGATGTCGATAGCTAAAACTTTTCTGTTAATAGCCAGACAACTGCTGTCGATAGATGCCAGCAATATGATCTAAGTGTATCATGGAAGGTTTTTTGTTTAACTAAATTGTAATTTTAAGGTCAGAAATCTATCCCTGACGCACTTGATCGCGGAGTGCGCGTCTCAGGATTTTACCGGTTGTATTTTTCGGCAGTTCATCGATGAATTCGATGACGGTTGGCAGTTTGTATTTTGCCAGCTTTGTTGAGCAGAATGCCAGCAGGTCCTCTTTTGTTAAGGACGGGTCTTTGGATACGACAAAGGCATGGACGGCTTCTCCGTAGTTCATGTCCGGAACACCGACAACAGCTGCCTCTGTGATCGCTTCGTGCTCGTAAAGTACCTCTTCAACCTCGCGTGGATAAACATTGTACCCGCCGACGATGACCATATCTTTTTTACGGTCAACGATAAAGAAGTAGCCTTCCTCGTCCTGTTTTGCAAGGTCTCCAGTGTAAAGCCAGCCGTCACGAATGGCAGCTGCAGTTTCTTCAGGCATTTTATAATAGCCTTTCATGACGTTCGGTCCTCTGACAATCAGCTCTCCCACTTCACCAGGCGGTACTTCTTCACCTAGCTCGTTAACGATTTTATTTTCAACATTTGTAATGGATGTTCCGATTGAGCCTGCTTTACGCTCACGGTCTAATGGGTTAAAGCATGTTACAGGTGAAGCTTCAGATAAACCGTAACCTTCAGAAACACGGACGTTAAATTTCCCTTCAAACTGATGCAGCAGCGCAACCGGCAGTGAGGCACCGCCTGAAATGCATAGACGGACACTTTCAAAGCTTTCCCCTGTTGCCTCAGGATACTGAAGCAGGAAGTTATACATTGTTGGCACACCTGCAAACACAGTCGCTTTATGCTTTTGAACGACATCAAATACGTCTTTCGGGCTGAAGCGTGGAACGATCAGCATGGTTCCTCCATTAATTAAAGGTGCATTCAAGACAACCGTTAAGGCGAATACATGAAACATTGGAAGCGCTGTGACGACACGGTCTTCCCCTGTAATGTTCAAATACTCTGCTACGTCTTTCGCATTTGAGAAGACATTTTTATGCGACAGCATCGCCCCTTTAGGCTTTCCTGTCGTTCCTGACGTGTAAAGGATGATTGCTGTATCCTCTTCATCAATATCAGGGCCCTGATAAAGTGGACTTTGAGTGCCGATCGCATGCATAAATGCTGTTACCTTCCCCTTTACCGCTTCAGGCAGGGCAGCGATTTTCTCATGAGCATCCGGTGCTGTCTCACAAATGACGTATTGGACAATCCCCGGAAGTGCAGCGTGTGCTTTTTCAACAAGTGGCAGCAAAAGGTCAAGTGCGACAACAACCTTTACATCACCATCACGCAATATGTAGGCAATTTCATCAGGCGTATAAATCGGGTTAATTGGAATAACCGTAGCCCCGACTCTTAGTGCTGCATACATTGAAATCACAAAATGAGGTGAATTCCCTAGCAGCAGACCAACGTGATCCCCTTTTTTCACGCCGGCTTGTGTCAGGTAATTCGCCATTTTATTTACTGCACCATTTAATTCCGCGTATGATGCTGATTGGTCCATAAAATGATAAGCCGTTTTACCAGCGTGCTGTTCTGCTGTTTCCTGTAAACGATCTGATAAATTCACTGTTCCATCCCCCTTGATATTTTTCCTTTTTTTGCGTAAGTGAATGAATAGTCATTCATTTACTGGTAAAAAAAGAAGCGAATATTCACACTAATTATATAGGCTGTTCCAGTGATAATCAAGATAGCGCTTTCAAAATTCTACTATTTAAGCCATATAATTAATATTAAAACCGGGCTGGACGAGTCGCCTCCGCTTTTCTAAGGCCGGGCGGTGAACCCCTTGTGCTTCGCACAACGGTTTCACCTGTCCCTTCTCTGCCGTTGGAGTCTTCGGGGGAATCCCGCCCTCAAATATAGCTTTTTTCTTGAAAATGCAAAAGAAAACAACCGTGCCAAGTAATGTTTTTTAAAAGGCATGTTTAGCAATGATGCTGCTACTTCATTAATTCGGATCTGTAGAATTAATACAACAGATCAATAAATTCATCGCGTTCTACGTTACCGAAGTAGTGTTTCAGGTCTACGCCTTCGAGTGCTTTTTCGATTTCATCTCTTTCGTAGCGGATGCCTGTGAGTTTTTGTTCGATTTCGCTTACATCACCGACACCGAAGAAATCGCCGTAGATTTTAGCATTCTGGATGGTTCCTTTTTCTACGTCGAGTCGTACGTCTACGCTTCCGACCGGGAAACGGTGTGAGTGCTGGAGATTGAATTTAGGGGATTTCCCGTAGTTCCATTCCCAGTTCTGATAACGTTCCTCAGACAGCTTGTGGATGTTGTTCCAGTCTTCTTCTGTCAGCACATATTCCTCAATTTTCTCTTCGCTGCCGAAAATATGACGGAGAATAAGTTGCTTAAATTCTTCGATTGTGATTTTCTGGTCCATGAATTCTGAGATATTTGCGACACGGCTGCGGATTGATTTGATTCCTTTTGACTCGATTTTGTCTTTTCGTACTTTAAGTGAGGAGACAACGTTGTCAATTTCAGAATCGAACATGAGCGTGCCGTGACTGAACATTCTTCCTTTTGTGGAGAATTGGGCATTTCCGGAGATTTTACGCTCACCGACCAGTAAATCGTTACGGCCTTTTAATTCTGCAGGAACCCCGATCTGGTTTAGCGCATCGACAACAGGTTCCGTGAACTTCTTAAAGTTGTGGAAGCTGTCACCGTCGTCCTTTGTGATAAAACTGAAGTTCAGATTTCCAAGATCATGATAAACCGCACCGCCACCTGAAAGACGGCGTACGACCTTGATGTTGTTTTTCTCCACATACTCAGTGTTGATCTCTTCGATTGTGTTCTGATTCTTCCCAATAATGATGGAAGGCTCATTGATATAAAACAGCAGATACGTCTGATCAATATCAAGATTTTTTAGTGCATATTCTTCAATCGCAAGATTAATTTTCGGATCTGTAATGCCTTTATTATCGATAAATAACATGCGGTTGTCCTCCTTTAGTAAATGTAATGGTCATTCCGGCAGCAGCCAGATGTGATTCCCCGGCATATACTTCCTTCGCTTCAGCAAGCAGCTGTTGAAGATCACCGAAATGAGGTAAATGCGTCAGTACCAGCATTTTCACTCCGGCATCTTTCGCAATCGTTGCAGCTTCTTCACTTGTCATATGTCCGGCACTTGATGCGTTCATCCCTTTATAAAAATTGGATTCAGCAATCAGCACATCCGTATTTTCCGCGAAATCTGTGAAAGCATCCTGATAGGCTGAATCAGCTGTAAAAACAAAAGATCCTTCATCAGAGTCAACCCGCACAGCATAACATGGAACCGGATGCACCGTCTTTTGAAAACGAAGGGTGAACGGTCCTGCCTGAAGGGGCTGATCCGGCTGATAAGCTTCATTCAACATGAATTCCTTATAACCGAGAGATGCAAAGCCGGCTTCATCTTCATTGTGCCCATATGCCTTTACCTGAATCGGCTTTTGCTGAAGGTGATGCTGAATTAAGAGAGCATGATGTAAAACGCCGATATCTGCAATATGGTCTGCGTGGTAATGCGTAATCAAAACAGCATCCAGCTCTTCAGGAGCGATAAACTTCTGCAAAGCAGACAACACGCCGCTTCCGCAATCGATCAGCAGCTTATAATCATCTGTTTCTACAAGATATCCTGCACTTGCTTCCCCTGCTTTAGGATATCCTCCCCAGGGGCCAATCACTGTCAACTTCACGATCAAATCCTCCTTCAAAGCCTATTCTGTCTACAATTTCTTCCCTCTCCTACTATACTTCAAATGCACTATTTTTTCACGAATGTGCTTTTTTTCAGAATATTCCTTGACCTTTCTGCATCTGTTATAATACAATACTAATAACAAACACATAGTACTATAACAAAAAAACAGAAAGAGGTTGATCTACATGTTGGAAAACGTAATGGAATTCTTCAGAAACCTGCCACCTAAAAAATGCGCATCCTGCGGCGAACAAATGGAAGAACAGGCAGAAGCCTACAGCACTACTTGCGAAAAGTGTGCCGGTACCCAATAAAAAAAGCGCCCCCGGGGCGCTTTTTTTATTGACTCATGCTGTATCAGTACAGAATATGATGTCGAGTTTCTTTATACTTCTTACAACTAAGCTTTTTATTCTTTCTAAATAACAAGCTAGAAAGATTGATGTGCTCTGCCTGGTTTTCATTTTTCCCTAACAAAACCAAGATGAGTTGATTGAAATTAAGGACAGGATTCCCCCGAAGACTCCTACGGCAGAGAAGCGACAGGTGAGACAGCGTATTGCGAAGCAATAGCTGGCTCACCGCGCGGCCGTGGAAAGCGAAGGGGGAATCCTGTCCGATTTTTCATCAAACCCCCGGCTTCACAAAAGCCAGCGCCTTCAACGCAGCAAGCTCACCCTGATCAATACAATCCGGCAGCCCGATCCCGTCATAAGACGCCCCGGCCAGATACACACCAGGAAACTTCTGCTCAAGCTCAGCACGGACCACACTCATCCGTTGCCTGTGTCCAACCGTATACTGTGGCATCGCGCGCTTCCACCGGGTCACAATCGTAAACTCCGGCTTTGCTTCCACATCCATAATCTTCTTCAAATCCTCCAGCACAATCTGTTCAATCTGACTGTCTGAAAGATCCACTACTGCCTCATCACCAGCTCTGCCCACATAACAGCGAAGCAGTACTTTCCCATCAGGAACGGTGTGCGGCCATTTATTATGCGTCCAGGTACACGCTGTAATGGTATAATCACTATTTCGCGAAACAACGAATCCGGTGCCATCATGAACGTTTTTCACCTGATCCTCCGGGAACGCCATTGCGACTGTTGCCACTGAGGTTGCCGGCACATCAGCAATTTCTTTTAGAAGATCATGCTCTTCAAAGACGGATGCGGCCGTGTAATGCGGAACGGTGAAAATAATCGTATCGGCTTCGATCACTGCCCCGCTGCTTAATTGGAGATTGTACCGGTGCGCAGAGGAAACACCTTCTGTGATGCCTTCCACCCTTACACCTTTTTGCACGGTAAAGTCTGTCAGTACTTCTTCAAGTCTTGTAATGAGTGACTCCAAACCGGTTGAAAGCGTCAAAAACAGGCTTTTTTTCCGCTGCTGATCGAGCGGTTTTTTAGGAAGTGGTGCAGCAGGCGTTGTTTTCTTAATACCGGCGATCAGGCTCCGATGCTCCTTTTCAAGCTGATGATATTGTGGAAAGGTTGACATGAGACTGATCTGGTCAATGTCTCCGGCATAAATACCTGAAAGCAGCGGTTCAATCAGATTCTCAACAATTTCATCGCCAAGTCGTCTTCTGAAGAAAGAGCCGAGTGACTGGTCACCCTCCGTTTTTGAACGCGGCAGCACAAAGTCACCAGCAGCGCGAAGCTTACCGGTAACGGAAAGCAGATCCGTTGTCATAAAGGGCTTGATTTTTGTAGGGATCCCCATGATCGAGCCACCCGGCATCGGATGGAGCTTATCATTGGTCAGGATAAAAGCCTGTCCAGTCGAATTCGGCACGAGCTGATCACCGAGACCGACTTCACGGATCAGCCGCTCCATACTTTTTTTTCGCTCCAAAAAGGAGTCGGGTCCTTTTTCGATGACGAACCCGTCTCTGACCGCCGTCTGAATTTTGCCACCGAGACGATGGTTTGCTTCAATCAGTGTCAGATCAGCATTTATATTCTGTTCTTTTACCTGATTTTGAATCTTATAGGCAGCGGCTAATCCGGTTATCCCGCCGCCTATAATGACCACTTTCGGTTTGAACGTTGTCACAGCGGATCATCACTTTCTGCTTCTAGTTTTTCACTTCGTTTAAATGCTTGAGTACTTTATCTGTCATAGCCTCAATGAACAGGGGCTGTGTATTCGGCATTTCCGGACGGAAGTAGTCCGCACCGATTTCATCCGTTACGACTTTACATTCATAATCGTTGTCATACAGTACTTCAAGGTGATCTGATACAAATCCTACCGGTGTGTATACAAATGCTTTGTAACCGTGCTTTTCGTGAAGATCTCTTGTAAGGTCCTGAACATCCGGTCCAATCCATGGATCAGGTGTGTTTCCTTCACTCTGCCAGCCGATTTCATAGTTCTTCACACCGGCTGCTTCCGCAATCAGGTCAGCTGTTTCTTTCAACTGGTCTGGATAAGGGTCTCCACCTGCAAGAATTTTTTCAGGAAGGCTGTGGGCAGATACGATTAGTACTGCATCTTCACGCTGTTCATCTGTCATACCATCAAAAGTTGCTTTTACTTTTTCAGACCAGTACTGAATGAATTTCGGCTCATCGTACCAGCTTTCAATAGACGTAATAGACGGACCGCCGATCTCATCAGAACGGTCTTTTGCACGCTTATTGTAAGATTTAACACTGTAAGAAGAGAAATGTGGTGCTAATACAATCGATACCGCTTCCTCAATGCCATCCTTTTTCATATCGTCCACTGCATCTTCTACAAATGGTTCAATATGTTTTAAACCGAGGTACATTTTGAACTCGATGTCATCCTGAACTTCATTCAGATGATCTGTCAGTGCGTTCGCCTGCTCTTCTGTGATACGTGCAAGCGGAGAAATTCCTCCAATTGCATCATAACGTTCTCTCAAATCTTCAAGCAGTTCAGGCGAAGGCTTTCTGCCCCGTCTGATGTGAGTATAAAATCTTTCAAGGTCACCTTCTGTATAAGGTGTTCCATATGCCATTACAAGCAAGCCCATTTTCTTTTTTGCCATTTTCCATTCACCTCATTAGCGATTAATGTCATTCTTTTTATTATTAGCATGAACATTTATATGGTTCCATTCTCATGCTTTTAAAATGTGTTATCGCGCAGTGTATTCATGAACAAATGATGTCAGTCGCTTCAGCGTTTCCGGTTGTACTTCCGGGAATACGCCATGTCCCAGGTTAAAAATGTGTCCAGGGTGTGCCATTCCTTCATCAAGAATCGGCTTCAGGTGCTTTTCAATCGTATCCCAGTCACAAAGTAATAAAGATGGATCCAGATTACCCTGAACCGCTTTTGTTACGCCTTTTTCACGCGCTTCCTTAATCGGCAATCTCCAGTCGAGCCCCACAACATCAAGCGGCAGGTCATTCCAGTCCTTAGCCAGATGAGCCGCTCCAACTCCATGCATAATCAGCACAGCGTCTTCCCCTCTTAATGCTGCAAAGATTTTTTCCATGTGTGGTTTGATGTATGTGCGATAGTCTGCCGTATTTAATGTACCCACCCATGAATCAAACAGCTGGATCGCACCTGCACCGGCTTTAATCTGAGCTTTTGTGTAAAGAATCGTCATCTCAGCAAGCTTGTCCATCAAGGCATCCCATGCCCTAGGCTCCTGATACATAAACGCCTTTGTTTTATGATAATTACGGGACGGTCCACCTTCGATCATATAGCTGGCAAGCGTAAACGGCGCTCCTCCAAATCCGATCAGCGGTACGTTCAGCTGCTCCGTTGTCAAAAGCCTGATCGTATCTAATACATGAGGTACATCCTCTTCCGGGTTAATCATGCCAAGCTTTTCAATATCTTTGACAGAGCGGATTGGATTATCGATCACTGGACCAATACCGGATTTGATTTCCACATCTACGCCAATTGCAGGAAGCGGTGTCATAATATCCTTGTAAAGAACCGCTGCATCCACATTGTAGTTTTCTACCGGCAGTCGGGTTACATACGCACAAAGCTCCGGCTGAAGCGTAATTTCAAACAGTGAATATTTCTCTTTAATCTTTCGGTATTCAGGCTGTGAACGTCCTGCCTGACGCATATACCAGGCCGGTGTATGTGTGACGCTCTCTCCTTTTGCTGCACGTAAGAATGTATCGTTAAATGAGGACATAATAAAATGAAGCCACCTTTCAGCTTTTTAAGCATGCATATAAAGCCAGCCCTCCACAGGCTAAGCTCATTCAATCGTATCATAATTTTTATAACCGTTTTAACTATAGACCTTTTCCCTATTAGTGTATACCAGACGGGTTTAAATGTCATAAAATCGTCTATTTTCACGAATGCTCTTTCTTTTGATTTTCTATTTGAATGGATTATCATATTTAAAGAAAGGGTATTCATTACATACTGAAGGAGGAATCGCCAATGAATATGTATATGACATTTGGAACACCGGAATTTCTTCATAAATTTACTGAAGAACATCCAAACGAGACAATGATTCAGCTGCAGGGGGATGACACCACCCTTCTTCTTCATGAAACAGAAGGAAGTACGGTATTCAGCCAGCCCCGTAAATATGAAATCTTTGATCAGACAGGTACACTGACAAATAACGGTTTCTTTGTATTCAATAACATTCCTGTTTCCGAAGAAGGACGTCCAGTTTTTGAACACCGCTTTAAAAACCGTGCAGGATTGATTGAAGAAGAGCCTGGTTTTGTGGCAATCCGTATTTTGCGTCCGCTCGATTCAGATACGTATGTCGTCCTGACACAATGGGAGGATGAAGAATCATTCAAGAACTGGCAAACCTCACAATCCTACAATAAAGCTCACGCTAAACGGGGGACGTCTGAAGGGATTGATCATCAGAAAAGCATTTTCCCGAGACAGTCTTTTGTCACTAAGTATGTAGGTCAGACTGAACAGTAAAATGAAGAGGGCTGGACAACCGATAAGCGGTGTCCAGCCCTTATTCATTTACGTGTTTCTCTCCACTCTCCGCCTTCTCATGATTACTTCATAGATCAGGAGACAGATGACGGCGTACGTATACCCGAGCAGCCAGCCTCCAACGACATCAGAAAAATAATGTGCCTGATCCGGCATCCTGCTTAATCCGGCAAGAGCGGACAGGATCAGTGCGCCGGAAAACAGCATAATCTGCACAGCCGTCTGTCCGGATTTCTCAGTGAGCAAATAAATGATTACAACCGCAGCAATGATGCTGACCATCGCATGGCCACTTGGAAAACTGTAGCCGGCTTCTGCCAGCGGGTCTCCCGGTCTCGGACGTTCAGTCGCTGTTTTAATCAGTTTATTCAGCACATTTCCTCCTGCAACAGCCAGCAGGATGACCATCATGCCTACATAATTATTTCTCCTGAACCATAAAAAAAGAATCGCCGCGATGCTGACTGTAGCCAGAAAAATCTCGCCGCCAAAAAAACCGAAAAATAATAAAAAGTCCATACGTCCAAAAACGTCTTGTCCATAGCGGTCGAGATCCTCTGTTGCTCCAGACTGCAGATTAACGATCAATAACAAAACAGCTGTCAAAGTCACCGCACCGAGCGGATAAAAAAGCTTTTTCACGCGCGATCCACCCCCTATATATCTTTATTACTTTCATTATATAGTAACCCTTTCGTTGTCAAAAGAGTGAAAAAATTCATTCGTCATGGTATACTTTCCCGCATAATCGAAACATATTTTCAGGAGGAGATCATTGTGAGCACCGAAAAGCTTTTTTCACTACTCGATTCATATTACAAAGACATGGTATCTGTAAGAAGATATCTTCACCAGCATCCTGAATTATCATTTGAAGAAAAAGAAACGCCAGCCATGATTGCTGCTTTTTACAGAGAGCTTGGAGTGGAAGTCAAAACAGGCGTTGGCGGCAACGGTGTTACTGCACTCATTAAAGGCGGCAACCCGGGCAAAAGAATCGCTCTTCGCGCAGATTTCGATGCACTTCCTATTCAGGATGAAAAGGATGTTCCTTATAAATCAACCGTTCCAAATAAAATGCATGCATGCGGACATGATGGGCACACCTCTACCCTGCTTCATTTAGCAAAGGCACTGCATGCCATCCGTGAAGACCTGCCAGGTGAATATGTCATGATCCATCAGCACGCAGAGGAATACGCTCCAGGCGGCGCCAAGCCAATGATTGAAGACGGATGTCTCGAAGGCGTTGACGCTGTATTTGGCACTCACCTCTGGGCCACAGAGCCTACCGGAAAAATTCAATATCGTACGGGACCGATTATGGCTGCGGCAGACCGCTTCGAAATCAAAATTCAAGGAGCAGGCGGTCACGGCGCACAACCGCATAAAACAAAAGATGCACTCGTAACTGGTGCCCAGCTCGTCACGGCCCTTCAGCAGGTCGTATCGCGAAAAGTAAATCCAATTGACTCAGCTGTCGTGACCGTCGGATCGTTTGTAGCGGACAATGCCTTTAATGTCATTGCAGACTCAGCTAAGCTGATCGGAACCGCACGTACATTTAATCCTGAAGTCCGCGACCTCGTTGAAAAAGAAATCGGCCGGATCACACAGGGAATCTGTCTTGCAGCTGACTGTACATTCGACTACACCTATTTCCGCGGCTACCCTGCCGTTGTGAATCACGCAGCTGAAACAGACTATCTCGTTGAACAGGCACGCCATATCAGTGACGTCAAAGAAATCGAGGAAGCCGAAGCACAAATGGGCGGCGAAGACTTTGCCTACTACCTCGAGCATAAGCCGGGCACCTTCTTCTTCACCGGCGCCAAAGCACCACACGTCGAAAAACCATACCCTCACCACCATCCAAAATTCGATTTCGACGAAAAAGCCATGCTCATTGCAGCCAAAACACTGGGTGCATCAGCATTGAATTATCACAACTAAAACAAAGGCCCTGCACAAAATGTGCAGGGCCTTTTTATGTTACGTGTACAAACCATTCGGGGTATTTGAAAACTTGTTGTCATTATTAAACAACTTTTTTAGTTTATTTAGCAACTCTTAATGAGTATTTAACAACTCTCTTCGCTTATTAGACAACTCTCCACGGTTATTTAACAACCGTCTGTTAAAGCGGAGAGCACTTGTTTGAAAAATCTAGGTATGCCCAGACCGTTTTTTTACACATCACAAAACCTGCATCTTCTTAACCTGTGCAGGCAAATAAACAGACACAAAAGCCACAACGAACAGTACCGCAGCACCTGCCGTCAACAGCCCGTCCAGCCATGCACCGCCCCAAATACTCACCACACTGAAAACCGCCGCCTGTGCTGCCAGCGTATTCACCAGTACTTTTCTAAATGCGTCAGCCTTCATGGATGACGAAAGCGGATAAAGATCCGGCCAGATTTTCAGCTCGTGCTTTTTCATCATCGGAATGAGCTGGAATCCGGTCAAATACAGGAACAATAAAGCAGTTCCGATCTTAATCCAGATCACACCAGAGCCGATGATAATCACAGACGCAATAATGGTCAGGCGAACCCATAATCCAAAATACTCGTCTGAGCGCAAAAATGTGCGGACGTATAAGTAATAGTAGGACATGCTCTGTCCGTATTTAGAGCGGTCCAGAATCGGATCCAGCCACTTCCTCCTTTTTGCCTGCCCTTTTAAATGAGGGACATCTGTAAACAGATTGGCAAAGCGGTAAAAACGGTGAAGGCGGAGCGTTTCAAGATCAATCAGCAGCTCCCACTTCAGCGTTTTTTCCACAGTTATGATTCTAAAGGCGATTAGATAACCTGCCAGAATAGCTGCAATTGCCACAACTACCCAAGTCGGGACCTGTGCAAAAAGAGCCCATAAAAAAGCAAGGTTTAATACAAACCGGAAGCCTGTATCAATGTAATGATAAAACGATTCCTGATAACGCAGAATCGTCCACCTCATGACAAGATTCCAGATTTTTAATGCCAGCACTGCGATCAACAGTAAAAAGAAATCTCCGAAAGTGGCCCCGGCCGTCTGAACATAGAGTGGCATCGCAACGGCAAGTAATACAACCACAATGTATGCCTGAAACATAAAACTCGTCACAAGCGCATTCACAAAATACTGTTTCATCTGCCCCTCAAGTGGCGTCAGGTAGACTTTATCCGCCTCTTTTAAATAAGTGTAAACCGGGCTCATCGTCGCTGCAACTGCAAGAACGGCAGCAATGACAATCGCTGACGGGAAGCTTGAATCAAGCGTTTGGATCCAATTGCTGTAGGCAAATCCTCCGCCACCGACAGCAAAAATAATGACGAACATCAAATGCCCGTTAAAGATGTAGCGCAAATACTTTTGCAATTCTTTATTATAGTCCTGCAGCCTGTCCTTCCAGATATCATGAACGTTTTTCATATGACTCTTCCTTTGTCAGCTGAATATAAATGTCATCGAGCATCGCATCGGGCATCGAAAACTCTTTTCTCAGTTTTTCAAGAGTACCCTGCGCCCGGACTTTCCCCTCATGCAGAATGATAAATGAATCACAGTACCGCTCGGCTGTTGCAAGGATGTGAGTAGACATCAGAATGCCCGCTCCTCCCTCCTTCATCTCTTCCATCAGATTGAGAAGGGACTGGATCGCAAGCGGATCGAGCCCTACAAACGGTTCATCAATAATATACAGGCTTGGATTGATTAAAAAGGCACACATAATCATCACTTTTTGCTTCATTCCCTTGGAAAAATGCGCAGGGAACCACTTAAGCTTGCCTTCCATCCTGAATTTCTTCAGCAGATCCGGGACCCTTTCTTCCACTTCTGCTTCATTCAGGCCATACGCCATCGCTGTCAGCTTTAAATGCTCCTCAAGCGTCAGTTCATCATAAAGAATGGGTGCTTCAGGTATGTAGGAAAACTGTTTCCGGTATTGGTCAGGATCATGTTTCAGCTCCATTCCATTAATGGATACTGTTCCTGAATGAGGCTCCATCAGTCCGATAATGTGTTTGATGGTCGTACTTTTACCTGCACCATTCAGCCCGATCAGGCCGACAATCTGACCCTTGTTCATTGAAAAGTCTATTTCATTTAAAACGGGTTTTCTCGTATATCCGCCCGTCAGTTTATTGATCTCAAGAAGTGACATATTTATTTTCCTCTCCTCTGACTTTCTTGAAAGAATTGTAGCATATTCCAGCTGCGAATGCTGTCGGAGAACAGTCGCTGTGATAAAATAAGAAAAACTTACAGTGAAAGGATGTTCTATATGAGTGATTGTATTTTCTGCAAAATTATAAATGGTGAGATTCCTTCTTCCAAGGTGTATGAGGATGAGCATGTGTACGCTTTTCTTGATATCAGTCAGGTGACGAAAGGTCATACGCTTGTCATCCCAAAAACCCATAAAAAAGATCTTCATGAACTGACACCGGAAATGGCAGGCAACCTGTTCTCTGTCGTTCCTAAAATCGCAAATGCAATGAAGCAGTCGTTTGATATGAAAGGAATCAATCTTTTAAATAACAATGGTGAATATGCGGGCCAGACGGTTTTTCATTTCCACCTTCATTTGTTGCCAAGACATGGTGAAGAAGACGGATTTAAGCCTGAATGGCAGGTACATACTGAGGATTATTCCAACGAGCAGCGTGCTGAAATCGCTGCGAAAATCGCGTCAAATCTTGCCTGAGACAGAAACAGAAAACTGTGCATAAAGGTTCTTTCATGATATAATTGGACTACTTTTCGCTGGCAGCCACGAGGGCATGTCAGGAGAAGACTATTTAGTTTAGCTGAGGAGAGATGAGTTATGAACACAAAAACACTCGTAGTATTGGCATTATTCGCAGGAATGGGAACTGCGCTTCACCTGCTTATTCCCGGAGCACTATTAATGAAACCGGATATGTCGCTGTTAATGATGTTTTTAGGTATTCTGTTATTCCCGGGTGTAAAAAATGTATTGTTGATCGGTGTTGCGACAGGCATACTGTCAGGACTGACTACAACATTTCCCGGCGGATTCCTGCCTAACCTCATTGACAAACCGATTACAGCATTTATCTTTTATGGTCTCATTTTACTTGGTGCAAAGTTTGTGAAGTCAGCAGTCGGTGCCGGTATTTTCACCGGAGTCGGCACGCTTGTGTCCGGTTTGATTTTTCTTGGTTCTGCAGCAGTATTAGTCGGACTTCCGGGTCCAATTATGGCGCTTTTCGCAAGTGCTGTATTGCCGGCTATTGCAGTTAACGGTGTGCTGATGGCCATCATGTACCCGATCGCAAAAACCATTATGAAAAGATCAAACCTTATTGAAACAGCTGCCTGATTCCTGCAAGACGCTGTCTTAACAGAGCATCCTGTTAAGGCAGCTTTTTTTATAGATTCCAAACGTCCCGGCAAATGTTTACCGCTAAAGGAAATAGGTTAAAGAAAAGAACAGAAGCACTGCTGCAGCAGTAACAATCAAATTGCGCACTTTCGTTCTTCTTGGAGGAAAAAGATGATTGCTGATCAGCTGTATGACACTCCTCATCAAAAGCGCACAGGCCGCAACCATACATACTAAAAAGAACCAGTTAACAGCACTGATTGAAAACGCCTCCTTTTTTAGGCATACTTTGGACAGTTTATGAGATAATCTATAAAATAAGAAGAAAATAAATAAAGGGATGTGTGAGGGATGAATGTAAAATCATTTTTGCTTGGGCTGACAGCCGGATTCGCTGCAGGTGCTGCCGGAACATTGCTTTCAGCACCCCAATCCGGTCAGGAATTGAGAGGGACAATCAGACATACAAAAGACCACTGGAGAGAACACGCACTTGAAATTCAGATGAATATTCAGCAAGTGAAAGAATCTATTCAGGACGTTTCAAAGGAAGGAAAAGAGTCCATCCTCACTGTGGCCTCTGAATTAAAAGAATCCATCCAGGCTTGGAAACGTGAAGCCGACCCGGCCATTCACAACCTGCAGGAAGAACTTGCAGCCATCCAGGCTACCATGGAAGAACTCGAACGCTCCATCAAACAGGACGCCCGCGAAGAACAACCATCAACATAAAAAAACAGCTGCCTTCGTGCAGCTGTTTTTTTATATTTTCACACTCCAGAAAATAAATAGATTCCCTCCCTTATTTTAGAAAAGAAATCAGGAAAAGTGGATGATCTTCCCTACACAGTTTCTCAAAACAATAGCTAATAGTATTCAACTCAAAGGGCTCGACACACCAGTAGACTCCCTGTGGCGGAAAGGGTGAGTCGATCCCGTCTTTTTTAGCACAATTAACATAATGAAGATGGTTTAATATTCATTAGTGCCGGGGACATCCGCAGACTCCTGCGGCAGAGAAGCGACAGGTGAGACAACGCAGCGCGAAGCGCAAGTTGGCTCACCGCGCGGCCTTGGAAAAGCGGAGGCGGGCGTTTAGGGACGTACAAACTGGACTGGCTTCGACGAAGATAAAGGAAACACGGAGAGCGTCAGCGAGCCGATGTTGACTTATCGAACGAGAGGACGGGAAGTTTGCTAGTCCCTGCCCGCCGCAGCTAGACAAAGGAAAGCGGAGGATGTCCCCGGAACGGTTTCAATAAGAAAATCAACAAATTATTTTTGTGAGAAAATTTAATTAATTCCTACCTTTTATTATTTTTACTTTATTGCTATAATATCTTCAACGCACTTATTTCACAATTTTAAAATAACAATAGAAAGAAGGTGACAACTTTGGACGATAAGCTCTATTCAATGAAAGAAGCAATGTTATTTAGTCAGCGTATGGCACAGCTCAGCAAAGCTTTATGGAAAGCAATTGAAAAAGACTGGCAAAACTGGATTAAGCCTTACGATTTAAACATTAATGAACATCACATTTTATGGATTGCCTATCATTTAAAAGGTGCTTCTATCTCAGATGTCGCAAAGTTTGGTGTTATGCACGTATCGACTGCATTTAACTTCTCTAAAAAACTGGAAGAACGTGGATACCTTCAGTTTTCAAAAAGAGAGAATGATAAGCGGAATACGTACATTAAATTGACTGAAAAAGGTGACGCTCTTCTACTGGAGCTGATGGAAAACTATTCACCTGAAACGCATTCAGTGTTCCAGGGCGCATCTCCTCTAAGGGAAATTTACGGAAAGTTCCCTGAAATGATGGAAATGATGGCGATTGTAAAAAATATTTACGGCGATGATTTCATGAAGATCTTTGAAACTTCCTTTCATAATATTGAAAACGAATTCACTGAAGTGGAAGGAAAGATCCAGAAAACCCGATCAGCCGATCCGCTCAAGCAAATTGCCTCTTCATAACCTCCTTCAAGGGGGTTTTTCTTTTTAGCTCAGGCTCCCCCCTACGCTCACTCCAGAAATTTTATTACATAATTTGAATTGTAAATTTTTTATTAAGGTATTGATTTTTAAATCAAAGGGGAGTAAAGTAACTCACAGGTTGAATTTAAACACCGTAATATCGTCGAGAATGGAGGCGATGAGATTGCATTGCTGGAAATCTATAAACGTTAAAAAACAGTACGGATTTTATCGGATTTTTATGCTTTCTACGATTCTTGTCCTGACTGTTTTTTCTATTTTACATGTATCCATCCAGCTGATGGTAAGTCATCCGCTTAAAGATAATCATTTTATCTGGTTCGCATTGGGATTTTTACTTGTGTATCCTTTACACAAGATTTTTCATACTATCCCTCTTGCCGGGTTTATGAATTTAATTAATTTGAAGACCAGATTTCATTTTTACTTTGTACCGATTATGTCTGTAAGAGTTAATAAACCTATTCCGAAAATTTATTTTATCATGGCGCTTATTTTTCCTTTTGTGATTTTAAACAGTATTTTCTTATATGCAGCTGCTTCTTTTCCGGGCTATGCCCATTATTTTACGATTCTGACCGCATATCACTGTGGTATTTGCCTTGTTGACTTTTTATATGCGAAATGCCTTTTCAAATCTCCTCGCGGTGCTTTTATCGAAGAGGATGATGATGGCTACGAAATTCTGATTCCCGTTAAGGAATCAACCTCCTCTGGGATGTAAAACAGACATAAAAATAGGCTCGCCCTGTTTTTTATGTCTGTTTTTTGGTATCTTAGTAACTAGAGGATAGGAGGATGATAGAGGATGGTTGAAGTCATTGGACTGTTTATCGTATTTACTGTGTTTATACTCTATTCGATTAATCGTATGACAAATAGATTATGTGTTCAAAAGGAAATTCCAAATGAAAAACAACCGAAAGTCTTCCGGACAATCAATATTTTAATCTTGATCCTGCTGCTTTCATCTTATGTAGAAATTCTTTATACGTAATTAAAACGGCGGAACGCTTCCATAGAGGAATCGTTCCGCTTTGTTTTTTCCCGTTTTTATAAATATCCTCAATCCATTCCGTCACAATAGCGTCCAAATTTGTGCGTAAAGTGACCAAGTTCAGGCGGAATGTGACCAAGTTCAGGCGGAATGTGACCAAGTTCGAGAAGAATGTGGCCAAGTACCAGCTGAAAGTGACCAAATGATCGCCTACGCTTTTCTTTTTGGCTAGCTGCGGCTCGCAGCGGCTAGTGCGCTTCCCTCAGCTCTGTCCGATAAGTCAACATCGGTTCACTTCGTTCACCGTGTTTCCTTTATCTCCGGCGCTTCAGTCCAGCGCATACGCCGCTGAACGCTCGCCTGCGCTTTTCTTTGTCCAGCTCCACCAGGCAGGGACTAGCAAACTTCCCGTCCTCTCGTTCGATAAGTCAACATCGGTTCACTTCGTTCACCGTGTTTCCTTTATCTTCGTCGAGGACAGTCCAGTTTGTACGTCCCTATACGCCTGGTTACGCCTTTCTTTGGCTAGCTCCGGCACCTAGCCCCTCGAGGTCATAAGTCAAAGCTGAAAGAGGGCAAAAGGCAGCCCTCTTTTCATCTTCGCCTTATGCTTGTCGGGGCTGAGCAAGGTGCCTACGCTTTTCTTAGAACCACGCGCTGCCGATGATGATAAGAAGTATGAAGAGGACGACGACTAGGGCGAAGCCTCCGTAGTAGTTACCGTGTTTATGTGACATTTCATTTTCCCCCTTCTGTTGGTTTTTAGAACCACGCTGCTCCGACAATGATCAGAAGGATGAACAGCACGACAATAAGTGCGAATCCTCCACCGTATCCACAGGACATTAAAACCCCTCCTTCCTTTCTTTTGTATGCTATTCAAAGGAAATCAAAAATGGTTGGGCAAAATAGTAAATGTGAAAATTCCTTGAATGTAGAGAAAATTAAGTATTCTCTGTTGGGTAAACGTTTAAATAAGCGTTCACCGTAATATGGAAATGTGATATAGTATGCAGTGAAGAATTTTCACCATAGATTTCACACATATAAGGAGAGGAAATGAATGAAAAAGTGGATTGCAGCAGCTTCACTTACTTTAGGTGTAGCGGCTTTAGCAGGTTGCAGTGACGAGGAATCAGCAAGTGAAGTGATCGCTTCTTCGAGTGCAGGGGACATTACGAAGGACGAGCTTTATGAAGAGATGAAGAAGACTGTTGGGGAACAGGCGCTTCAAATGATGATGCTCGAACAGGTACTTGAAGAAAAATATCCTGTTGATCAGGAGACCATTGACGCTGAGTTTGAAGAAGCGAAAGCACAGTACGGCGAGCAGTTTGACATGGTCCTTTCACAGCAGGGATACGATGAGGAATCCTTCAAGGAAATGCTGAAACTGAATCGTATGCAGGAGAATGCACTCGTTGCAGACGTTGAAGTAACAGATGAAGAAATTCAGGCTGAATACGACAAGATGAAAAAAGAAGTCAGCGCACGTCATATTCTTGTTGCTGACGAAGCAACAGCACTTGATGTGAAAAAGCAGCTTGAGGATGGCGCAGACTTTGCTGAGCTTGCAAAAGAAGTTTCTACTGAGCCTGCAGCACAAGAAACAGGTGGAGACCTTGGATTCTTCGGACCGGGAACAATGGATCCTGCTTTCGAAGAGGCCGCTTTTAACCTTGAACCTAATGTCATCAGTGATCCGGTCGAAACGAGCTTCGGCTGGCACATTATCGAAGTAACAGAAACGCGCGAAGCAGAGGTTGAGCCTCTTGAAGAGATTCGTGATCAGGTTGAGCATGATCTGAAACTGGCAAAAGCAGATATGAATCAGATCGGAACCGTTGTAAGAGACTTGCTTAACGAAGCAAATATCCAGGTAGAAGACGAAGATTTGACTGAAACATTTGATGCCCTTCTACAGGAACCTGTCAGCTCACCTGCTGCCCCTCCGGCAGAAGAGCCAGCTGAAGAGGAAACAACTGAAGATACAGAAGAATAATACAAAACATAAAGCCGGTCACACTCCGTTTCCATGAGTGTGACCGGCTTTATATCTGCTCAAAAATGAAAAACCTCCTGCAATTTTCATCACAGGAGGTTTTTCATTTCCATTCATTGATTTTTAAGCTGCGACACCATTTTCTTTCTTTTTTCATCTTCGATCCGTTTTATGTAGGCTTCACCATGTTCTTCGATAAAACGGACTTCCTGTTTTCTTTCAGCATGCGCAGTCTTCAGAAACATAATAAAACTGATGATGATCCCGCCAATTGCAATATCGATCCAGATTGGAAACATCCTTTCCCCTCCTGCATTTAATCAGCTCAAGAGCCGTTTATAGAGGGTATGTTTCCACCCTTTCTCTTATGCGTCTTCAAATGGATCATCGTATAGGTGTGGACGGTAAAATGTACGGTTTTCAAGGGCAAATACGCGCTCTGTAAATTCACCGGGCTTCGTCCGCTGAATGACACGGTCCATCATAATCATTTTTGCGTCCAGATTGTCAATGTAATGAAGTATTTCTGCTTCCCTTAGCATTGGCGGCTTTGGTGAGCCCCATTCTGCTTTCCCGTGGTGGGATAAAATCATGTGCTGAAGCATCAGCACCTCTTCCCCTTCCACTTCAAGCTCTTTCGCTGCTTCAGCAATTTCATTCACCATGATTGAAATATGCCCCAGAAGATTACCTTCAAGCGTATAGGTCGCTGATACGGCACCTGACAGCTCCTTCACTTTGCCCATATCATGAAGAATCACTCCTGCATACAGAAGATCCTTATTCAGATTTGGATAAAGCTCTGTCAGTGATTTCGCGATTTTCAGCATCGAGACAACGTGGTAAGCAAGTCCTGACACGAACTCATGATGATTTTTCGTTGCTGCCGGAAACTCGAGAAATGCCTTTTGATACTTTTTGACCAAATGACGTGTAATTCTTTGAATAACAGGGTTTTTCATCTCAAAAATATACTGGGTCAGCTCTTCCGTCATTTCATCTTTTGATAGTGGTGCGGTTTCAAGGAATTCTCCCATTTGCACGTTATCAGTCGCTGAAGCCGGACGGATCTGCTTTAATCTGAGCTGATTTTTGCCTCTGTAATTATGAATTTCACCTGCAACCTTAACAATGGTCTGAGGCTGAAATCTTTTTTCTTCTTCATCCCCTGCATCCCACAGCTTTGCTTCAATTTCCCCGCTGCGATCCTGAAAAATCAGGGTTAAAAATGGCTTTCCAGCCGTTGTAACACCCTTGGTTGTTTGTTTAATCAACAGGAATTGTTCAACCTGATCCCCTGCATTTAAAAATGTGATGCCTTTCATCTCTTCGCCATCTCCTTTACATGGAATTGCCTTTTCAGGCGTTCTTCAGGCGGAACAAACGTTCTTTATTAGTATAACAGATAAACAGTCCTGACACATATGAAGCCGAGACGTATGAATTAGCTCGTCTTCTCACGCTTTGAAAGCTGAAGTGCTTTTTTAAGGTCTTTGATGGATGACGAATTTCCATACATCAGTACACCACCACGATACACTTTTGCGCCAAACCATCCAAGCAGTAAAATTGTGATCAGCATCAGCACAATCGCGATCACCGGTTCCCAAATCGAAATGTCCAGCATTCCGACACGGGTAAACATGACGAGCGGACTGAAGAAAGGAATATAAGATGTGATGGTAATAAGAGCTGTCTCAGGCTCCGCCAGACCGTAAAAGGCCAAGAGTGCTCCACCGACCACCAGGAGATTAACAGGCAGCAGCACCTGCTGAAGATCCTCTGTCCTGCTCACGAGAGAGCCTAAAAATGCAGCAAGTGAAGCGAACAAAAAGTATCCGAGAATATAAAAGATCACCGCAAAAACGATGGTAACGATTGAGCCGGAGGAAAAGTCAAACAGCGAATAAATCCCGCCTTCAAAAGAATCCTGGCTCAGATTAACGGAAAGAATACCGATCCCTGCCCAGATCGTCAGCTGTGTCAGTCCGACAAGACCGATCCCGGCAATTTTAGCAAAAATCTGCTGGATAGGTGAAACGCTTGAGATCAGGATTTCCATTACCCGTGATGATTTTTCATTCGCTACTTCCGTTGCGATCATCATTGAATATATCAGCACAGACATATAAATCACAAAAATCAGGATATAGACGAGTCCTCTCGCCTGATCAAGTTCAGCGGCAGATCTTGCTGAATCCACATAAGCCGATTCTGCAAATGAAACAGGAAGATTCAAGGTTGCCAGCTCATCGGCACTTAACCCCAGTCGGTTCGCAGCGATGTTGGACTGAATCGTCTGAAGTGCAGCCTGCAAGTCATTTGAATAGGAATTGGCTGTTAAAGATTTCGAAATGTATTCAGCCTTTATTTTTCCGCTCTCCGCCATATCAACAATCAGAAGCGCGTCAAATTCCCCTGCTTCTAACTCCTCTTGCAGAACAGCCTGATTTTTATCTTCGGTTGAAACGGCAATAGAGCTGTTGATAATCGCTGTCTGATCCGCGATAAGTGAAGCGATCTGAGGTTCTTCCTCATAAACGACGACTTCCCAACTGCCTTCTCCACCGTTACGATCAGACGAAAAAATATCGGCAATCGACTGAAAATTCGTTCCGATGATAATGGCAAGAGCAAATAGCGCAGTTGTGATGATAAATGATCTGGATTTAATTTTTCCTATGTATGATTTCGCCAGAATCAGACCGAATCTATTCAAATGAAGCACCTGCCTTCTCAATAAAGATATCATTCAGCGACGGTTCTTCAAGTGAAAACTGCCGGATGAAACCCCTTCCCTGAATGGACTGCAGAATGTTTTGTGAGACATCTTCGTTTTCAATCTGAAGAATCACACCGCCAATCACCGTTTTCAATTTCACTACGCCAGGAAAATCTTTGAGCTCTGATAAGTCCATATCCGATCTAATCACCAGATTTTTCTTACCAAATGCCTTTTTTATCTCAAGCAGACGGCCTTTCACGATCGGTTTTCCATGATGAATGATGCACAGACTTTCACATAATTCCTCCACATGCTCCATCCGGTGACTCGAAAAAACAATGGTGGTGCCGCTGTTCTTAAGATCCGTTACGGCTTCTTTTAAAAGCTCGACATTGACAGGATCAAGTCCACTAAACGGTTCATCAAGGATGAGCAGCTCCGGCTTATGTATAACTGAAGCGATAAACTGGATTTTCTGCTGGTTCCCTTTAGACAGCTCCTCTACTTTCTTATTTTCATAATCCGGAACTTTAAATCGGGCAAGCCAGGCTTTCAGTTCTTTTTCAGCTTCTTTTTTATCCATTCCTCTTAATCTTGCAAGGTAGACAATTTGCTCCTTCACTTTCATTTTCGGGTAGAGACCTCTTTCCTCCGGCAGATACCCGATTTTCTGACTGTTATGGTAACCGATTTTGTCATTGTTCCACGTAACTGAACCATTTGTTGAATCAATAAGCCCAAGAATCATCCGGAAGGTCGTCGTTTTTCCTGCACCATTTGCGCCAAGAAATCCAAACAGCTCCCCTTTATTTATTTCAAGTGACAGCTGATCAACAGCTGTATGGTCACCAAATCTCTTTGTAACATGATCAATATGCAGCATCTCCCAAACCTCCTCTGTCCCTATCATTATTCTATACGTATTATATAGAAAAAAGTTCATTTTTTCCTGACTTTCAAAACTTTACGGAAGTTACCGGCTGTGTAAAAATAAAAGAGCGGACAAAGAGAGGAGATGGTAGACGTGGATATTTACAAGATCACCGTTTTTGATCCGAAGGGAGAACTTCTTTTTGAAGATTCCTTCGAGGCAAAGGAAGACGATGAAGCGAAACAGATCGGTGAAAAGAAGCTTGAAGAGCAGGGTTACATAGAACATACTCACCGTGTTGTATCCCCGAGAGGCAAACTGGTTTTATTTCACAGCTAACCAATTGGACATGATCGCAATAATGGAGGTGGGGCAACTCTTATCAGAGTCGTCCCACCTCCATTTCATTTTCAATCTTTACTGTCCTTTAAAAGCAGGTTTTCTTTTATGCACGAATGCATTGATTCCCTCAAGATGATCTTCCGTCTGCCTCATTCTCCACTGTGCTTCTTCTTCCATTTCAAGCGTTGACTCAAGCTCTTTCAGCCTGCTTGCACGCAGAATAGCCTTCGTCTCAAGCATCGCTTTAAGCGGACTGCTACTGAATCGGCTGACATAAGCTTCTGCTTCAGTAACGGCACGTCCCTCTGCCGTTACACGGTCAATCAGCCCGAATGAATGAGCTTCGTGGGCATTCATCACGTCCCCTCTCCAGATCGCGTGCATCGCCTTATGAGACCCGACTCTTTCCTGCATCAGAAAATGACCGCCACCGTCAGGCACAAGACCAATACCGATGAAGTTCATCGCAAGCTTACTCTGCTCTTCAGCAATCAGAACATCACACGCCAGTGCCAGACTCAGACCAAGACCCGCAGCAGCACCGTGGATCGCACTAATCGTAATTTTCGGCATGGCATAAAGCGTGGTTGAAAGTTCTTTGATCACTTTCATAAACGTTTTAAATTCTTCCTCACCACTCATCGTCAGCATCCCTTTAATATCACCGCCGGAGCAAAACCCTTTTCCTTCCCCTTTTAACACCACGATTTGCAGGTCTGCATTACGTGAAATCTCCTTCAGCACATCAAGAAGCTCAGACATTAACTCCATATTCAACGCATTCAGACTTTCAGGCCTGTTCAGTGATACCCATGCCGTTTTTCCTTCAGTTTTCACGTAAAGTGTTTTATAGCTGTTCGTCAATTCCATTTTTCCATCCCCCTTAAAAATGAATGATCATTCATTTTATCATTCTCTACGCCTTTCATAAAATCCTTCTTTTTTTTAAAAGATTCTTATTCTGGCGCGCGATACTGTAATCTCCACATAGATTAATAAGAAAAAATACCTATTATTATTATTTTTTTAGTCTAATTGATGTAAACGTTTATCAATTTCAGACGATATAAAATAAGATTTGATACTAAGGAGGATTTTTCATGAAGTGGCTAACATCAAGGGAGAAAAAACATAAAGAAGACTTATTAACACTTGCTGAAAAGCAGTCTGTAACGATTACACTGCCAAAAGAAGCAACCACTGCAGCCCAGATCAGTATGATCGCTTTGCAGAAAGAAGATCTTCAGGTGCTTGCAGCCTTTAAACCATACGTAACGGAAAACATCGAAGCAATCGTTGCCAGCTTTTATAAGACATTGGGTCATGAACCTGGATTGCTAACCATTATTAATACCCACAGCTCTATTGAAAGGTTAAAGAAAACATTAACCATTCATATTCAGGAAATGTTCAGCGGTAGACTCGATTCTACATTTATCGAAAAACGCCACCGTATTGCTGATGTGCATTTACGTATCGGACTCGATCCTAAATGGTATATTGCTGCATTTCAGGATCTGCTAAATTCCCTGACCGATGTGATTATCGAACTTCCTTTTGGTGAAAAGGATAAGTTTATTCTAATCAAAGCTGTTTCAAAAATCCTTAACCTTGAAATGCAGATTGTGCTTGAAGCATATGAAAAGAGCTTCCAACAGCAGATTCAAAATGAGCAGGATCGACTTCATGGTCTATTAATTACACTGAAAGAAAGCGCAGCTGCTCTTTCTGAAAACAGTAATTCCACAAGCGAAAATGTCAAGCTGATGAAAGAGGCACTGGAGCATCTGGCATCCCGCGCACAGCAAGGGTCAGGTGTAGCATCCGAGCTTCAGTCCAAAACCGGCGATGAAAAAGTCCGCCTTGATAAAACGAAAGAAGAAAGCGAACAAATTTCTTCAAAAATGATGACAACGGAAAAAAATATTAAAGAACTTAACAACTTGAACAGTCAGATTTCCGAAGTAGCCAATATGGTTACGTCCATAGCCGACCAGACAAACCTCCTGGCATTAAATGCTTCAATAGAAGCTGCGCGTGCAGGTGAGCATGGTAAAGGGTTCGCCGTGGTTGCAGATGAGGTTAGGAAGCTTGCTGAAAATACAAAAGAATCCGTCGCGCAGGTTTATGATCTGCTAAAAGATACGAATGTTAAAACAAAAACGATTGAAGGATCAATTATGGAACTGAACACTCTTTTCCAGGCAGAGCGTGACAGCATTCATTCAACAAGTGAATCCTTCAATGGCATTATGGAATCCATGAACCAGCTGAAATCACAAAATACGCAGATGGATCAGGATGTCAGCCGACTCGTTGTGATGCTTGATCAAATTTCCCAGGAAGCTTCAGGCGTCGCTGCAGCTGCAGCATCACTTGAAGAAAGAGCATAAGTTTTCAGAAGCCTCTTTTAATAATAAAAAATGAAAAGACCCCATTCGAAAATGGGGTCTTTGTCATTGAATTACTGCTGCGTTTGATTATTTTCCATTGATCCATAAAGCTCTTCAAGCGGCTTCATGATCACTTTGTTCAGTTCCTGAATCGTCATACTCATGCGTTGCTCTGCATCCATCAGCTGAGCAATCAGCTCATGCTGCTGAACAAGCTGAGCCGTTTTCTGCGCCTGTTCAATTTCTTCCTGTGTGATTTCCTCACCATTCATCTGCTTTTGCTGAAGTGAAAGCTGAATGTCACGGAAGTTTTCAAAAATGCCTTTTGCAGACTCATCGTTGTTTACTGCATCGTACATTTTCTTTAAGTTGTTGAATTCATCACTTTGACGAATTGCACGCTCTAATTCATTTGCCTGATCGTACAGATTTACTGACAATCAAAAAACCTCCCTTTTTAATCACTCTTCCCCTATTCCCTGATGATTCCGTCCTAAACATCAATCAATCAAAGTCCAGTTAAGAGTACAAATATTCCCTGAACGATTCCGATGAGACCACCGAGCAATGCGCCAAGATAGGTGATCATTTTAAATTCCCTGCGCGAAATGCCGAGTACAAGCTCTTCTAGCCTAGATACTTCAAAGGAGTCAACCTGTTCCCTGACAATTTCCTGCAGCTTCATTTTTGAAAGAATAGCCTCCAGTTTTTCAATGAGCAGTTCTTTCAGTTTTTCAGACGCTTTTGGAATTAAATGATTGACAACCCTGTCTTCTAGTGGCTGAATCGCACTGCCTAACGGGCGCTGCATCCATTCATTCAGGTTGATGCGTTCCTTTAATATGCGCTGCAGACGGACAATCAGATCGCGATCAGTAATGATCGAAAACGCCCGATCCCACTGCCAGTCCTTGATTTTTTCCCATTCTGTGCGCAAAACCTGTTCGAGTATATCATGTGTGCCATCATGTTTCAAAAATTTTATGATCTCAGGCTGAACTTTATCCCCAAGAGAGGTATTGCCCATGATCATATTCACCATGCTGCCAAGGGTTCCACGCGTTTTAAGGAAATCATCAATCATTGTCTGAACGCGTGCTTTTCCTTCATCTGATTCAAAGTAATCGATGCCCTTTTCCAGGATATAATCTGTGACGGTTTCAACCTTGCCATCCAGACGGTCAAGCCATTTCTCCGGGAGCGTCTCTCTGATCGTTAAAAACATGTACTGATCTTTCAGCTGATCGTACTGCTGTTCAATCCATTGATCCATTGTTTCTTCTATATAAGGAACTGGCGAGGTCAGATCAAACCGTTCAAATACATCCTGAACCGTGTCCTCCATATTAAAAAGCTTACCGCTTTCCTTTTGAAGCCAGCGTGTTAAAGCCTGCTCTTTCTCCTTCGTCAGAAACTTTGTTTTCAGACTGTCGGCTGTCAGCAGGTGATTGACGACCATCAAGCCAAGCTGTCTAGCCAGTTCTTCTCTTCTTTTTGGAATCAGACCCGGTGTAAACGGAACCTTCCATTTACCGATGTATACTGCTTTGTATGGCCGAAAAAGCATTTTAATTGCAAGGGAATTGGTGAATCCCCCAATCACCGCTCCAACAACCATCATAACTGATAGTAATAAAAATATATCCATCTCAAATCACCTTCCGCTATACATACAATCCATTCTTTCTCAGTATAGCAGAAACTTCTTCATTCAAATATGATTATAGGCGCATGACACAATACGAAATAAATAGAAATGGATCTCCTCCTTTTAAATTCACCATATGAGCATTTATTAAAAACATTCACATGATATACTGAAGGAAATTGGAACATGGGGGTTTATTATGATTCAGCATTTTCAATATAAAAAAATGTATGAAAGTGATTTACCGGGATGGACGTTTTCATTTACCTATCAGGGGGAACAGATCAGGGGAATTTATCATAAAAACGGACAAATTGAATGGTCAACACCAGCTCCCGTAAAAGATCCGGACAAAGTTGAAAAGCAAATACATGATCTGATGCTTTTCCACGTTTACGGTGATTAATACCTGTATAGAACATGCTCAATATGCATAACGTATGTGCAGGGGGTGTTTTCAATGACAAATCATCCGTCTTTTCTGCCCGACACTTCATATGAAGGACGGGACAAAGCATTTTTTGATGTCGACCGTTTTATTAACGAGGGAATGTCAGGAGGAACTGTTTTCCGATACGGGAAGCAGACAAACATTGAAGAGGCACGTGACCTGGATGCTGAAACACCGCCAAATTAGATCATTCAAAAGGCTTTCCGTAAAGTTGATACGGAAAGCCTTTTGCAGGTTCATGATTGTTTCTTTGTTAAAAAAATGATACTTTTTTCATAAATGTTTTATTAGAAAAAGGTGATCACTTGTCAAACGTAAAAAAACTTCTACAGTCAATGAATTCAGCAAAAAAACCTTCAGACCTTAGTGCACCGGAATTTGAGTCTTATTTGTGGTTCAGAGATAAGGAAACCGAAGAGCTGATCGCATTTAATAAAAATGGGCTAAGCCCAAATGAACTTTCTTTGTTATCTATGCTTTTAAATCCATCATCACCCCCTCCATCCGGAAAAGCAGATGAATGGCTAAATTTTCTGCGTGACGATTCAGGCAACTGCCCACTGCCAAAAGGATCCAGCTTCAGAATGGTTCAATTCTCAAGCAATGCTGCTCTCGTTCAGGATGCTGATGAAGCACCACTCGACTATGTTTTCTCTGAACAGGCAGTCATCGTACTGAAAAATGAAAACAGCGGATTTGTCATCGAACCGCAAAGCAGCGATACCCTTTCACTGGAAGAGCTGGCTTCAGCATCACAGGCAATTGAAAATGATCTGGAAATCAACATCACATTTTTCGCAGGATCCTTTCATACTGTTAACGCCGAAACCCGGAGTATGCTTCTGATGGAAATGGACTGGTTTGAACAGCACACCTTCCACGACCACCGTCAGCCCGTACTGTCACTGTTTGACGTCATGCCCATCAACCTGATCAACCGCTTTTCCGACTTTGAAAAAAACACCCTGTTTTCAGCCATCTTTGAATTATTCGAAACCGAACAGGACCTTCCGCGCATCATCCAAACCTTTGTCGAGAACCTTTCAAACGTGAGCAGCACAGCCAAAATGCTCTACATGCACCGGAACAGCCTGCAATACCGTCTCGACAAATTCACAGAAAAAACATCCATCGACCTCAAAACCTTCTACGGCGGACTCATTGCCTACTTCGCCTGCCTAGAATGGAACCAGCGCAATGGCTGACCAATGCCGTGAACCGGGCCGGGCTCCCGCTTCACGGCTTTTATGAGTGCGGATTTAACCACTCTTTCCCGGTATTTGACCACTCTTTCGGAGGATTCGACCACTCTTTTCCGGTATTCGACCACTCTTTTGATTTATTTAACCACTCTCCTCCGTTATTTAACCACTCTGATTACCAGCACGCTAAAGTATGATCTCTTCACAGCTTTTTTATATTGCGTTCGGAAACAAAATAACCATTTAGAGCGCCGGGAGCATCCGCAGACTCCTGTGGCGGAAAGGAACAGGTGAACGGAGTGAGCTGATGTTGACTTATCGGACGAGTGGACAGGAAGTTTGCTAGTCCCTGCCCGCTGAAGCTAGACAAAGGAAAGCGGAGGATGGTCCCGGTGCGGCTTTTATAAATCACAATAAGTTCAGGTTCAGCCGCAGACTCTTATGTTCTAAAGGATGAGCCCTGCCCGATTTTTGTCACATTGCCCAAACCCCCCTATTCTTTTTGTGCACTATGTCCATTGGAAAGGCTTTCATTTAACGCTAAAATGAAAGCAGTTACAAAGAACAGCACAATGGAGGAATCAACATGGCAGAGTTAAAACTACAAAACATTTATAAAATCTACGATAAAGAAGTTACAGCAGTAACAGACTTCAATCTTCATATCCAGGACAAAGAATTCATCGTATTCGTTGGTCCTTCAGGTTGCGGTAAATCAACGACACTTCGTATGGTCGCAGGTCTTGAGGAAATCTCTAAAGGAGACTTCTACATTGACGACGAGCGTGTAAACGATAAAGCACCTAAAGATCGCGATATCGCGATGGTATTCCAGAACTACGCACTATACCCTCATATGAGCGTATATGACAACATGGCATTCGGTCTTAAACTTCGTAAATTTGACAAAGCTGAAATTGACAAGCGTGTTAAAAATGCTGCCAAAATTCTTGGTCTTGAAGCACTTTTAGATCGTAAGCCGAAAGCTCTTTCCGGTGGTCAGCGTCAGCGTGTGGCACTGGGCCGTGCGATTGTACGTGATGCGAAGGTATTCCTGATGGATGAGCCTTTATCTAACCTTGACGCTAAGCTGCGTGTTCAGATGCGTGCTGAAATCGCGAAGCTTCACCAGCGTCTTCAGACAACAACGATCTATGTAACACACGATCAGACTGAAGCGATGACAATGGCAACACGTATTGTTGTTATGAAGGATGGCGTGATTCAGCAGGTTGGATCTCCGAAAGAAGTATATGACAATCCTGAGAATGTTTTCGTTGGTGGATTTATCGGGTCTCCTGCGATGAACTTCTTCAGCGGAAAGCTTACTGAAACAGGCTTCCAGGCTGGCGATCAGCTGCTTGCTGTACCGGAAGGAAAAATGAAGACACTTCGTTCTCATGGCTATGTTGGAAAAGACATCATCCTCGGTGTGCGTCCTGAAGATATCCATGATGAGCCGGTATTTATCGAATCAGCTGCCGGATCTAAGTTCCTTGCAGATATCGAAGTATCAGAACTTACAGGTGCCGAGCTTATGCTTTACTCAAAAGTCGGTGGACAGGACTTTGTTGCCCGCGTTGACTCACGTTCAGACATTAAAGCAGGACAAAAAGTTGAGCTTGCTTTCAACATGAACAAGTGCCACTTCTTCGATGTGGAATCAGAGCAGCGCATTAAATAAGATGGTTACCCCCTTTAACCATATAAAAAGAGAGACGGCCATGATGCCGTCTCTCTTTTGAGTTTTTAATCACCGCACTCAACGGTCAATGTTCACCATTTTGATCGGCTGAATCCACTCCTGGTACTGCTCTTCTGTCACATACCCTGTTTCAATCGCCGCTTCTTTCAACGTGAGTTCTTTCCTGAATGCAAGCTTCGCAATTTCAGCTGCTTTTTCATAGCCGATATGGGGATTCAAAGCGGTCACCAGCATTAACGAATTGTTGACGTGACGGTCAATGACCTCAAGGTTCGCTTCAATGCCTGATGCACACTTATCGTTAAACGTATTCATCCCGTCTGCCAGCAGCGTGACGGACTGAAGGAAATTGTAAATGATCACAGGCTTAAAGACGTTCAGTTCAAAATTACCTTGGCTGGCCGCAAATCCGATCGTTGCGTCATTACCCATAATCTGTGTTGAAATCATCGTCAACGCTTCGCTCTGTGTCGGATTAACCTTTCCAGGCATGATGGAGCTTCCCGGTTCGTTTGCAGGAATGGAAATCTCACCGATCCCGCTTCGTGGTCCACTCGATAGCCACCTGATGTCATTCGCTATCTTCATCAGATCAGCTGATAAACCTTTTAAAGCGCCGTGAAGATATACGATTTCGTCATGACTCGTCAGTGCATGAAACTTATTATCTGAAGAGTAAAACGGGAACCCTGTCTGCAAAACAAGCTGTTTGGCAACGCGCTTACCGAATTCCTCGTGCGCATTAATCCCGGTACCAACCGCTGTGCCTCCGATCGCAAGAGATAAAATATGCTTATTTGCCTCCTGAATCATCGTGTTGGACCGCTCAAGCATCGCGCGCCAGCCGCTGATTTCCTGTCCGAGTGTCAGAGGCGTTGCGTCCTGCAGGTGTGTACGTCCAATTTTAATGATTTCATAAAACTGTTTTTCCTTCTGATAAAAGGTATCAGTCAGGTTATTTAATGCCGGGACAAGCTTTCCGCATACCGCTTTATAGGCCGCAATATGCATGGCTGTCGGAAAAGTGTCATTTGAGCTTTGAGACATATTTACATCATCATTCGGATGAACTTTTTCATCTGAACCCTGCTCTTTAAGCCAATGATTGGCACGAAACGCAATCACTTCATTTGCATTCATATTCGACTGTGTTCCGCTTCCCGTTTGCCAGACAGAAAGAGGAAAATGATCGTCCAATGATCCATCCAGTATTTCGTTACACGCCCGCACGATCGCATCCCGTTTATGTACAGACAATTTTCCAAGATCATAATTAGCCATCGCCGCCGCTTTTTTCAGTTCAGCAAAAGCATAAGTCACCTCGATAGGCATTTTCTCAATTCCGATCGGAAAGTTTTCCAGACTTCGTTGCGTCTGCGCTCCCCAATATTTGTCCGCAGGAACCTGAATCTCACCTAACGTATCTTTCTCAGTACGATATTCCATGATAATCTCTCCTCCTAACAAACACGTAATACAAATATTGTATCATGGTTAAAGCGTTTCCACACAAATGAGGATTAGACGGGATTCTTTCCCTGTACGACAATTTCCGCTAAACTTATATGTAGAAAAGATGGGAGGGGATTGTTATGAAAATCGCTTTGTTTGGTGCGACTGGACGGGTTGGAAGTGTCATTTTGGACAATGCCATTAAGGATGGTCATCACGTGCAGGCATTGGTCCGGGACGCATCCGCAGCTGTCAGTCATGATCAGGCAACCTATATTGTGGGGGATGCCTCTGTAAAAGAAGATGTGTTTCGCACCATTGCAGGGTGTGATGCCGTTGTCAGCGCAATGGGGACAGATAAAAAAGATGCTCTGACTAAATCAATGGTCCACATTCTTCCTGCCATGAGATCAGAAGGGATCCGGAGAATTGTCACAGTCGGAACCGCAGGCATTCTTGATTCTAAAAGAGAACCTGGAAAATTCCGATTCCACTCCTCTGAATCAAACCGGAAACTCAGTACAGCAGCAGAAGACCACTGCCGCTCCTATCTCATGCTGAAAGAGGCAGACCTTGACTGGACCATCGTCTGTCCAACGTACCTGCCGGATGGAGAAAGAATTGGAAAATATCGCACAGAAATCAACACCTTACCCGACGAACCATCCAGCATCTCCATGTACGACACCGGAGACTTTACCTACTCTCTCCTATTAAATCATCAACACATAAAAGAACGGGTAGGCATCACCTACTAAAAAAACAGCCAGTCTCCCCATCACGAGGTGAGACCGGCTGTTTTTACAATGAAACCAAGCAAGCGGCTCAGCCCGGGTTTTGTTTTCCTCTATCCTTCTAACCAATAAGGAGCAGATAGCATTTATTAAGGTGCGGACTCACTCGTAGATTCCTATGAGGAAAGGGTAAGTCTGCACCTGTTCTCTCTTTCATTTTCACCAAAGAAGAAAAGTCTGGAAATCTTACTGAGGGTCGAGGCGCATCCGAAGACTCCTACGGCAGAGAAGCGACAGGTGAGACAGCGTAGCGCGGAGCGCTAGCTGGCTCACCGCGCGGCCTTGGAAAAGCGGAGGCGACTCGTCCAGCCCCGACAAGCATAAGGCGAAGATGAATAGAGGGCTGATCTTTGCACTCTTTCATCTTTGACTTATGACCTCGAGGGGCTAGTCGCCGGAGCTAGACAAAGGAAAGCGAAGGATGCGCCTCGGCCCGATTCTAACAGAAAAAACGCCCGGATCACTCCGGACGCTTTTCCCTATACAGCCTTCTTCCCCTGCTGCAGCTCATACATCTGATAATACTTCCCGCGCCTTGCCATCAGCTCATCATGCGTCCCCTTCTCCACAATTTCCCCGCGGTCCAGCACAATAATCTGATCCGCATTCTTAATCGTAGACAAACGGTGCGCAATAATAAACGTCGTCCGGCCGGATTTCAGCGTCTCCATGGCCTCCTGAATAATCGACTCCGTCTCTGTATCAATACTCGACGTTGCCTCATCCAGCACAAGAACCGCCGGATTGAACGCCAGCGCTCTTGCAAACGAAATTAACTGCCGTTGTCCTGAGGAAAGCGTGCTTCCTTTTTCAATGACCGGCTCATCAATTCCCTGTTCAAGGTGAGTCAGCACTCTGTCTGCTCCAACCGCTTTCAAAGCAGCTTCAACTTGTTCTCTTGAAATCCTCGGATCATTTAAGCTGACATTTGATGCAATTGTTCCCGTAAATAAATATGGATCCTGCAGCACAATACCCATGTGATCACGAATTGTCTGCTTCGGTACATCCTGAATATTCATGCCATCAACAGAAATGATCCCTTTTTGATTATCATAAAACCGGAAAAGCAGATTCATGATTGATGACTTTCCTGAACCAGTATGCCCGACGAGACCGATCGTTTCACCCGGTTTCGCTTCAAAGGACAGGTTCTTTAACACATATTCATCGTTTTTATAGGCAAATGATACGTCATCAAACTTCACATGACCTTTGATGCGCTCCATTTTCCCATCAACCACAGTTTCCCCTTCTTCATCCATCAGCTTAAACACACGCTCACCTGCCACAAGGGCAAGCTCGAGGTTCGCCAGCTGATTGACAATCCCGGTAACCGGCTGGAACAGTCTAGTAATATAGTCAACAAATGCGTACAAAACACCAACCGTAACAACGGATTCCGCATTCAGCGCCCCGCTCCCGAAATACCAGATAAAAGCGACGAAGGTGATGTTTCTTAAAATCCCCACGAGATTATGAGACATGAGCGAATTCAGGTTCAATAGCTTATTCTGGAATTGAAAATGAGTCGTATTCTTTTCTTCGAATTCACCCTGTATTTTCTTTTCTTTTCTGAAAGCCTGAATAATCGTCATCCCCTGGATCGACTCGTTAATGGATGCATTAATCTCGCTCACTTTAGAGCGGACTGTCTGATTATATTTCGAGGCGTACTTGCGATAAATGACCATCCACAAAATCAATAGTGGAATCAGTACGAGACAGATTGCTGCCAGTGTCGGGTCAAGGATGAATAACGCAACGTAAATCCCGGTAATATAAATCCCGCTGTGGAAAAACTGCGCTAACACCTGCACATACAATTCTCTAATGGCTTCTGTATCATTGGTGATTCTTGACACTACTTTTCCTGCAGGCAAATTATCAAAATAGTTGATCGGAAGCCGCTGGATATGACCAAACACTTCCGTTCTCATTTTTTGAATAATCCGGTTTGCTGAACGCTGCAGCTGGAATTCCTGCCCAAAATGGAAAACAGCCGCAATAACGGTTAAGACAAAATAAAGCAGGACAAGCTGAATCATTCTCGGAATTTCCGGACGGTAAAAGGCCAGCACCTCTGACGCACTTAATTCTTCAGCACGGTAGGATACAGATTCCTCACCCGTACCAAAGATCAGCATGCCGTTTTCATAACTGCGCTCCCCTTCTGCCTCTGTCACCGGTTCGTCTACGAAATAGAAGTTCAGACCGATTTGAAAAATACCTGCTTCCCCTCCAGTCTGCTCTCCTTCATTCAGGTAGGCTTCCCGCTTATAAAATGTATCGTTATAAGCGACAGCGTCCTTCCCCTGATCCGTCTGCACCCACGTTTCCTCAATACCCATGATGTGATCATCAATCATTTTTTTAGCAATAAACGGACCTGCCAGTTCTGCTGCAACCGAGACTGTCAGCATGACCAGCGCAATGATGATCGTCTTTTTATACAGCAATGCATAATGGTAAAGTCTTTTTCCTACACTCATGAGCGCACCTCCTCAAGAAGCGACTCTTCAACCTGCTGGCGTTTGAATTGCTCAAAGTACCAGCCTTTTCTTTCTATCAGCTGCTGATGGGTTCCTTCCTCCATCACGCACCCTTCATTCATCACTAAAATCCAGTCTGCATGTTCAACTGCTGAGAGACGATGGGTTGTAATAATCGTCGTTTTCCCTTTTCTTTCGTTCTTAATATTTTCTAAAATAGCCGACTCCGTCTTTGCATCTACAGCTGACAATGAATCATCCAAAATCAGCAGGGACGGATCATCAATTAGAGCCCGCGCAATCGAAATTCTCTGTTTCTGTCCTCCGGATAAAGCGACTCCTTTTTCACCAACAAGTGTTTCCAGACCATCCGGCAGCATTTCCAGATCTTTCTCAAAATGAGCCATCTTAATCGCTCGGATAACATCCTCTTCCGATGCCTCATCCGCTCCAAACAGTATATTTTCCCTTACCGTTTTTGAAAACAAAACGTGCTCCTGCGGTACATAGCCAATCCATGACAAAACATGATTTCGTTTCTGATCCGCAATCGAGGTTCCGCTTAGTAAAATATCTCCTTCTCCAAGCGGATATTCCTTCAATAGCTGCTTTACAAAGGTCGTTTTTCCGCTGCCGGTTTTTCCGACAATACCAAGCGTCTGTCCCTGTTCAATCCGTACTGACACATTAGAAAGATTCGCTACATTGGATGAAGGATACTGAAAATCAGTCTGTTTAAATTCAATTCCCTGAAGCTCTCCGGGATACACCGGCTGAAGCGGATCAGGAACGTCTTCTGTATAATTTAATGTTTCATTTACACGATCCAAGGATGCATTACCGCGCTGCATAATATTAATGAGTTCACCGATTGCAAACATCGGCCAGATCAGCATACCGAGATAGACGTTAAAAGCGACGAGTTCGCCTAATGTAATGGACTGATTAAAGACCAGATAAGATCCATATCCGAGACCAATCATATAACTCATCCCGGTGATGATTTTTGTTAAAGGATTAAATAACGAATCAATCAACGCGACCTTCAGGTTTTTCTGATACACGTCCTCTGTACCTTCGAAAAACGCTTTTTCATCCTCGCGCTCCTGGACATAAGCCCTGATTACGCGCACACCCGCGACAGATTCCAATACGCGGTCGTTCAGATCACCAAACGCATCCTGCGCCTGCGTGTAGCGCTCGTGAATCTTTTTCCCGAGAAACTGCATCACAATGGCCAGAATAGGCAGTGGAAGAATAGCAGCAATCGTCAACTCCCACGATACAAGGAATCCCATCGCGACAACAATGGTCAGCATGTAGGCTGTTGAGTCAATTAGCGTTAATACACCAAAACCCGCTGTAACAGATACCGCCTTCAGATCATTAGTCGCTCTTGCCATCAGGTCCCCAGTCCGGTTCCGTTCATAAAACGTCGGCGTCATCTTCAGCATATGTCCCATAAACATAGACCTGAGTCTTCGTTCAATTTTATGAGCACCGCTGAAGAGAAGATACTGCCAAACATAGTTAATGATATAAGCCACTACAGCAATTCCCGCCAGAATGATGACATACTGCAGAAGGAGCGCCTGTGTTAATTCTCCAACAAAAATATCGTCAATGGCCATCCCGACCAGAAAAGGCGGTACGATTTCCACAACATTCGCAATCAGCAGGAGAACAATGGCGATCGTATACCGTTTCCAATGCTCCTTAAAAAACCATCCTAATTTTATAAAAATATCAAACATTCCAGATAACCTCCTTTAATCCGATTCCAATCAGGCTACCCACTATCCAGCTCCGCCTTGATTGTTCCTTCCCATGCAAAATAAATCATCCTGTTTTCCTCCTTCGTTTTTTTATTTATGACAACAGCAAATGCTGATATCAACTAAAAATTGGCATTAAAAAAGCATACCGCCCCAAAAAAGCACGGTATGCTTTAAAAAAGGACACAGACTGCACACGCAGACTGTGTCCTTTCCATACAAATTCAAATAAACATCATCAGAATCGTTAAAAAGGTTTTCGCTGCGTGTTATTCAATTTTGCTTGCTTTGTTAATTTTTTCATTAGATGTTTCATGACACGCAACTCCTTTCCAATCGATTTTTTGTCCATTGTTTGAACAACCCTAGAATATCCTACCAACTGACTACTGTCAATCTTTTTTCAGAATCTTTTTAAGATCTTTACATTCTAACTTTAATAATGGCACCTTAATCTTCCCTTTACCCTAAAAATAATATATTTCCCGCACAGGTTTGTTTAAAGGGGCGTTGGGTATCTTATTAGTAAGCTTTCACCCACTTTACATGATGAAGGAGGAACCCCCCGATGTTAAGAACAATCCTGATGATTATTGGCGCTATCGTTGTTATTGTATTCCTCGTGAACCTAATTGCTTAAAGGAGGAATTGAACATGGCTGATGAGAGAAAAGTTGAAGTTCATAAAGAGAAAAAGTCGGACAACGGCCTTGTAGGCGCAACACTAATAAAGTACACAGCTTACGTCATCATCTTTATCGGTATTATATGGTTTTTAATTAATTATATTCTTCCAATGTTCTAAAGCCCTGTTCATACAGGGCTTTTTTTACTATATATAGGTGCATGATCTGATTAATCAAAGCCTGCAGTGGGTATAGGTGAAAAAACGAACAACGAGGGGTGAATGTCATGTTTAAGCAAATTCTTGTTGCCTTTGACTCAACAGCTGCAAGCCAGAAAGCGCTAGATGCAGCCGTGGAACTCCACCGTCTGCACCCTGATTCATCACTCATTATTACGCACGTATCACTTGATAAGTCCCGCCGTGATGCAACCATGTACGAGCATTCCATGAATACGCAGACTGACCATCAGCCTGCAATGGAAAAAGAACAAGTAGAAACGCGACAGGATGAAAATAACAAACTGAATCAAGCACTGCTTGCTGCCAAGGAAGTTCTGGACTCAAGAAGTATTCATGCCGACTTTTATCCCCTGACCGGTTCACCGGCTGAAGCCATTGTTGACTACGCCATACATAAAGGCGCAGATTTAATCATCGTTGGCCGGACTGAAAAAAGTTCATTTCAGAAGCGCTTTCTCGGCAGCGTCAGTGAAACAATCGTTGAAAAAGCGCGCTGTCCCGTACTCGTTATGCGATAAAACCGTTTCATTTTCCCCTCTTATCCAAACTTTCGCTATACTATAGACAGGAATACATTTAAAGGATGATGGGATATGGCGCGACAGCGAAAAATGGACATGGAGGAACTGATGGAAGCAACTGAAAACCTGCTTCTTGAAAAAGGTTATGAAGGGTTTCATTTTAAAGCTCTTTCAGAAAACCTCAATGTTGCCCGCAGCACCATTTATGAGTACTACAAAAATAAAGACGAATTGATAACTGATTATATGAACATCCTGATGGAGCAGGTCATGAGAAGGATACGGTCACTTGCTGATCAGCCTTCTTCCTTTCTCATGCTTAAAGAGCTCCTTATTCTATTTATGGAATATTCGCAGGTATATGAAATGATCAAAATGCGCCCTTCACTCGATCAGAATGCTTCCCCACATGTAAAAGAACAGCTAAGTAAGCTTGATGCACAATCCAGGGAACTGTTTCAGATCCTTCTGGTTGAGATTGAAAAGGCAAAAAATGAGGGCTCTATCCGAAAGGATCTTCCTACCTCCCTTATTGCGGGTGTATTTTTCAACACTGTTTTGATTCAGAATACAGACCAAATCCCTCCCCGTGAATGGGCGGATCTATTATTCAGCCTGATCGAGGATGGCATAAAACCTAAAAACTGATCATTGAGGTGTGATAACGTGACGTCACTTGTCTGGATTAGAAAAGATTTTCGCATGCATGACCACCCTGCCCTCTTTCACGGGGCAGAAAATGGTGAAATCTTACCGGTATTTATACTGGATGACCGTGAAGAAATTGGAGAGGCACAGAAATGGTTTTACCATCATGCGCTTGATTCATTTACAAAACGCCTTGAAAACGCAGGCGGCAAACTGCTTATTCAAAAAGGGAATCCTGAAAAGATCATCCCTGACCTGATAAAAAAATATGATATAAAAAAGATTTTCTGGAATCGTCAGTACGAACCTGATCTAATGAATTCAGACAGATCACTCGGCGAAAACCTTCATGAGCAGGGAATAGAGGTCAACACGTATGAGGGCAGACTGCTTCTGTCCCCATGGGAAGTTCGCAAGGCCAACGATGAACCTTATAAAGTGTTTACACCCTTTTACAGAGCAATGCAAAAACATGATATTCCCGCTCCATTAAAAAGCGTGAAAAACATTTCTTCCCCTGCAATAAAGAAAGGAACCTCCATTGAACTGAAGGATCTTAAATTGCTGCCAGAAATCAACTGGACAGACGGTTTCGAAAAACGCTGGACTGTTTCAGAAGAGGCGGCTATCAGAAGATTTAAAGCGTTTGTGAAAAATAACCTGGGTAACTATAAAGATGGACGCGACTTCCCGGCGGATGAAATAAGCTCTGCATTATCACCCTACTTCGCCCTCGGTCTTCTCTCGCCACGGAGCACCTGGCATTTCATCAAAAAGAAAGCTGAAGCAGCAGGCGAACCTTTTTTAAGACAGCTTGTCTGGCGTGATTTTGCCTATATGCTGCTTGTTCATTTTCCCGAAACCGTTTCAGAACCGATGAACGATCAATTTTCATCCTTTGACTGGCTGGAAGATCAAGATGGATTACAAGCGTGGAAAAAAGGCAGAACAGGCTTTCCAATCGTGGATGCAGGTATGAGAGAGTTATGGGAAACCGGCTATATGCATAACCGGATTCGTATGGTCACAGCCTCGTTCCTGACAAAAGACCTTCTCATTCACTGGAAAGAAGGCGCAGACTGGTTTACCTACACGCTGCTCGATGCCGATCTTGCCAATAACACCATGGGCTGGCAGTGGGTAGCTGGGTCAGGTGCAGATGCATCCCCATTTTTCAGGATCTTCAACCCGATTACCCAATCGAAAAAATTCGATCCTGACGCAGATTACATCCGAAAATGGGTACCCGAACTCGCAAAGCTTCCCGATAAATACATCCATGAACCAGCTGCTGCTCCGGAAGAAGTTTTATCCAAAGCCGGCGTCAAACTCGGTGATAACTATCCCAAACCGATCGTCGACCACTCAGCAGCCAGAAAACGCGCACTGGAACATTATGAAAAAATCAAAAATAGGTAGTCAATATAAACCGGGCCTGCGCGTCCGGTTTTTTGATGCGGAAAGCACTAAACTGAGGAACTTTTAGTGGTGATTAGACCACTTTTTAGCTTTATTTGACCACTTTTTCTGGGTATTCGACCACTTTTTCGGAGTATTTGACCACTCTTTGAAAGTATTCGACCACTCTTCTGGAGTATTTAACCACTTCCTGGGTTTTTGACCACTCTTCTGGAGTATTCGACCACTTTATTGACTTATTTAACAACCTTATACTAAACAACGCAACCTAGCTCAGCTGACTCACCGCGCGGTCACCGAAAAGCGGAGGCGACTCGTCCAGGCCCGGTTTTTGAAAAATAAAAACAATGACCCCTATTTCCCGGGATCATTGTTTTTATTTTTCGGACTGTCATCCTTCATGACTTCATTCAGCCCTTTTTTAAACTCATATAACGTCTTCCCGGCTGTTTTCCCCAGCTCAGGTAACTTCGAAGGCCCAAACACAATAAGCGCCACAAATAAAATAATTAAGATTTCACCAAAGCCGAGGTTCATCTTACTCGTCCCCTTTACTACTTCATAATCTGATTATAACGCCAAACTTTAACAAAACACAAAACGTGCCCGCCTTTTTTCACTAAAGACGGACACTTTTTCACAAATATTTCTTATTTTACGCCTCTCCGCGCTGCTGCTTAATTTTCCGTTTCTTTTCAGACTCAGAAATATATAGTGCAACTGCAGCATCACCTGAGATATTAATGGCTGTACGACACATATCAAGCAGACGGTCGATACCGAGGATCAGTCCGATTCCGGCAACAGGCAGACCCACCTGGTTCAGTACAAGGGCCAGAAGGATTAATCCGACACCAGGTACACCTGCGGTTCCGATACTCGCCAAAACAGCTGTCAGAACGACGGTTACGAGCTGAATAAACGTTAATTCAATCCCGTAAACCTGTGCAATAAAGATGGTTGCCACACCCTGCATAATAGCTGTTCCGTCCATATTAATCGTGGCTCCTAAAGGCTGGACGAAAGAGCTTGCATGTTTGGAAACATTCAGATTTTTCTGGGCAGTTTCCATGGAAATTGGCAGCGTCGCGTTACTGCTTGATGTACTGAATCCTACCGTCATGGCAGGGGCAAAACCTTTGAAGAACCAGATCGGGTTCTTTTTCGCAAGAAATGCAATGATCGAACCATAAGTCACAATGGCATGAATGACGAGTGCAAGTAGCACAACGACCACATACATTAAAATACTCTGCAGTGATTCAAATCCTGCTTCACCTAATGCAGAAGCAATCAGACCAAACGTCCCGTATGGAGCAAACTTCATGACCAGACCAACAAGATACATGAAAATGTCATTACCCTGTTCAATCAGTTTATAAATCCCTTTTGTTTTTTCTCCCAGGACGGTCAGTGCGATACCGATAAAGATCGAGAAGGCGATAATCTGAAGCATGTTACCTTCTGCTAGAGCCTGAATTGGGTTTGAAGGAATGATATCCAGTAAGGTCTCTCCAACAGACGGGGTTTCTTCCGCCTCATAGCTGGCGGAATCTCTATCTTCCTGTGACAGCGGGGCATTACTTCCCGGCTGAATAGCTGACGCAAGCAACAGCCCGATCGTAATCGCAATGGCTGTTGTAATTAAAAAAGTGGAGATCGTTTTGATGCCCATTCGTCCAAGCTTCTTTGTATCACCAAGGCCTGCAACTCCTAATACAAGCGAGAAGAATACAATCGGCACAACGAGCATATTAATTAATCCGAGGAAAATCTCACCGAGCGGATTAAATAAATAAGTATCCAGCGTACCGAATAAATCCGGCGCCCATACATTTAAAACTAATCCTGTTATCATACCGAGCACGAGCCCGATCAGGATTTTAGCAGTTAAATTTAACTTCATAAACATAACCTCCTGCATCACATAAATATACAACAATAAAAAACTATACCCTTATTACTCTACTTGCTAACACATTCAAGATCAAATGAATAGGCGATAAACAGGTCAAAATGCATATTCCGAATTATATTTGGGTATAGTGAATTAGAAAGACGAAAGAAAGGGGCTGTTCATATGGATAGTAGAGTGGTTTACTTTATTTCTTCGAACCATGAACGCAGCTCAATTGCAGAGGGATGGGCTTCACGCCTGTATATCCCCAACACTGTTTTCAAAAGTGCTGGATGGGCAGATGCCAGAAAAAGCAGCCTTACATTAGAAGCAATGAAGGAGATCAATATCGATATTACCGGTATTAACCCTTCCATTATAGATTGGCACGATCTTCAGCAGGCTGATCTGATCGTCCTGATCCAGGATGAAGAAACAGACGAAAGGATTAACCTTGAACCATCTATTTCTCAAAAAGTTATTACCTGGAATGTTGTAAATCCTGAAAAGAGAGCTGCTGACCCTGTTACAAAATGGGTATTATTTCAGGAAATTTGTGACGATATCGCACTCAGGATCCGCGATCTTGAGCAGCACTTGTCAGCCCATGCTGTTTGACCTGAATCCTTATTTGAAGGATTCAGGTTTTTTTCTGTCTATGATTTATTTTCTAAGGACGGCTCTCACAGGACTGCCATCAGCTCCTACAATGTTCAGCGGCAGTGCAATCAGCTCGTACTCCCCTTCTTCCACATGGTCAAGAACGAGCCCTTCTAAAATATAAATGTCCTGCTCAAGCAGTTTATGGTGATTCTCGAGCTCTTTATTGTCAATAGGATCAACGGATGGCAGGTCTAAACCGATCAGACGGATACCTTTGTCAGCCAGAAAAGCCGGGACGTTGTGGTCCATAACAGGAATCTTTTCCGGAAATACAGACCGGTCATGCCAGCTTAATGTTTTTAACAATACTGCATTGGCCGTTCCATTTTCAAGTTTTGACTGTAAATCCTCTATAAAGATGGTGTCTTTTCCTGTTACGTCAACGACAGTGGCAGTTGTCATATAACGGTCGACGTCAAGCTCATGTACTTTCTTTCCATCCTCTTTAAAATGAAATGGAGCATCTATATGAGTACCTGAGTGCGCACTCATCTCAATTCTGCCAACATTAACTGATCCGCTCTCTTCCATCCCCCACGATACCTCATAGCTGAAACGTGTATCTCCTGGCCATGGAGCCGTTCTTTCAGATAACGGCATGGAAATATCAATCATCTTCATATTAAATAACCCTCCGTCAGGCGATTACATTTCGCTTATTTTCAAAGTTTTTATATGATTTTGTCTGCATGATTTTTTTAAGTCTCGATAACCCTTCCAGCACGTCCTGATAACTCGTATACATGGCTGCCGGTGCCAGGCGGATGATATCCGGTGCGCGAAAATCCGGAATGACCCCCTCATGTTTCAGCGCTTTACAAATGCTTGCGGCTTCAGGGTGACGAAGTGCCACATGACCTCCACGTTTATGTTGATCAAGTGGAGTTACAATCTCAAATGCCTCTTCAGACAATTCCTTTTGTATAAATGAGATCATATAACCTGTCTGACTTAACGACTTTTCTCTTAACCGGTTCATCCCGGCTTCCTCAAATAGCTCAAGACTCCCAATCAGCGGTGCCGTAGACAGGATATGCGGGGTACCGATTTGATAAGCGCCTGCGCCATCTGCTTTTGTAAAGGTGTGTTCCATATCAAACTGCTTTGTCTTGTCAGAACCGAACCACCCTTTTAAACCAGGCATTTTATCATGGTGTTTTTCATGAACATATAACCCGCCTGTGCCGCCGGGACCGTTATTCATATATTTATAATGACACCATACGGCAAAATCAACGCCCCATTCATGCAGCTCGTGAGGCACAGCACCAATTGAATGGGCAAGGTCAAATCCAACAATAATTCCTTTTTGCTGCGCCATCTCTGTGATCTCCTTGATCGGCAGGAGCTGACCGCTTCTGTACAGGACAGATGGAAGTAAAAGCAGCGCTACGTCATCCGTCAGCACTTTCTCAATATCTGATAATGACAGTACATAACTGTCTTCTGACCCTGCTTTGATCAATTCCTGCTTCGGGTCCCTCCCCTTCAGCTCGACCTGACTCTGAAGCGTATAAATGTCTGATGGAAAATTAAGTTCATCGGCTGCAATCTTCGTACGTTTTCCTTCAGGATGATAAAAGGTTGAAACGAGCTGGTGAAGATTTGTCGTAATGGAGCCTGTAACAATCACTTCATGAGGCTTTGCACCGATTAATGGAGCAGTCTTCTCTCCAAGCGTTTCGGATAAAGTGAACCACGGGTGCTCACCTTCCATCCACCCTTCTATACCAAAGCTCTTCCAGCTGTCCAGCAGCTGTAAAACCGAGTTTTCTGCTCTCTTTGATAACAGTCCTAAAGAGTTCCCGTCAAGATAAATCTGATCCGGTTTTATGTAAAATTCCTTCTTAAATGACGCCAGCTGATCCTGCTGATCGAGTTGTTCCGCTTCTTGTACAGAAAATAAGTAATTCATGTTATCCTCCTTTTTTGAGCCATTTAATATATCACGAAAACGTTTTTATAGTATGGTATTATCATACCGTAAATAAAACATCAATGTAAGCTGAGCGCTGTCAGTCAGACAGGATGGGAAAGGGGTACTCCGGTACGTATGAAGCTTAATTCGGTATTAAAAACGATTCGCCTGATGATGTTAATCATCCTGATCCCATTATTTGTGCTGCTTCCCGATTCAGTAAAAGCAGCTTTATATGTGCTGCCGCTGTTTATTCTCTTATCGGTCAGTCACCTGTTACTGGGAGAAAAACCGACACACGCAAAGCTGAAATTATATGTTTTGATTACCTGTTTGTACCTGATTGGTGTACTGGCAGAACAGTCTTTTATCAGGTTTATCGCAGCAATTGCCGTTATATATGCATTGCTCGCCGCCGAATATACATAACATAGGAGGAATAGAAATGGAAAAAGTTCAATTAGCTGAAGGTCTTCAATTATCTAAAGTTGTGCATGGGATGATGCGTCTCAACGAATGGCAATTATCTAAAGAAGAACGACTCACATTTTTTAAAGAAGTAATGGAACTCGGGATCACATCGTTTGATCACGCTGACATTTATGGAAGCTATACGTGTGAAGAACTGTTCGGAGAAGCTCTGGCACTGGAACCTTCCCTTCGCAGCAACATGGAGCTGATTTCTAAATGCGGGATTGTCCTTGAATCAAAAAATCGTCCTGAGCATGAAAGTCATCACTACAATACATCTAAAGAACATATTGTAACCTCAGTAGAACGATCTTTGAAAAATCTGTCAACTGACTATCTCGATCTTCTCCTCATTCACAGACCGGATCCGCTGATGAATCCGGAAGATGTTGCAGAAGCATTTGACGAGCTGCATCAGTCAGGGAAAGTGCGTCACTTTGGTGTATCGAATTTCAAGCGCAGTCAGCTGAGTATGCTCGAATCTTATGTATCTCAGCCACTTGTCACGAATCAGATTGAGCTCAATCCTTTTAACCTGGAGAACTTTGCTGATGGTACAGTTGAGCTGATGCAGGAAAAGAGACTGCCTTCAATGGCCTGGTCTCCACTTGCCGGAGGTGATCTGCTTAAAGGCGATTCAGAAAAAGCAATCCGATTAAGAAAAGCGCTTGAACAGGTTGGACACCAGCTTGGAACGGAAGAGATTGATCAGGTTCTTTACGCCTGGCTCTACACTCATCCGTCAACCATTCTTCCGATCGTCGGTTCAGGCAAACTGTCACGTATAAAATCAGCAATTAAGGCGGCAGACTATAAAATGACGCCTCACCAGTGGTTCCACATTTACCAGGCATCACTTGGACATGATGTGCCATAAAATACGATTCGCCTTAAAATAAGCGCGAAAAAGCGAAATTTTCTAGAAAACAAAACATCCACTGTGGTAGAATATAGGCATTATATCGTGAATGGAGGTATGTCCGATGGGGTTGTGAAGCTGAATGTTCTTTCTATAGGCAACCGTCACGGAAGTACGTATTCAGACATCGCTTTTCAGGCGGTTCACTCAGCGGACATCACCTGTTCGCGGAACTAGAGCGGATTTCTCCTGAAAACAGATGTCGATCAGCGAAACGCTGATTATCTAACTTAACAGGAGGTGGGAGAGGCTTCCTTTCCCGGCTATATAAGCAGTACCGGAAGGAATGGCCTCGCTTCATTGGAGATCGTCAATTTAATTTTGGTCGCTGTTCTAATAGCACTTACAGCATTTTTCGTTGCATCGGAATTTGCCATTGTCAAAGTACGCACGACGCGTATTGATCAGCTGATTGCTGAAGGACAAAAAAATGCGCTAGCTGCGAAACGTGTTACATCAAATCTTGATGAGTATTTATCAGCCTGTCAACTAGGGATTACCGTAACGGCCCTTGGACTTGGCTGGCTCGGCGATCCGATTTTGGCTCATTTGCTTGAACCTGTTTTAATGGATTTAGGATTATCAGTATCACTGACCACATTAATCTCATTTTTGATTGCCTTTTCTTTCATTACATTTCTACATGTTGTGTTTGGAGAACTGGCACCTAAAATCATGGCGATTCAAAAAGCAGAACAGCTCGCTTTACTGCTATCGCCACCATTAATCTGGTTTTATCGCATCATGTATCCATTTATCTGGTTCCTGAACAGCTCAGCCCGTATGTTCACTGGCCTGTTTGGTTTAAAGCCTGTATCAGAAAATGATATGGCCCACTCTGAAGAAGAGCTTCGCATGATTTTATCCGAAAGCTTAAAAAGTGGGGAAATTAACCAATCTGAGTATAAATACGTCAACAAGATTTTCGAATTTGATGAGCGCGTGGCAAAAGAAATCATGGTGCCCCGTACAGAAATCGTGAGTGTGAACAGCGGCCTTACCCTGCGTGAAGTATTTGATGTCATGAAAGAAGAACAATACACACGTTACCCTGTCGTCGAAGATGGTGACAAAGATAATATCATCGGCATGATCAACATGAAAGAACTGATGACAGCTTTTATAGAAAACCAGAACAACGGTGATAAAACCGTTGCCGAATACACGCACCCGATTATCCAGGTAATCGACAGTATTCCGATCAATGAACTCCTTCATAAATTTCAGAAAGACAGGATGCATATGGGAATCCTGCTTGATGAATATGGCGGAACTTCCGGCCTTGTTACAATGGAAGACATTATTGAAGAAATTGTCGGTGAAATCCAGGACGAATTCGATGCCGATGAAATTCCTGATATTCAACAGATCAATGAACAACACTACATTCTTGACTCCAAAGTACTCGTGCAAAACGTCAATGACCTGTTAGGCATCGACATTGACGAGGAAGACGTCGACACCATCGGCGGCTGGTTTATGACCCGCAACTTTGATGTAGAAATCGGCGACGAGATCTATGAACAGGGATTTGTATTCCGCGTCAATGATGTAGAAGGCTATCATATTCTTTATCTTGAAGTGTGGAAAATGTCCGAGGAAGAAACGGAAGATGCCGAACGCACCCGTGAACAAACCTCCATCCAGACAGGTGAAGTACTATAAAACCAAAAAGCGCTCATTTGAGTGCTTTTTGGTTTTTTATAAACTTATTTTAGAAACCGGGCCGTCCTTATCCTACGCTTTCTGTTGTCTAGCTGCGTCGGGGAGTCTCCGGATAAGGACGGCCCTTTTTGATTAAAAAATAGATTTCAAACCTGATAAAACCTTTCTAAATCGACTATCCACTTGAATCATTTTAACAAAACATCCCCTACTCTCTTCAAAAATTAAAAAATAATAAAACCTAGCACTAAACTTCTGAAATCTATATAAAGATATTATGAATTTTCATTGTGACCTTCATTTAATTAATCTGCAGTTTGGATTTCACAGCAGAGGGCTGGACTCACCCGGAGACTCCTGTGGCGGAAAGGGACAGGTGAAACCGACTGAGCGAAGCTCAGGCGGGTTCACCGCCCGGCCACGGAAAGCGGAGGGTGAGTCCAGCCCGGTTTCCTCCTGCTCTGTATTCTGAATCAATTTTTAAAAACATCAAAATAACCATTGCGAAATCAAAATGTAAGCGGTAAAATAAACGGGTATAAAAGTGAAAATGAGTTTGCAGACCAACGGACTACACGCTCCGTTTTTTTATTTACCGGTAGTGCAAACGATTGCATAAATGATGGAGGTGCCTTTATGAAAAAAATATGGTGGAAAGAAGCCGTGGGCTATCAGATTTACCCGCGCAGCTTTCAGGATTCAAATGGCGACGGGATCGGTGACCTGCAGGGGATTATCTCACGTCTTGACTATGTAAAAGACTTAGGAATTGATGTGATCTGGATCTGCCCGATGTATCAATCCCCTAACGATGACAATGGATACGATATTTCTGATTACCAGGCAATCATGGATGATTTCGGGACGATGGATGACTTCGATCAGTTAATGAAAGAAGTTCATGCACGCGGAATGAAACTAATCATTGATTTCGTGCCAAACCACACAAGTGATGAGCATAAGTGGTTTGTTGAATCACGTGAATCGAAGGATTCCCCAAAACGCGACTGGTATATCTGGCGCGATGGTAAGAAAGATAAAAAAGGAAAGACAATCGGTGAGCCGAATAACTGGGAAAGTATTTTCGGCGGCTCTGCGTGGGAATATGATGAAAAAACGGACCAGTACTACCTCCATGTCTTCTCTACGAAGCAGCCGGATGTAAACTGGGAAAATCCTGATGCACGTCAGGCCATTTATGACATGGTAAATTGGTGGCTCGATAAAGGAATTGATGGATTCCGTATTGACGCAGTAAGTCATATCAAAAAGCGCAAAGGCTTCCCTGATATGACAAACCCAAAGAAAAAGAAATACGTTTCTTCTTTCGATATGCATATGAATCAAAAAGGCATTCAGCCTCTGTTAAAGGAATTTAAAGAAAAAACGTATGGCAATTATGATGTGATGACGGTCGGCGAAGCCAATGGGGTTTCCATTGATGAAGCAGACCTATGGGTCGGTGAAGAAGAAGGTAAGATGGATATGATTTTCCAATTCGAACACCTTGGGCTGTGGGATGCTGAAACAAATCTTGACCTTGACATTGTAGAACTGAAAAACGTGTTGTCGAGCTGGCAAAAAGGGCTGGAGAAAGATGGCTGGAACGCTTTGTTTATTGAGAATCATGATAAGCCGCGTGTTGTTTCAACATGGGGTAACGATGATGAGTTCTGGTATGAGAGTGCGACTTCCATGGCGGCTATGTACTTCCTGATGCAAGGTACTCCATTCATTTATCAGGGTCAGGAAATTGGCATGACGAACGTGCAGTTTGAGTCTATTGATGATTACGATGATGTATCAGCGAAGAATATGTACCGTCTGCGCCGTGAAGAAGGTGTTCCACATGATGATATCATGCGTATTCTGTGGGCTTCATCACGTGACAACAGCCGGACGCCGATGCAATGGTCAAATGAGGCAAATGCAGGCTTTACCACTTCCACCCCGTGGATGAAAGTGAATCCGAATTACACAGAGATTAACGTAGAAGATCAGTTGAAAGATGATCAGTCGGTCCTTTCTTTTTATAAGAGAATGATTGCCCTGAAAAAAGAACATGAGATTTTCACTTACGGCATTTATGATCTGCTGCTTCCTGATCATCACCAGATTTATGCGTACACAAGAACACTTGATAATGACAAGGTCGTTGTGATCACAAACCTTTCTGTTAAAGATGCTGTGATGGAAGATCTGGATTTTAAAGTTGAGCATGGGAATCTGCTGCTTAGCAATCTTGAAGTCAAAAAGCATGACCCTGCTTCTACCCTTGTCTTAAAACCTTATGAAGCACGCGTATATAAAATCTGATTTAATGAAAGACTGTCCTAATGGACGGTCTTTTTTATGTATGAAAACATCATTATTTTCAGAATTCCATTGCCTTTGGTCAACTTATTTTTCTTTTCACAATAAGCGTGGCTTCAGCTTACAACGTTGCTATAGACCCACTCAGGTCGCGTCTGCTACGATTTAATTACCATCATCTTAATTGATCCGGAGGCCACGATTATGGATTTATACGATAATTTAAAAAAGGGTGAACGCGGGGCATGGATCAGTATCGGAGCCTACCTTGTCCTGTCTGCTATTAAACTTATTGTCGGGACTCTCACCGGTTCAGAGGCATTAAGAGCGGACGGGTTAAATAACTCCACAGATGTCATCGCGTCCATTGCTGTGCTGATCGGCCTCCGTATTTCACGCAGGCCACCAGATAAAAATCACCACTACGGACATTTACGGGCGGAGTCTATCGCTTCCTTTGCAGCAGCTTTTATTATGACCGCAGTAGCCGTTCAGGTCCTGGTACAGGCCGGGTCTCTTCTACTCCAGGGAGGGGCAACAGAACCTCCAAGCCTTCTGGCAGCCTGGACCGCCATCGGAAGTGCGATCGTGATGTTTGGCGTCTACGCTTATAACCTGAGGCTTTCAAAAGCGATAAAAAGCTCCTCACTATTCGCAGCTGCACAGGACAACCGGTCAGATGCCCTTGTCAGTATCGGTGCTGCGATCGGAATTTTCGGTAGTGTTTTCGGTGTTTTATGGCTGGATCCATTAGCCGCCCTGATTGTCGGTTTGATTATATTAAAGACGGCAATCGGTATTTTTAGGGATGCAATCCACACGTTAACTGATGGCTTTGATCAGGAGGAAGTTCAGGATATTACGCTGAATGTCTCGGATATTCCAGGTGTGAGGTCCATTGAGGAAATTAAAGGACGTACGCATGGGAACATGATGTTCATTGATCTGACGATTAAAGTGAATCCGGAACTGAATGTCATTGAAAGTCATGATATCACGGAGGAGATTGAGGCATCCTTGAAGGAAAGACATCCTCATACTGAAGTGCTCGTGCATATTGAGCCTGATATTTAATCATCAAAACCCTAATAGGAGATTTTCTTCCGGGGTTTTGATGTTTTTTATTTTCAAAAGACTTTTTTATTATTTCCTGCTTTTTTATGAAAAAGGATAGATAAATCAAGAAAATAATAGTATATGAGAGTAATTGTTTTGTTAATGCGCTTACATCAATCTGATAAGAAATTCTCATTGTGCTATAATCTCTTCGTTATCAACGGACCCTGACTTTTCTGAGAGTGGAAAGTCAAACAAAAAAATTGAATAAGGAGAGATGCAAAGTTGGATTTAGCACAATATAAACAGGAGTGGTTTGGGAATGTGAGGGGCGACATCATGTCAGGAACGCTCGTTGCCCTTGCACTGATTCCTGAAGCGATTGCATTTTCGATCATTGCTGGAGTAGATCCGATGGTCGGTCTTTATGCTGCCTTCTGTATCGCAGTGGTTATTGCATTTATCGGTGGACGCCCGGGAATGATTTCAGGTGCAACAGGTGCTATGGCACTTCTTATGACAACACTCGTTGCCGACCATGGCTTACAGTATTTATTTGCAGCCACGATTTTAACAGGTATTATTCAGCTGATTATGGGTGTATTAAAATTAGGAAAGCTGATGCGCTTTATTCCGAATTCAGTCATGATCGGGTTTGTAAACGCACTGGCGATTTTAATTTTCATGGCTCAGTTGGAACAATTTGAAGGTGCCAGCTGGGTGATGTATGCACTTGTGGCTGTATCGCTTGCGATCATTTATTTAGTACCGCGCTTTTTTAAAGCCATTCCTTCCCCGCTTATTGCAATTATCGTTGTTACCGCATTTGTGATGATTACGGGAATTGGAACAAAAACGGTTGGAGATATGGGAACGATCACACAGGCACTCCCTACTTTCTTTTTCCCTGATGTACCATTTAATATGGAAACGTTGATGATTATTCTTCCTTACTCTTTATCGCTGGCGGTTGTCGGATTACTTGAATCCCTTCTGACTGCTCAGATTGTAGACGATATGACTGACACACCTAGTGATAAAAATAAAGAAGCGCGCGGTCAGGGAATTGCGAATATGATTACGGGCTGCTTCGGCGGTATGGCTGGCTGTGCGATGATCGGTCAGGCTGTAATTAATGTCAAGTCAGGTGGACGCGGAAGATTGTCTTCCTTTACTGCAGGGATTGTTTTACTGACACTGATTATCGTCCTGACAGATCTTGTTGTTCAAATACCGATGGCCGTTCTCGTTGGGGTCATGATCATGGTATCGATTGGTACATTCGACTGGAATTCATTAACCCGTCTCCACAAAGTACCAAGATCTGACGCGGCTGTAATGATTGTCACGGTTGTTACGGTTGTGATTACACATGACCTTTCAATCGGCGTGCTGGCCGGCGTTCTTTTAAGTGCGATATTCTTCGCTTCCAAAATCTCTAAGGTTCATGTTCAAAAAGAACTCGATCAGGCAGCATCTACTGTTGTTTATAAGGTCGATGGTCAGTTATTTTTCGCTTCCGTCACAGAATTTGTGATGGCGGTTGATTATCAGACTGACGGAATTGAAAAAGTCATCTTCGACTTTACGAACGCCCACCTTTGGGATGATTCCGCGATCAACGCCGTTGATAAGGTCGCAATCAAACTGAAGCAGCAGGGCTTACAGGTTGAATTGACAGGATTGAATAAAGAAAGTACAGAGCTCGTCAACCAACTTTCCATTCATGATAAAGCAAATGCAAAACTGACTGGTCATTAATCAAATAGTAGACAAGGCTGTAAAACGAATTTGTTTTACAGCCTTTTTCTATTCAGGAGTCGAATTCGTTCAGCGTTTGTAAGCGCTTACTGAATCAAGTATAATTTAATTACATTTATATAACCTGAGGTTTGAAATTCTTCTTATATCTTCATATGAACGGAGTCGATAATCATGAAAGCGAAGCGTTTTGATGAGTTGGTTCAACGTTTGGAAGAAGTCGCGGGAAGAGAAGAAAAAGCCGGGGGCATTCAAAATTACTTTATATTAGGGATCGGCATTGCAGCTATCTGGATTCATTCTTTATTATAACTCGTATATTTAAAAAAGGTGCTCCCAAATCCCGGGAGCACCTTTTCGATTATCGTGCTGCTACTGCAGCAAGGTCTTTAGCTGTTTCAACGACACGCTTGAAACCTTCTTCTTTGATTTCTTCTGTGCGGTCAACGTACTGGTTATGACCTTCAATGACTACGTCAGTCTGCTGCTGAATACCAAAGAATCCAAGCGCATTTTTAATAAAGTTCAGACTCATTTCAGCACCCTGCATCGCTGGAGCTGAGTAGTCTCCACCACGTGCATTAAGAAGGATCGCACGCTTGTCCCCCATCAGACCCTGAGGACCTTCAGCTGTATATTTGAACGTTTCTCCTGCACGGAACAGATAATCCATATAAGTGTGAAGTACTGCCGGTACCGTGAAGTTCCACAGCGGGAATGCAAATACTACAACATCCGCCTGCTTGAAACGCTCAAGGTGTCCATTGGCAATCGTTAATACGTTTTCTTCTGCCTCTGTGAGCTGAGCGTTTTCAGCCTGCTTGAACTGGGCTGCAAGGAAATCCTGTCCAATGTACGGCAGTTCCTCGTTATATAAATCGACCTGATCGACTGTAATTTCCTCGTTATTTTTAATTTCTTCAAAGAAAAGATCATGCATTTTAGCTGACACTGACTGATCGGACGGACGGTTGTTCGCTTTGACGAGTAATACTCTCATGATGAAAAACTCCTTTTATACTTTTTAGTCACTTTTATTACTATAACCGAGACACATAACTTTAAACATCTCGAATACGAGATAATTATAAAAGGGTGAGCAGATCAATTCAATTGATCTGCTCACCCTTTAACAAACTCTTTACGAATACCTCTAAATTATTTATCCACGTTTTTCTTATACACGGCACGGCCACTGCATGTATAACAGACAGGACTTGAATGGATGACTGTTTCGAGATGGACAGTCTTCCCCCATATCCGGTAAATGTGGTGAAGCACTTTCTCCAAATAAGCGGTGTCGAGTTCTTCCCCTTCATATTGATGTCTAAGGTAAAGTTCACCATTTCTTAAATAGTCGCCATTTTCAACTACGATGTAAGGAAACCCTCCATTCACTCTGGAATGAACAAGTTCATCACGTATGTTTTCCCATTTTTTATCAATAATTTTATAATCACGGCCAGACTGCTGGAAAACGTATAAGTCCTCCTCTTCAACAAACTCCTTTGTCATATAATTCCTGATGAAAGACTGGTCGGAATCAAGCTCTCTAACTTCAAAAATTTTTCTGCGACCTGCCCCGTCCCCCTCAATTTGATCCCATCTGTTTTCAATGTCTTCAAATAGTTTTATTCCGAGGTAGTATGGATTGATTTGGGTTTTAGAAGGCTGTACGACATTGGCATTTAATTTGGCATATTCTATAGCCTCTGATTCTGTCAGTGGAAGTTCTCTCATAATTTTCTGATGCCAGTAGGAAGCCCAGCCCTCATTCATGATTTTGGTTTCCATCTGCGGCCAGAAATAGAGCATCTCTTCTCTTATAATAGTCATGATATCCCGCTGCCACTCATCAAGCTCCCTGCTGTGCTTCTGCAAGAACAGCACCAGATCCTTCTCAGGTTCTTCAGGAAACATTTTTTTCTTTGGAACCACCGGCTCTTTCTTTTCTTCATCCCATAAATCACTATAAGGCTGGTGTATTTTTTTAAACCCTTTTTGCTCATCATCTTTACATTTCTCAGGTTTGACTAATCCCGGATCAATATGCTCCTCAATCGCCATTACTGCGTCGATAAAAGTTTCGACCTCTTGACGCCCATATTTATGTTCATAAAATTTAATCCTTTCAGCAGATGCCGCCATTCGTTCAACCATATCACGGTTTGTATTTTGAAAACGTGCATTATGCTTAAAGAAATCACAATGTGCAAGAACATGAGCAATAATCAATTTATTTTGGATCAATGTGTTGGTGTCCAGCAAAAAAGCGTAACATGGATCTGAATTAATTACGAGCTCATAGATTTTACTGAGACCCAAATCATACTGAAGCTTCATTTTATGATACTGTTTCCCAAAGCTCCAATGAGAAAATCGAACAGGCATACCATAAGCTCCGAATGTATAAATAACAGACGCCGGACAAATCTCATAGCGCATCGGAAAAAAATCAAGTCCGAAACCTTTTGCCACCTCTGTAATTTCATCAATTGCATAATACAATTTTTTCGTATCCAAAGCCTCACCTCTTTTTAATCAGCATATTCCGGTAGCCCGATAATATGAGTAAAGAAGAGGACAGCCCCTGGTCTGATGAAGACCGGAGGCTGTCCTTTTATGCGTTATTTTCCCGGTGAGGCGAGTCCGTGGCGGACAGCATATAAGGCTGCCTGTGTCCGGTCAGATACCTCAAGCTTGGAAAAAAGATTGGATATATGTGTTTTGACTGTTTTTTCTGTAATAAATAAAGCTGAAGCAATTTCTTTATTGCTTTTACCTTTTGCGAGTTCAAGTAATACATCTTTTTCTCTTTTTGTCAGCTGATGTAATTCATGCGGGGACGGTTCTTTCTGATTCACTCTGGATAAAAGCTGGTTTGTTGCTTTAGGGTGTAGTGTATTTTCCCCTTTGATGAGTTTCCTGATCGATTCAACCAGCTCGTCCGGTTCAATATCCTTCAGCTGATACCCGGCTGCACCTGCTTCTATAGCGGGAATGACGTGATCCTGGTCCGAAAAACTAGTCAGCATCATAATTTCTGTACCAGGCAGCGCACGTTTAATTTCTCTTGTCGCTTCAATGCCGTCCATTTCCGGCATAATCAGGTCCATCAGTACGATGTCCGGCTGGAGTTTCTTCACCATCTCTACCGCTTCCAGTCCATTTTTCGCCTCACCGACTATTTCTATATCTTTTTGTGTCTTCAGAAAGAAAGCCAGTCCTCTTCTCACTACATGATGATCATCTGCAATCAGTAATTTAATCGCCATTTTTTCTCTCCTTTAATACGGCAGGATGATCTGAATCTGTGTACCTTCTCCCGGTGCACTCTGAATGTGGAATGTTCCGTTCAGTATCCTTGTCCGTTCTTTCATACTGGATATACCGATTGATGGAAGCCGTTCAAGGTGATCGGTATAAAAACCCTGACCAAAATCCCGGATAATGAGACTGATCCTGTCTTCAAATGCCTCAATCCAGATGAAAATTTCATCCGTTGCTGCATGACGTTTGCAATTAGTCATCGCTTCCTGCGTAATCCTGAAGATTGCTTCTTCAATTCTTGCCGGGAGGTTTAACACACCGCTCACTTTGATCTCTACGGTTAATCCGAGTATTTCACCAAACCCTTTTACCGCTTCACTGATTCCGCCTTCTACCCCTTTTGGCCGAAGCTGCCAGATTAAGGCGCGCATTTCAGTCAGCGCTTCCTGGGCAAGTGATTGAAGACCGTGAAATGTTTCTTTGACTTCCTGTTGATCCGTCATCTCCGCTCCTCCGCGTGCTGTTAATGTCATTGAAAAGAGAAGCTGATTCACCGAGTCATGCAGATCCCTTGCCAACCGGTTCCTTTCCTGCATGAGCGCTACTTCCTGCTCCTTTTTTGTTAACTGAATCCGTTTAATAGCTGAACCGATCTGAAAAGCCACTGATTCAAGCAAAGCAAGCTCTTCATGTCCGAATTCTCTTCTCCCGGGTGTGGCTACATTCAACAGTCCGAATCTTTCATTACCTGACTGTAACGGCACCGTCGCATGATGTGTAATGCCATCCGTACTCTCACGTTTGCGGTCTACTGCTTCAACAATTCTTTTACACTCAATTATATTAGATGCCTTCTTCAGGCTCCCTCTTTTAAACCTGTTTACACACCAGCAGCCACCTGCTTTCATAAAGTAGCAGTCCTTTTCAAGCAGTGCATCAGGCAGATGGTGATGGGCAATTAAAGAATGCCTGCCATCCTCTTCTATAAAAAACACCCATCCGGCATGAAAATCAGTTCCATCAAGGAATTTTTTTAATGCTCCTTCAAGCATGGATTCAAGTTCTGTTTCTTCATTCAGTAATTCAGCAATTTCTTTTAAAATGACGACATGTGATGGATTGTTCATGACTTTCCCCCATTCTATTTCATTATAAAGAAATTTTCTGAAAAGCGTTATCCTTCGTTTTGATGAGGTTTTGTTCGGTCAAAAGGATGAATAAACAGTTAAGGCGGGACAATCTCTAAATAAGAGTTTGTCCCGCCCGCATAGTGATAAATTAAACCGTGCCGGGGCACTCCTTCGCTTTCCGCGGCCGCGCGGTGAGCCAGCTGTGCTTCGCACATCTGGCTCACCTGTCGCTTCACTGCCGCAGGAGTCTTCGGAATGTCCCGGCACTTTATATATTTCTAAAAAATAAAGAGTACATCATGAATATCACACCAAAACCTTCAAAAATTCAGATCAAATAAATGAGTGAACTTTTTCCATGAAGGATGCTTTTACGTGATTTAGTTTTTGTTCGCTGTCCTCGAGGCTTGAACCGATGACGCTGAAGTAGAATTTTACTTTTGGTTCGGTTCCGCTTGGACGTACGCATACCCATGAGCCGTCTTCAAGGAAGTATTTCAGTACGTTTGAGGATGGAAGCTCGATTTGCAGTTCTGTCTGGTCTGCGTTTAGGCGTCTTGATGTCTGGTAATCTTCTTGTGCTTCTACCTTCAGTCCGGCGATTTCTTTTAGAGGCTCCTGACGGAAGGAAGACAGGATGGTCTGGATCTGATCGGCACCATCTTTTCCTTTCAGCGTCAGTGATTCAAGCCCTTCCTGGTAATAACCGTGCTGTTCGAATAAGGCCAGCAGGACTTCATACAATGTTTTGCCTTCTGCCTTATGGTAAGCAGCGGCTTCAGTTGCAAGGAGTGCAGCCTGCACCGCATCTTTGTCACGTGCGAAATCTTTTACAAGATAGCCGTAGCTTTCCTCATAACCGAACAGGAATGAATATTCGCCTGTTGCTTCGTATGTTTTAATTTTTTCCCCGATAAATTTAAACCCGGTCAGCACATCTTCAGCAGTTGCACCGTAATGCTCAGCAATTTTGCGTCCGATCTCTGACGTTACGATCGTTTTGAATACGCGTCCGTTTTCAGGAAGCTGACCCTTCTCTTTTTTACGTGCTAAAAGATAATCAAGCAGCAGTGCTCCTGTCTGGTTTCCTGTGAGTAAAATGTATTCGCCACCCGGACCTTTTACGGCAAGGCCTAGGCGGTCTCCATCCGGGTCTGCTGTAATCAAAAGATCCGCTCCGATTTCTTTTCCGTCACGAATCGCATATTCAAACGCACCCGGCTCTTCCGGGTTTGGCGATTTAACCGTTGTGAATTCTGAATCCGGCTGTTCCTGTTCCTTCACCACGTGCACATTGTAACCAAGTGCCTTTAAGCCGCGCTGAACCATCATATTTGATGCACCGTGCAATGGAGAGAATACAACCTTTAAATCCGTTTCCTTTGCCATCTGAGGCTTTTCAGAAACCGTGATTAGATGCTCTGCATATGCATCATCGACTTCTGTTGAAATGATTTTGATCAGGCCTTTTTCCTTCAGTGACTCAACAGAATCCACTTCAATTGTCAGTTCATTTTCAATGGCATTAATTTCAGCAATCACAGCGTCTGCATCAGCAAGATTCAGCTGCGCACCGTCTGCGCCATACACTTTAAATCCATTATATTCAGGAGGATTGTGACTGGCCGTTGTCATGCCTCCCATAAAAGTCTTAAGGAATCTCACTGCAAATGACAGCTGAGGTGTTGAGCGCAATGATTCAAATACGTATGTCTGAATCCCGTGTGTAGCAAGTGTACGGGCAATCTCCATTGAGAATTCAGGTGACTTCCGGCGGCAGTCATACGCGAGCACAACGCCCTGCGCTTTTGCTTCTTCACCGTGTTTTTCTATGTATCTTGCAAGACCTTCTGCGGCCTTACGCACTGTATACGTATTCATTTTGTTTGTCCCTGCGCCAATTTCACCGCGCATGCCACCGGTACCGAATTCAAGGTTTTTATAAAAAGCGTCTTCTTTTGCTTTTTCGTTATGTTGGATGGAATGAAGCTCTTGTTTGATTTCCTCTTCTAAAGTATCAAATTTTGCCCATTTTTCGTATTCTGACTGGTAATTCATTTCAATCCCTCCCGGTAGGTATCTATGATTCTATTGTTATTGTAGCAGAATGGAATATGATTGAATATTGAAAATGGGAAAAACCCCTGAATGGTCAGGGGTTTTTCTGGTTTTAGTAAACCGTTGATCTCCACTACAGTTGGCGCTTTCCGCGGCCGCGCGGTGAGCCGGCACGCACTACGCTGTCTCACCTGTCGCTTCTCTGCCGCAGGAGTCGCCAACTTCCGTTCCGATCAACTTATTGCAGTATTTAAAACACTAATAGGGATATTCACTCCAAAAAGTTAAAGATATTTAATACCCCGATTTACTTCTTGTATTGAATGGAGTAAATGTCGTGTCTGCGGTCTTTCAGCTGGCGGACGGTTCCACTTTGGCGTTGGCGGCGAAGGATTTCTAAGTCGACGTCGCCGATCATCACCATTTCAAGGTTTGGATCTGTTTCGCCAACGATTCCGTCACGGGCGAATTCGAAATCTGATGGTGCAAAGATGCCTGACTGTGCGTATTGAATGTCCATATTTTCCGTATCAGGCAGGTTGCCGACTGTTCCTGAAATGACCGTGTAGATCTGATTTTCCACGGCACGTGCCTGTGAACAGTATCTTACGCGCAGGTAGCCCTGGCGATCCTCTGTACAGAATGGTGTGAAGATGATTTTCGCGCCCATGTCCGTTGCGATACGGGCTAGCTCCGGGAATTCGATGTCATAACAGATCTGGATGGCGATTTTACCGCAGTCTGTATCAAATACGCGTACGGTATCACCAGGACTGATTCCCCACCATTTGCGTTCATTTGGCGTGATGTGCAGCTTGTACTGCTTTTCAATCGTTCCATCACGTCTGAACAGGTAAGCGATGTTGTAGATCTCATCGTCATCCTCTTTCACAAAGTGAGAGCCTCCGATAATGTTGACGTTATAGCGCACCGCAAGATCTGTAAAGAGTTCGATGTATTCCTCTGTGTATTCCGTCAGTTTTCTGACAGCCATGCTCGGGGATTTTTCATTCAGGAATGACATGAGCTGTGTTGTAAAGATTTCAGGGAATACCACGAAATCAGAATGTGCGTCTGAGGCAACATCCGTAAAGTACTCAACCTGATTGGCAAAATCGGTAAATGAATCGATTTGACGCATCATGTACTGAACAACACAGATTCGTACCGGATGACTCGTTTTGAAATGGCGCTTTGATTTCGGACGGTAGTCCACATTGTTCCATTCCATTAAAGTTGCATATTTATTGGACTGCTTATCATCCGGAAGATAATTCGGATTGATTCGCATCAGTGTAAATCCATTGATTAACTGAAACGAAAGCACAGGATCATAAATTTTGTGCATTTGAACAGAATCCACATATTCACGCGGAGACATTTCGCCTGCGTATTTATGGTAGTTCGGGATCCGGCCGCCGATAATGATACTCTTCAGATTATATTCACGTGCAAGTTCGCGTCTTGCCTCATACAATCTGTGACCAACCTTCATCCGTCTGTAATCCGGATGCACCATGACTTCAATGCCATAAAGGTTATAGCCGTCAGGATTATGGTTCGTAATATATCCTTCGTCTGTTACATCGTCCCACGTATGGCGATCGTCATATTCATCAAAGTTAATGATCAGGCTTGAGCATGAACCGATAATGTCTCCATCCAGCTCAGCAACAAGCTGTCCGTCCGGGAACATGTCCAGATGACTCTCGAGGTGCTCCACCTTCCACGGGGTCATGCCGGGAAAACAAAGCTTCTGCATGTTGATAATATTTTCTATGTCTGAATGATTCATCTTACGAATAATCATTTTTTTCTCAAATTGAGAGAGATCCAGTTTCTCTGACATACGCTTCACTCCTCCATAAAAAAGTCTCACACTTTATTATAAACGGAATCGCCATTTAAGAAAAATATTGAGCTGATTCCTGCCAAAGTTTAGACAAATAAACAGATAATAATTTCGTTTCCCGTAAACCCTGCTTGTTTTATTTCCCATGAACTTTTACAATTTTGATAGTATAGAATTGAATTAATGAGGAAACGGGGCATTACTTATGACCAAAAAAATTGAAAATCTCCTCTTTCTCGCCTGGGCTGCATCGTTTACAGCGACAGCCGGATCTCTGTACTTTTCAGAAATCAGAGATTTTGACCCTTGTGAGATGTGCTGGTATCAACGGATTTTCATGTATCCAATCGTGATTGTGCTCGGAGCAGCGATCATCAGAAAAGATCCAAAAGCCGCATTGTATTCAGCTTTGCTATCCGGTATCGGGGGATCCATTTCTCTTTACCATTACGGCATTCAAAAGCTGGATTTCCTGTCTGAGAGTGCTCCTGCTTGCGGAGTTGTGTCATGTACGGGACAATATATAAATTGGCTCGGCTTTATCACAATCCCATTTCTGGCGCTGACTGCATTCATCATTATTTTTATTACAAGTATTGTTATTCTCAAGCAATCGAAAGGAGCTCCAACTAAATGAAAAAAATATTAATTTTCGGAGGAATTATCGTCCTCATTTTCGCAGCTATTGTTATTATTACGAATATGCAAAATGCATCTAAACTTGAAAACAACCCATACGGCACAGACGATCTCGACCAGGCAACCATTGATATTCTTGATGACGAAAACTATCAGAATCAAATCCTGCCTGATGAACTAGATGAGCAGATTTCAAGCGGAGAACCTACAACAGTTTATTTCTTCAGCCCGACCTGCCAGTTCTGTATCGAAACAACACCAATGCTTGCGCCATTGGCAGAAGAAATGGATGTTGACATGGTTCAGCTGAACCTTCTTGAATTCAGTGAAGAAGGGGCAAAATACGGTATTCAGTCTACACCAACGCTGATTCATTTTGAAGACGGACAGCCTGTTGACGGCATCGTCGGAGCTGCATCTGAAGAAGAATACCGCTCATTTTTTGAACGTAACGTAACTGGATCCTAATCCTCATCCATCAGAGAAGCCGTAATGGCTTCTTTTTTTATCGGGTAATTGTCTGAGAAAAAAGACCGGAAGCCCCTTTATTTAAAAAAACGGGTCGGACTCATCCTACGCTTTCCGCGGCCGCGCGGTGAGCCAGCTAATGCTTCGCATTACGCTGTCTCACCTGTCGCTTCACTGCCGCAGGAGTCTTCGGATGAGTCCAACCCTCTTTTTGTTTTCGAAGTCGTACGTTTTTACTTGTAGGAATATGAAAAACTAGAAATTCTTAAGGAGTATAAAGCACCTCAAATAAAAGGTTTTAAAAGTGAAAATGGTTTAAAGGATTTAATTACTCAAAAGAGGAGGATGAATTCCGGAATGAGGGACAAGGATTCGAAAATATTACAAAGCGAATGGATTATGCTCAGCAAAACTTTCAGCTACTTGTATAGGGCTCTTTACTTAACTCTCTTTTTACATTTAAGAATCAACAAGACTTTTCTTTTACAAAAGGCCCGGAAGCCCCCGTAGACTCCTGAGGCGGAGAAGGGACAGGTGAAACCGACTGTGCGAAGCGCAGGCGGGTTCACCGCCCGGCCTAGGAAAGCGAATGGGGCTTCCGGGCCGGTTTTGTAATACATTCTTGCCATCCAAAACATTTTATGTGAAAGTATCGTTATGACCATATCGGAGGAGGACAACTGATGGGATTTTCGCTTACAGTCACGGAAAAATGGAGCGGATTGACGCTTGAGGCTGTTTTACGTGACGAGCTGGCTTTCAGCAAAAAAACCATTCACCAGTGGCGAATGGAAAAAGGAATACACATTAATGGCGAACTCACGCCTTGGAAAAACACGCTAAGCGAAGGAGATATCCTGACATTTGCGCTGGATGATCCCGCTCCCTCCTACCCGCCTTCTCAAATGGATATTGACGTGTTATTTCAGGACGATCACCTGATCATCGTGAACAAGCCTTCACAGACCGATACGCATCCTAATGAACCTGGTCAGAATAACACACTTGTAAACGCCGTTGTTCATTATGAGCTGCAAAGTGGACGAACCGGTTACATCCAGCCGATTCACCGCCTCGATCGCGATACGACCGGTGCGATTCTTTTCGCTAAGCATAGTGCGATTAAGCCTTTACTTGATCAGATGCTTGAAAAAAGGGACATTCGGAGAACATATACGGCGATCGTTCAGGGAGAAGTAAAAATCGCAAAAGGGACAATCAATCAACCTATCGGAAAAGACCGCCACCACGCTACACGCCGGAGGATATCCCCTGGAGGACAAAAGGCAGTCACCCACTACAAAAAAATCCGATATGATGCGGCATCTAACACGACCATTTTGTCATTAACACTTGATACCGGTCGGACGCACCAGATCCGGGTTCACTTATCATCAATCGGACACCCGATTGTCGGTGATACGCTTTACGGGGCCAAAAAGGCCGGTCATTCTTATCAGGCATTACATGCTTCCAGTCTGTCATTTGTTCATCCGTTTACAGGTGAACTTGTAGATGTGGACGCACCTGAACCATTGAAACGCCGATTATAAAAAAGAGAGTCCGTCAATATGACGAGCTCTCTTTTCTACTTATCCGTTATGTCCGGCTTTGACCCATTCAGCAACCTGAACAGTCCGTTTAGCCTGGTATTTTACGCCATCTTCCACATTTTCTTTCATGTTCCCGTCCTGATCCACCGTGACACTCGTTCCGTAAGGATTCCCTCCGGAAGCAAACGTAACAGGATCAGAATAACCAGGAGCCGCAATGATCGCACCCCAGTGCATCATTGTCGTATATAAATTAAGGATGGTGGCTTCCTGTCCACCGTGAGGATTTTGTGCCGAACTCATGCCACTGACAACTTTATTGACAAGCTTCCCGTTAAACCAGAGTCCACCGGTTGTATCAATAAAACTCTTCATCTGGGCAGGCATCGTACCGTAACGTGTCGGAATACTGAAAATGTAGGCATCTGCCCATTCAAGGTCATTTAATGTAACCGTTGGAACATCTTTTGTTTGCTCGTAGTGCTCTTTCCATGCAGGATTTGATGCAATGGCCTGCTGTGGTGCAGTCTCTTCAACTTTCAATACCTTTACCTCTGCGCCTGCTTCCTTTGCGGCTTCCTCTGCCCATTTTGCCAGCTGATAGTTCGTCCCGGTTGAGCTGTAATAAATAATTGCCAGTTTAACATTCGACATCAAATCGCTCCTTTAAATGTTGTATTTAAAAAATCCTGCCTTATTCAATATCCCCTCAAATTGCAAAATTAAACATATCTCGAATTCAAAACAACTGTATCAAATATCAAAAACAATCATAGGATTAATGTTACAATGTTCAAATGTAAAGGAGGAATACGATGAGTTTATTAATTATCAGTGGGAGCTCCCGTGAAAACGGCAATGCCGAATATTTAGCGAAAGAAGCTGTCGCGTCTTACAAGGGTGAGGTCAAATGGATACGCCTGCGTGAACATGCCATTCAGCAAATTACAGACCAGAGACATGACGAAAATGGATTTGAGCACGTCGATGATGATCATACAGCGATTGTAGAAGAGATGATCAAAGCAGATGAAATTTTATTTGCCACTCCACTATACTGGTATGGCATGAGCGGTCATATGAAAACCTTCATTGATCGCTGGTCCCAGGCACTGCGCAATGACAGCCTGAATTTCAAAGAAAGCATGTCCGGCAAACCTTCCTACGTCATCACATGCGGCGGTGATCAGGTCCAGTTGAAAGCTCTTCCGCTCATCCTGCAATTCCGACACATTTTCGAATTTATGGGGATGGACTTTAAAAAATACTTCATCGGAGAAGCCAGAAAACCTGGAGATGCGGCAAATAATGCTGAACAATTAAAGAAAGTGGCTGACTTTTTTATTTAAGAAAAGTCTTACTTTAAATAAGCTTGATCCAATTTTTCCTTTCTTTAAATGAGTCAGGTAGCAGACTACAATAGGGCCGGGGCGCATCCGAAGACTCCTACGGCAGAGGAGCGACAGGTGAGACAGCGTATTGCGTAGCAATAGCTGGCTCACCGCGCGGCCGTTGAAAAGCGGAGGCGACTCGCCCAGCCCCGACAAGCATAAGGCGAAAATGAAAAGAGGGTTGCCCTTTACCCTCGTTCATTTTTGACTTATGACCTCGAGGGGCTAGTCGCCGCAGCTAGACAAAGGAAAGCGAAGGATGCGTCCCGGCCCGGTTTTAAACAAGAACAGGGCCGAAGACAAAATAAAACGTCTCCAGTTTTTATTAAACAATTCAGCACATTAATCCGAGCAAGTTGGTTGACATAAAGATCCTCCTATACTATCATGTTGACTGTTATTGATAACTAAAAGTAACCAACTATATAAACACTCAACAACAGGAGGATTTTACACATGTCAGTTTCAACTTTAGAAAAAAACGTATTAGATGTAATCAAAGAACGCCGTGCGACAAAGCAATACGACCCTGAAGCAGAAATCTCACGCGAAGAGTTGATGGAACTGCTACAGGTGATGGGTGAGGCACCTTCAGCCTGGAACCTTCAGCACTGGAGCTTCATGGCTTTCCATAATAAAGAGTCACAGGAAAAGCTTTTACCAATCGCTTATAATCAGCAGCAAATCACAGAGGCATCTGCAGTGGTAGCAATCCTTGGAGACCTTCGTGCAAATGAGAATGTAGACGCAGTTTTCGATCCTGCTGTTGAAGAAGGTGCAATGTCAGCAGAAATCAAACAGGCGCTGAACGGACAAATCCAGGGCGCATACGAAAACGAGCAATTCGCACGTGATGCTGCCTTTACAAACGCTTCACTTGCCGCAATGCAGTTTATGATTGCAGCAAAAGCAAAAGGCTGGGACACTTGCCCAATCGGCGGATTTAACGCTGCCCAGTTTGTTGAGGAATTTGAGGTTTCTGACCGCTACGTACCGGTTATGCTGATTACGGTCGGAAAAGGCTCAAAAGAAGCACGCAAATCAGGCCGTTTAAACATCGAAGATTTAGTTTCATTCGTATAATGATGTAAGAGCCCGGGATCATTCCGGGCTCTTTTTTAATGGTATTTGACAACTATTTCAGGTTAATAGACAACCTTTTGCGGTTATTGAACAACTTTCCTCACTTATTTAACAACTCTTCCCCAAAAAAAATCTCAAAAAAGAGGAACCACCAGGTGATCCCTCCATTTCTAATTATTTATTCACCCGCTCCCGCACTGACACGAGGTCCAGTGCGAAGTCGCGGATCAGCTTTGGCAGCACACCGAATGTGTACGGCTTATACACGCGTTCTGTCCACTTATGTCCATCGCGTCCGTAAACGCCTATGTTAATGGACGGGATATTGAGCTCGCGGATCAGGTCAATTGGAACAGGATACAGCTCTTTCATCCTCGGGATGTTTTTCTGCAGTACGTCAACGGCTTCCTCTGATTCATGCAGAGACAGAAAACTGCCGTCTGCTAAATATGGGAAAAACCGCTTAGTGGTAAACACTTCACCAGTCGCAGCAGAAGTTTCCTTTAACCGGAATTCCAGCTTTTCGATAATTTCCGATCCGAATTGATTCTTCTCACTTAAGTAATTGTGAGGAAGAAACGGCGGTGCGAAAAAGAGAAGAACTCTTGGCTTTTTCTCGGGATCAAGCTGCTGAAGTGCTTCAGCAAGAGCAAAGGCGGCTTCCCGCTTATCACGGCCTTTATAATGTTCAACAACCTTATCGAGTTTACTTTTCACATCGATCCCCTGACGAATTAACTCATCCTCCAGTTCACCAAACGTGCAGACTTCCACAGAAAAATCCCATTCACTTGGCGGAAAACCATGTTTTTTTCTGAAGTCGTGATATTTTCTGCTGCTTTCAACTGCCAGTTTCTTAACCGCATCTTCAGTGATGCCGCGTAACTTTTCAATGACATCCTCCGCTGTTTTTTCAAACACAAAGTAGTTGAAATAAAGGTGAGCACTGATCGCCGTCTGAACATTATAGTCCTTTTTATCATCCTTAAAATGAAGACAGGCAGGCGGCAGCACATATTCCCCTTCAAGGTCCTCGGCAAGATCCGTATTCTGATTAATCCTTCTGTTCAGCTCCGCACCGATCAGCGTCGGATCAACAGACGTCAGAACATCCCCTACATGAGCCTCACGCCCGTATATATAAAAGCAGGGAAGCACTTTCCCGGCAGCTCCTGTGTAAATATATTTGGTCGTATCCCCATCGTACATCGGAGCGATGAAATCATTGTTTACAGCCGCCACAAACTCAAGGCCCTCCTGCTTCATCCGGTGTAATTCCTCAAGTGCCGCAAGCATTCCCGCATGCTCACTCTCCTCATCCGGATTAAAAAGGAAAAGCATCGTGCCGTCAGGTTCTTCCGGGCTGTCAGATAACTCAAGCAGATTCACTAAATGAACCGCTGCCCCGCTCTGCATATCAAGTGAGCCGCGTCCAAACAGCCAGTCACCTGAACGTGCCTCTTCCTGCACCCTGAGATCCCCTTTATGATTTTTAAAAAATGCCTGCAGCTGATCCGGATCATGCGCAATCTCCTGCAAAGAACCAAAATCGTCCGTTCCCACAGTATCAATATGACTGTGAAATAAAACAGACCTCGTCCCCTTACCCTTTAAACGCGCCCAGACATTTTTTCGCCCAAGCGGATCATGTTTGATCTCCTGAATCCAGACTTCCTCCGGATGTTCCTTAAAATATGGAAAAGAGGCGATGATATCATAAATCGCTTCCGCTTTAATCCGTTCATTTCTCGTACCTGTATAACTTTTTAAAGATACTAAATATCTAGTAAGCGTTTCGGCCTGCATTTCCGGTGTTAAATCCTGAAGCTTTTCATACATGACAAGCACTCCCAACCAGTCTTTTTCTTCATCTTAACGAATCGTCTGAAGATTGAAAAGAGAATGTCCGCTCATTTTGGAAATTAATTTTAAAAAAAGGGTTGTGTTCAGACCTATAAACGAATATTATATTCTTTGTGGTTTTTAAACGTTCGTATTTCTACACCAAATTTATTTAAAACCGGGACGTACCCATCCTACGCTTTCCGCGGCCGCGCGGTGAGCCAACTGTGCTGCGCACATTTGTCTCACCTGTCGCTTCACTGCCGCAGGAGTCTTCGGATGGGTACGCCCCTCTGATTATGTCACTTAACAAGTAATATCTCTAAACTGGATTCTCAGCTGATTAATTTCACACAAAATATTGTCCATAGTTTGTCTGTATATTTTCTCATGAACATCTGTTCAGAGGACTGGAAGCCTGGCGGAAAGGGACAGGTGAAACCGGCTAAAGCTCAGGCAGGTTCACCGCCCGGCCATAGAAAAGCGAAGGAGGGCGCATAGGGACGTACAAACTGGACTGGCCCCGACGGAGATAAAGGAAACACAGTGAACGAAGTGAGCTGATGTTGACTTATCGGACGAGGGGACGGAAAGTTTGCTAGTCCCTGCCCGATACAGCTAGACAAAGGAAAGCGAAGGGGGCTTCCAGTCCGGCTTTTTTGAAAATAACTAGGATCAGGTCGGTCCGGTTTTCAAAAATAAATTATTTAACAAAATACATAAAGGAATGATTATATGTTTCGTTTTCATTTGAAGGAAAATAACACGACGGTTAAGACGGAGGTTTTGGCTGGTTTTACGACGTTTATGACGATGGTGTATATCGTGGTTGTGAACCCGATTATTTTATCGAGCGCCGGAGTTCCGTTTGATCAGGTGTTTTTGGCAACCATTATCGCAACCGTGATCGGAACACTGTGGATGGCGCTGTTTGCCAACTATCCGATTGCGATTGCGCCAGGGATGGGGCTGAATGCGTATTTTGCTTTTTCAGTAGTTGGTACGAATACGGCGATTACTTATGAAGTCGCTTTTGCCGCTGTTTTTGTATCAGGGATTCTCTTTACGATTTTATCGCTGACACCATTCAGAAAGAAATTAATTGAAGCGATTCCTGAAAACCTGAAGCATGGGATTACGGCTGGTATTGGATTGTTTATTGCATTTATCGGAATGCGAATGACAGGGATTATTGTGGCTCATCCTGACAATCTTGTTGCGCTTGGCGACCTGCATTCGATGCCTGTGATTCTGGCTTTCAGCGGGCTTGCGATTACGCTTATTCTGATGGCGCTGAATGTAAATGGTGCTTTATTTATCGGGATGGTGTTAACCGGAACGATTGCTTATTTTACGAATCAGCTGACGTTTGATGGGATTGTCGCGATCCCGGGGCTTCCTGAGGGAATTATTGTGGCTAATCCGATCGCTGCTTTTGGGGATGTCATTCAGTATGGGCTGTATGCAGTTGTTTTCTCTTTTCTCCTTGTTACTATTTTTGATACGACAGGGACGATGATCGGTGTTGCCCAGCAGGCGGGACTGATGAAGGGGAAATCGCTGCCCCGTGCGCGTCAGGCGCTGTTAGCGGATTCTGTTGCAGCAACGGCTGGAGCGATGGTTGGAACGAGTCCAACCTCTGCCTACATTGAGTCTTCTTCAGGTGTTGCTGCCGGCGGCCGTACCGGATTAACAACTGTTACAGTTGCTGTACTATTTATCATCGCTGCTTTCTTTGGCCCGCTCGTTGGTGCTGTTTCCGGGGTTTCAGCGATTACAGCTCCTGCATTGATTATTGTTGGAAGTTTAATGATGGGAAGCATCTCGCAGATTAAATGGGGAGAAATTGATGAAGCTTTTCCGGCTTTCCTCATTATCCTGAGCATGCCGTTAACGTCTAGTATTGCAACTGGTATTGCACTAGGGTTTATCTCTTACCCAATATTAAAAGTGGTAAAAGGTAAGTGGAGAGAAGTCCACTTCCTTGTATACCTGTTTGCTGTGTTATTTGCCTATCAGCTTGTGTTCTTACCACATTAATCATGATAAGAAAATGGACCGTACAAATTCTTCTTTTTAAGAAGCTCTGTACGGTCCATATTTTAATGTAAAAATGATCATCCACCTCACCCGGAATACCTTCAGTCCTTACTTTTCTTTTTGCTTTAAGAAAAACTTCAGTGCATCCAGCACGTCTGTTTTTTTCCGTAAAATCGTATGCCGGATCCTGTCGTGCTCTGTTTTTTTATAGACAGACATTAAAGAGGATTGTCTCTGGTACTGACTTACTTCCCCGTAGCCGAATAAGTTACAGTGCTCGGCCAGTTCCTGTATGACAGGCAGACATCTCTCATTATCCGATGTTAAATTATCACCGTCTGAAAAATGGAACGCATATACGTTGTACCGGTTGATCGGATATTCCTTTTTGATCATATCAAGCGCTTTTTTATAAGCAGAAGAACAGATTGTACCCCCGCTCTCCCCTTTAGAGAAAAACGTTTCCTGATCCACTTCTTTCGCTTCTGTATGATGGGCAATGAATCTCATTTCAACGTGAGCATATTTCCCTTTCAAAAAACGGACAAGCCAGAAGAAAAAGCTGCGTGCCACATATTTCTCGAACGCGCCCATTGAACCGCTTGTATCCATCAGAGCAAGGACCACGGCTTTAGATTCGTGTGTAATGGAATCGTTCCAGGTTTTATATCTGATATCTTCAGGCAAAATGGGATGGAAGCCTGCTTTCCCTGCCATCGCGTTACGCTTAAAAGCGGTCACCATCGTTTTCTTTTTATGAATGTTTCCGACGAGTCCTTTTGGTCTGATATCGTTAAACTGGATGCCGTCACTGATTTCCTCAGATTCTTCCTTACGTTCAAAATCAGGCAGCTCAAGCTCTGCAAAAAGAGCCGTTTCGATTTCTTCTATGGAGACCTCAGTTTCTACATAGTCTTCCCCTGGCTGATCTCCCGCTTCCTGTGCGCCTGGTTCGTCTTTTTTTCCACGTGCGATGACATCTCCTACCTGGCTATCTCCATTTCCCTGGCCAATATGTTTCTTTTTGCCGTAATCATATCGGATTTTGTATTCATCAAGTGATCTCACTGGAATTTTTACAATTTGTTTGCCGTTCGAAAGAATGACATTTTCCTCTGTAATTAATTCGGGCAGCCGATTTTTGATCGCGTCCTGTACTTTATCCTGGTGTCTTTTTTGATCCTCTTCCCCTTGCTGATGAAGAGACCAGTCCTCCTGTGAAACGATGCCTGCTGAATCGGAATATTCCATCGTGCGGACACTCCCCCTTCTTCCGCTCTTTTTTTAGTGTATGAAGAGTCGGGAAAGAAATTGCAGGAAATGTGAATGTTATCGAAATAAAAAGTCCCAGTTCCTTTCTTTCAGCAAGCGGTCAAACAAAAAAATCCGCTGGGGTGCGGATTTTTTCAGCTCTTTTCCAGAGCGGTCGAGCGTGATGCATCGATGAGAAGAATGATGGAGGTAACAAGGTGCATGATAAATCCGACAAATGGAATAATGCCGATAATACTCGTCACAATGCCAAAAATACTACCTGTTTTCGAAGTGAATTCTCTCATAGCAAAGATCAGTGTCACGATATGAAGGGCAAGCATGATCCAAAGCGGTGTCCATGCTGTAAAAGCGATAATTGAACCACCCAGTACAGGAATCGCCCAGAAGGCCTCTAGCCCGCCTGTGATCCATTTTAAAACAGTGGATATTCTCAACGTCATCAGCGTCCTTTCCTTTATTCATGGTATAGACTGACGGCCGATTTATCAAACCTTACTACTTATACGAGTTTTCATTAAAAAAGTTTCACTAAATGTGCTCAGACCGAAAAAAATGATCAGCTGCTGTGCTGATCATTTTTTGTCATCGTATTGAATCGGATCCGATAAACGTTGACTGACCTTTAATTCACCGCCTGAACGAATCTTTTCCATCTGCTTGCCAAGGAGAATGAGTTCTTCCATATTGTTGGCCATGCTTCCATTGAACGGTTCAAGCTCTTTGAAATAATCTCTTCCCGGCATACGATCACGCTCCCGTTTTGTTTTTATTGTAACACTTTCTGAAAATTCAGTCAAAAGTCGTAGAAAAAGTACGCGTTTATAGTATGCACGATGTTCGTGAATGTGAAACGTACCATTTGATGTAAACATCTAATGAACATTGTGCAATGTTTTACGAACGAAACGAAAAAACGGAGAGCACCCACATGCGTGCTCCCCGTCTTCATTAACGTTATTCATGTTCATCCTGCTTCGTTCCGGATTCCCTGTTTTTCAGCTGTTTAGCCGTTCTCATTTTATCCATCTGCTTGCCAAGCTGATCCATTTCCTCGAGATCTGATGCCATCGAGCTGTTTTCAGGTACTTCCTGTTTCATCTCTTCTTTTTTACGATCTGTCATGAATCTCACCTCAAAGTGATTTTACCCTGAGGAGCTTTTCATAAACGTCAGCGGTTCAGCAGACTTCCGACATAGCGCAGCAGGTCATTGGCACTGACTGTATTATAGCCATACTCATCAATCAACCTGGCGATGACTTCATTCATTTTCTTCAATTGCTGTTCATCCGGCGTTTTGGACGACGTTGTAATTTTCACAACATCCTTCAGATCAGAAAACAGCTTTTTCTGAATCGCTTCCTTCAGTCGGCTGTGAGACTGATAATCAAACCGCTTCCCTTTTCTGGCAAATGCAGATATACGGATCAGTATTTCTTCACGGAACGCTTTTTTAGCATTTTCAGAAATGCCGATCTGCTCCTCAATCGATCGCATGAGCCGCTCATCAGGTGTCATTTCCTCACCTGTCAGCGGATCACGTAATTTCGTTTTATGACAATAAGCCTCGACATTATCAAGATAATTATCCATTAACGTCTTGGCTGATTCCTCATATGAATAAACGAAGGCTTTCTGCACTTCTTTTTTCGCCATCTCATCAAATTCTTTACGCGCGAGTGAAATGCAGGTTAAGTAGTGCTCCTTCAAATCCTTCGAAATGGAGGCATGCTGTCCGAGTCCTTCTTTAAGTGAGCGAAGAACATCAAGTGCGTTGATGGATTCCATTTCCTTTCGGATGATGGTAGAGGAAATCCGGTTAATCACATAACGCGGATCCACACCGCTCATTCCTTCATCCGGGAATTCCTTATGAAGCTCTTCAAGATCAGCATCTCCCAAGCCTTCTACAGAATCGCCGTCATACAGCTTCATTTTTTTAATCAGATCAATATCTTTGCGGTTTGGCTCCTTCAATCTTGTGAGAATTGTAAATACAGCAGCCGTCCTCAGCGTGTGGGGAGCAATGTGTACATCTGATACATCGCTTTCTGAGATCAGCTTTTCATAAATTTTCTCTTCCTCTGACACCTTCAGATTATACGGAACCTTCATAATGATCATCCGGGAATGTAACGCTTCATTTTTCTTATTAGCGATAAAGGAACGGTACTCCGTTTCATTTGTGTGGGCTACAATCATCTCATCAGCTGAAATCAGCGCGAATCGTCCGGCCTTAAAATTCCCTTCCTGAGTAAGTGATAACAGGTGCCACAGGAACTTTTCATCACATTTCAGCATTTCCTGAAATTCCATCATCCCTCTGTTCGCTTTGTTAAGCTCCCCATCAAAACGGTAAGCCCTTGGATCTGATTCAGACCCGAATTCAGCGATCGTTGAAAAATCAAGGCTTCCGGTTAAATCAGCAATATCCTGGGATTTTGGATCTGACGGGCTGAAGGTACCGATCCCGACCCGTTTATCCTCAGAGAAAAACACTCTCTCCACCGGCACCTGATCGATTTGACCATTGTACTCTTTTTCGAGTTTCATCATATTTAACGGAGAAAGATTTCCTTCGATTCTGATGCCATATTCCTGAAAAAAATCCTCCCGCAATGCTTCAGGAATCAGATGCAGAGGGTCCTCATGCATGGGACAGCCTTTAATGGCATACACTGCTCCCCGCTCTGTACGGGTATAGGCTTCAAGCCCTCTTTTCAGCATCGTCACAAGCGTCGATTTCCCTCCACTCACCGGCCCCATCAGCAATAAGATCCGCTTTTTCACATCAAGACGTCTTGCTGCAGGGTGAAAATACTCTTCAACCAGCTTTTCAAGCGGTTCCTCTAGCCCAAATAACCTTTCTTTGAAAAACTGATAATATTTCTTCCCGTTGACGGTTTCTACGCCTGCGTCCTGAATCATGTTGTAGATGCGCGCATGTGCGGATTGAGCGACCCAGGGCTTTTTTTCGAGAAGCTTCAAGTACTCTCCGAAGGTTCCTTCCCACTTCAAGGCAGATTCTTTATGTTGGTAATCCGTTACTTTTCTTAGCATATCCATTGGTACTCCCCCTCTTAACCGTCCTCTATAACACGGTATGCAAAAGGGAAGCGGATCATGTGCTTTTTCAGCCTGCCTGAACAATTGCTGTCTTTAGTTCAATCAGGGATGATTCCATCTCTTTAATCTTTCCGGTTTCCTTCGTAATATTATCCTGATAGTCCTGCATCTGTCTCATCGCTTCCTCATTTTCAGAAACGAGACTTTCAACAGTCGATGAAATGGCGTTAAATTCAGCCTTCAGCTGCACAGAATCATTTCTCGCAGACTCTATTTCACTGTCGCTCTGCTGAACACCCTTGATAATTTCAGTAAAGTGATGATTCATATCACTGATTTTACTGATATTTTTATTAATCTCCTCCGCTTTTTGCCTGCTATCAAAAGCGGCACTCTCTGTTTTTAAGACAATTTCATTTACCGATTGATCAATGGACCTCGTTGCTTCACCAACACTCGAAGCCAGCTTTTTCACTTCATCTGCCACCACTGCAAAACCCTTACCATGCTCTCCCGCTCTTGCCGCTTCTATGGATGCATTAAGTGCTAATAAGTTTGTCTGTTCAGCTACTTCTGAAATGACCTGAGACATTTTTTTAGTGGAAAGAATCTCTTCTTTTAACTGATTAAAATAATGATCCGTTGTTTTCACGTACGATTCAATTTCTTCCACTGTTCCCGCTGTTTCATCAGCAAGCTTTATGCCTTCCCTTGAATAACGGTCAATCGAAGAAAAGGACTGTTTAACGTCCTGCATTTTATCCGCTGTTTTATCTACTTTTCCACTAATCATATGTATGATCGCTGCAATCTCCTGATAAGAGGATAACTGTTTTCCGGATCTGGAATAGATCAAACCGAATTTTCCTGTATTATCCGTCATATTTGTTGTGATGGAACCGATGGAATGGCTGACTGAATCTGATGTCGCTGCAACCTGCTCCTGCTGGGAAGCTTTCATCTGGTGATTGAGCTCGATCTGGTCAAATAATTTATCCATTTGCCCCGCTAGATACCCAAGCTCATTTTTCGATTTGGACTGAATTCTCGCCTTCATGTCCCCCTGCTGAAATTTCTTTGTCGTTTCAATCATTTTCTGAATTGGACGTAACATCATACTGCGGATCGTCAGACCGATTAAAACCGTTGCAACAATGACATTCATAAAGTTATTCAGCCAAATACCAATCACACCGAGCTCAATCCCTGTCGACTGAATTGCCTGGATAATAAAACTTGAAATGGTTGTATTAAACAAAAGCACCGCAATCAGAACAGCAAGAAATCGAAACGTTAAACGATTCAGCATTTTCATATTCAAACACACTCCTTTTTTCCTAGTTCTATAGGACTTATATACACGTGGGTTTATCTGTTTAAACATTTTTTCAGCAATCCATTTGAATTTTAACAATCATGCGCTGTTTATGATAAAGTGATGACAGTTTCAAGTTAATCGCAAATTAACTGCCTTTCCTTTATTCACAATGCGGCTGTTGTCGGGTATACTTACTAGTAGTGATCAATTTGAACGCTTACAGGGAGGTTATATTCATGGGTACAGTACTTATTTTAGGTATTTGTGTAGCATTTCTTGCTGCTATTTTCTCTGCTGGCTATAACGATAAGCCGGGCTCTCATAAGGAATAATAAAAAGACCGTACAAGCGTACGGTCTTTTTATTATTTCCGGGCAAACTTTTTCTTTTCCACGAAATCCTTCATATACATTCTGCTCTTACGGCTGAGCATACCGGCCATTTGCTCCGTCCATTTATCCGAACGTTTCCCTTCCGTCCGCTGATGATAATAGCTTGAAATCACATCGTTATACTCCTCCAGCTCACTACGGACCGCTTCCTCATCGGACTGATACGTATTTTCATGGTAAACCGTTTTAAATGGATACCTCGGCTTAACAGCCGTTTCCTGATCAGGCACACCCACTGTCAGACCAAATAGGGGAATGACATGTTCTGGTGTCCCGAGAAGCTCACTCACTTCATCCAGATGATTCCGGATGCCGCCAATATAACAAATACCCAGCCCCATTGATTCAGCCGCCACAGAAGCATTTTGCGCAGCCAGTGATGCATCAATGACAGCCACCATAAACTTCTCCATAGATTCCAGCGAATCATTGACATCAGCACCGTCCCACTGTCCAATCAGAGAGTGACGGTATAAGTCAGCACAAAATACAAAGAAGTGACCTGTCTCTGCCACATAGCTTTGGCCACCTGCCAGCGCCGCAAGTTTCTCTCTTTTTTCCTGATCCGTCACTCCAATAATGCTGTAGGCCTGAATAAAGCTTGAGGTGGAAGCACTCTGAGCAGCCTTCACAATCACCTCAATCTGCTCCGCTGTCAAAGCTTCGTCTTTAAACTTTCTCACTGAGCGGTGCTCAAGCATCATTTTAATTGTTTCATTCATACATCCATCGCAACCTTTCATTCATGTCTACTGATAAGTGTACAAAAATTGAGAAAACGATGCGAATCATTCAGCTCGGACGAATGGCTATATCATTATAAAAAATACAGCTGTCCCGTTTTTTGGGACAGCTTTCAATAGAGTCTTGATTATAGAAACCGTGCCGGAGACATCCTCCGCTCCGTGGCCGGGCGGTGAACCCGCCTGCGCTTCGCACAGTCGGTTTCACCTGTCCCTTTCCGCCACAGGAGTCTCCGGATGTCTCCGGCACTTTTTATATTTGTGTAATCGATCTTTTTTCCAATTCGTTAATTTGAAGTCCCACCAAAATTTTACATATTATAAAAACCTGACTCTTGATATGAGTCAGGTTACTCTTAAATGTTATCCAAGTCCAGGATAGCCCTGCTGCCTTAAAGCTTCATAAACAAGAATGGCTGCTGTGTTGGAAAGATTCAATGAACGCACGTGACCATTCATTGGAATGCGCAATGCGCGGTCCTTGTTATTTTCAATGACATCGTCGGGCAGCCCGGATGTTTCGCGGCCAAAGATAAAATAAAAGTCCTGATCTGTGTTTGAGTAATCAAACGTGGAATGAGGCTGCGTTCCGTACTTCGTTAAATAGAAGTACTCCCCGCCTTCACTCGACTTATAAAAATCATCAAGCGAATCATGATAATGAAGATCAACATGTTCCCAATAATCAAGACCTGCCCGTTTCAGCATTTTATCATCCGTTGAAAAACCCAATGGACGAATTAAATGAAGTGCCGTTCCTGTCGCAGCACATGTTCTTGCGATATTTCCTGTGTTTGCCGGTATTTCCGGCTGAAATAATACAACGTGTAAACCCAATCTATTTCACCTCAACGATTTCTATCAGTACAATCTTTCTTATTCTATCATGAAATATGAAAAAAATAATAGCGGATATTCGGGGTATAGGCTGCTGAATCCCGATATGCCCAATTCCGCATCCGGCTGTCATTCGTGTGGGCGTTTACCAGGGGAGTGCCGTTTGAAATGGCAGTGATCATCGTTGTATGATCCACTCTGCCATCTCCGCTGAAGTCATAACAGATCACATCGCCTAATTCAAGCTGACTGACATCTGATACCTGTGTTGCGATTGACGGGAGAAACCAGCGCATTGAGTGGGCAACTGCCCAGCTGAAACTCCAGCTGCCGTTCATCATCCACCACCCGGAAGCCCGGTTTGGATATCCTCTCATTTGTATGCCACCAGCTAACAAGCACTGTGATATAAAATTTGTACAGTCTACTTCAAATGAAGGGAACGCAGGATTTCTCCCGTTCCACCACTTTTCAGCATACTCAATTGCCTTAGCCCTGTTATACAGCCTGATCACACCTTTCAGGATTCTTTCGTCAAAAGCTGTAATCCTTTTTCAATTTCATTTAAGACGTCCAGATCTTTTTCAACTGCTTTTTGCTTCAGCAGCGCTTCTTCTGCTTCCACACCACCGATTTTCCCGGCTGCCCAGGCTGCTGTGCCTCTCATGACCGGGCGTACATCTTCCTTCAGCACGGTCAAAATCGCCGGTAGTGCTGACTTTTCCTTAAAATGAGCCAGCGCAATCAGCGCATTTCTCTGAATCGGTTTTTTTCCTCGCCATGAACCTGACATGTGACCATATTTTTCTTTAAAGTCACGATTACTGATCGTCAGGAGTGGTTCCAGCAATGGCTTTGCAAGCTCCGGCTCCGGCTCAAATTCCTCATGCAGATGAAGATCTATGCCCTTATTTTTCGGACAAACGGTCTGACATGTATCACATCCATACAGCCTATTCCCGATTTTGGCCCGGTATTCGTCCGGTAAAAACCCTTTTGTCTGTGTTAAAAATGCAATACATTTTTTCGAATCAAGCTGCCCCCCTTGAACGAGTGCACCCGTTGGACAGACATCAACACATAAATTACAGCTCCCACACTGATCCTCCATCGGCTGATCAGGCGTAAACGGCAGATTCGTGATCATTTCGCCCAAATACACATATGAACCGAACTCGGGTGTGATAATCGAACAGTTCTTCGCACTCCATCCAATACCTGCCCTTTCAGCCACCGCTCTGTCCACAAGCTCCCCTGTATCGACCATTGATTTAAACCTGGCATGAGGCACTCTTTCCTTAATAAAGTGCTCAAGACGTTCCAGCCTGTCTCTCAGAACAGTGTGATAGTCTTCCCCCCATGAAGCCCTGGCAAAGATCCCTCTTCTCTCTCCTGCCTTACTGCGCGGTGCGTCTTTCATTTTGGAGGGATAAGCTAGCGCAATAGAGATAATAGAGCGCGGCTCAGACAGCAGCAGGGATGGATCCGTTCTCTTTTCCACATCCGGCTCCTCAAATCCTGACTGATATTCGAGTTCCTGCTGTCTGATCAGTCTGTTTTTCAATTCAGAAAAGTACCCTGCACTTGTAAAACCGATTTTATCGATTCCAAGAGACTCTGCATGATCAAGAATTTCCTGTTTCAACGCATCATAATTCATGCTAGCCCTCCTTCCCTTTCTTTCATGGTAAACTGTATATATTTCATCTAAGGAGCTGTCTGTTATGGAAAAATCCATTCATTCTTCAATTGGTGCACCATTTTCCTTTGGCATTATCAACTATCACAATATTGTTGTAAGTGAATCCCCTCAGATGTTAAAAGGGAGATTACAGCTGTTTCAGGAGTCTCTGTTTTTTGACTTACAGGATAAGCCTCCTTCAAGCTTCCCGGGCGTGGCAGAATGGCGTACGCTATTTAAGGATCATGGTAAAGATCCAAACCGCTATCGTCACAGCACAGAAGCGCTTTTAAAAAGAATCCAGAAGCAGAATTACCTGACCAGCATCAACTCAGCGATTGATCTTAATAATTTTTTCTCACTGCAATATGAGACGCCTATCGGGATTTACGATTCATCTAAAATCGAAGGTTCCATCGAATTACGGTTAGGCTCTGAAAACGAAATGTTCGAAGGACTGAACGGAAGAACCAACTCCGCACATAATCTTGTCGTTGCAGCAGATCAAAACGGCCCGTTCGGCAGCCCATTTGTTGATTCTGTTAAAACATCTGTTTCAGAAAAAACGACAGAAGCTCTTCAAATTGTTTATTTCCGTCCTTCTTTATCAGAAGAAAATAAAGAGAAGTTTCTTTCATCTCTTAAAGAAATGTTCATTCAGGTAAACGGAGGGTCTGCAACAACCCGGATTATCTCTTAAACATATTTATTTTAACATGGTGCCGCCTAAAATGAGCTGCACCATGTTTTTAGATAAAAGTGGCACATAAAAAAACGCAATGCTTCGTTTTAGTAACGAAACACTGCGTTGGTTATGTATGTTTGGAGCGGGTGATGAGAATCGAACTCACGACATCAGCTTGGAAGGCTGAGGTTTTACCACTAAACTACACCCGCAATATTATAGTAAGTACCGATGGCCGGGGTCGAACCGGCACTCCCGAAGGAACACGATTTTGAGTCGTGCGCGTCTGCCAATTCCGCCACATCGGCACGTTGGAAACTGTGCTTATCGTTTAAAAATGTAACATAATTGATTTTTTCATTCAAGTAGTAAATGGAGGCGGCAACCGGACTCGAACCGGTGGTAAAGGTTTTGCAGACCTCTGCCTTACCACTTGGCTATGCCGCCAAAAACAAATATGGAGCGGAAGACGAGATTCGAACTCGCGACCCCCACCTTGGCAAGGTGGTGTTCTACCACTGAACTACTCCCGCAAAGCTGGGCTAGCTGGATTCGAACCAACGCATGACGGAGTCAAAGTCCGTTGCCTTACCGCTTGGCTATAGCCCAATGTATATATGGGGCGACTGATGGGAATCGAACCCACGAATGCCGGAACCACAATCCGGTGCGTTAACCACTTCGCCACAATCGCCATTGTGAAAAATTAAATTTTAATTGGCAGGGGCAGTAGGAATCGAACCCACACCGGAGGTTTTGGAGACCTCTGTTCTACCGTTAAACTATGCCCCTGTGAAATGGTGGAGGGGGGCAGATTCGAACTGCCGAACCCGAAGGAGCGGATTTACAGTCCGCCGCGTTTAGCCACTTCGCTACCCCTCCATATATAAGTGAAACATGGTGCCGGCAAGAGGACTTGAACCCCCAACCTACTGATTACAAGTCAGTTGCTCTACCAGTTGAGCTACACCGGCTAAAATGGTGGCTTTGGACGGAATCGAACCGCCGACACATGGATTTTCAGTCCATTGCTCTACCAACTGAGCTACAAAGCCAGATAAGCATTTAATATCATACTATGTATAGAAATGTTTTTCAATACATGTGTTAAAAATGGCGGTCCCGACCGGGATCGAACCGGCGATCTCCTGCGTGACAGGCAGGCATGTTAACCGCTACACCACGGGACCAAAGGTAATTGCGGGGGCAGGATTTGAACCTGCGACCTTCGGGTTATGAGCCCGACGAGCTACCGAGCTGCTCCACCCCGCGACGATATAAAATTTAAATAATGGTGGAGAATGACGGGCTCGAACCGCCGACCCTCTGCTTGTAAGGCAGATGCTCTCCCAGCTGAGCTAATTCTCCGTGGGATAAAACAAAGTATGTAATGGTGACCCGTACGGGATTCGAACCCGTGTTACCGCCGTGAAAGGGCGGTGTCTTAACCACTTGACCAACGGGCCATTTAAAAAATGGCAATGGCGGAGAGCAAGGGATTCGAACCCTTGAGACAGCGGTAGCCGCCTACACGATTTCCAATCGTGCTCCTTCGACCTCTCGGACAGCTCTCCATGGCTCCACAGGTAGGACTCGAACCTACGACCGATCGGTTAACAGCCGATTGCTCTACCACTGAGCTACTGTGGAATAATAAGCCTAGCGACGTCCTACTCTCACAGGGGGAAACCCCCAACTACCATCGGCGCTGAAGAGCTTAACTTCCGTGTTCGGCATGGGAACGGGTGTGACCTCTTCGCTGTCATCACTAGACTTTATCACTTTGCAGCGACAAGATTTATTATACCACTTTGTGAAGGTGAATTCAACTCTTTTTTTAGAGGAAATTCGAACCCTCAAAACTGGATACAACATCAAACAACCGCAAGGTTCGAGAATCACCTAATTTGGTTAAGTCCTCGATCGATTAGTATTCGTCAGCTACACATGTCGCCATGCTTCCACCTCGAACCTATCTACCTGATCATCTTTCAGGGATCTTACCACTTGCGTGTGGGAAATCTCATCTTGAGGGGGGCTTCATGCTTAGATGCTTTCAGCACTTATCCCG